>JAFGBH010000028.1 GCA_016933215.1 Deltaproteobacteria bacterium | reverse complement strand
TTAGGAAGGAGATTCAGCGATTACCTGTCCGTCATGCTTCTCTGCCCGATTCTTATCATTATGGCGAGCAGCCTCACTGTATTTATAACCACTCAGGTGACGCTGATAACGCAAAAGGTGGCCATTCTGGGAATCTTCAGCCCACTGATTTTTTTCGTACTGAAACTGCTCCCCTACTGTCTGATATGGATCCTCTTTACTTTCATCTATGTCTTCATGCCGAATACGAAGGTCCGTTTTTCCTCTGGTTTGCTGGCGGGAATCATCGCGGGCACAATGTACCAGATTATTCAGTGGGGCTATATCGCCTTTCAGGTCGGGGCGGCGAGATATAACGCTATCTACGGAAGCTTTGCAGCACTCCCCCTCTTTTTGATATGGCTGCAGCTGAGCTGGCTCATCGTGCTCTTCGGTGCGGAATTTGCCTTTGCCCATCAAAATGTCGATACTTATGAATTTGAGCCCGATTCCCTTCACATAAGCGACCACTTCAAGAGGCTCCTTTCACTTCAGGTTTGCCATTTATTGGTGGTAAATTTTGCGAAGGGCGAAAAACCCTCCACGGCTACCGAGATATCCCACAAAATGGAAATTCCCATTCGCCTAGTGCATCAGATCCTCTATGAACTTACAGAGAGCGGTATTGTCTCGGATGTAACAACCGCTGAATACAAGGAAGTGGCCTATCAGCCTGCCCGGGATATCAATTCACTCACCGTAAAATTTGTTATCGAGGCCCTGGAGAAGAGGGGAGTGGACAATATCCCCGTAACCATGTCGGCCGAATTAGAGACGCTCTCGGCAACAATGGAGTCTTTCAGTGAAATGATCAATAACTCTGCGGAAAACAAACTTCTGAAGGACCTGTAGGCGATAGAATGGGACTTGTTTCCATTGATGGAAAGTCGGGGGCATTCCCCGGCCGGTTTCTGGCCAACCGGGGAATGTCTGAGTGTTGAACTTTATTAGAATTTAACCTGTGGGGTGGCCGTCGCGGCGTCGGGTACCTCAAAGAAGGCTGCCTTTTCGAAGCCGAAGGCAGCCGCCAGCATATTCGACGGGAACGTCCTGATCCTGATATTAAAAATCTTGACCGTTTCGTTGTACCGTCTCCTCTCGACGGCTATCCTGTTTTCCGTCCCCGCAAGTTCATCCTGGAGTCTGATAAAGTTTTGATTCGATTTGATATCCGGATAGCGCTCCACCGTTACGAGGAGCCTGCCCAGGGCGCTGGTTAGCTGGTTGTTTGCGTTTATCTTATCGGGGATGGTTGTCGCACTGCCGACCTTTGACCGTGCCTCCGTTACCCCGATAAATACCTCTTTCTCCTGCTTCGCGAATCCCTTGACCGTCTCTACGAGGTTGGGGATAAGGTCGTATCGTCGCTGCAGCTGATTCTCAACCTGTGCCCACGATGCCTTTACCGACTCGTCAAGGGTGACAAAGGTGTTGTAGGTGCCTTTCACAAAAGAATAAAAGGATAAAAGAAGTATTACAATTATCGCAATCGCAATAATAAGATTTCTCTTTCCCTTGGCCATCTGAAACCTCCTTGTTAGATTTCGAGTTTATCTATTATTTCCCACAATTTTCTTACTTCCGCAAGGTATGCCTTGAAGATAAGACTTATTTCTTCGGTGGAATAATCCTTTTTCCCGGTCTTTATATCCATGCATTTGATGAAGGGGGTCTGGTCAATGGAAAACTCCTGTGCCACCAATGCGACAATTTCTCTTTTTGCATCGGGAATTGCAACCCCCTTCAGATGAAGAAGTCCGCTGAATATGGATATGAAGGCCGTGATTGAGGAGCCTATAAGCTCCCTGATTTTTTTCTTTTTTCCGTCCGTTTCAAGAAACCCCTCGCGCAAAAGGAGCAGTTTTCCCTTGATCTCCCGTTCGCACTGCAGTCTCAGGTCATGAGGGTCGAAGGTCATCTCCGCCAGGACGTCTTCACCGTATACCATGAGGTAATTTCTCTTCATATTGAGAAATTCAATCGGATATGAATCGAGAGATGATGTAATGTATGCCTTTGTCATAAAAAGAGGTGTCGCCACCTTTCGTCTCCTCCACCGGGAGACTTCATTAAGGGCGCTCTCCAGATTATCGATGGCATCGTCCGAGAGGATGATGAGGAAATTGATATCGGATTTGCCGGGGAGGTAATCGCTTCCCGAGGCACTTCCATAGAGGATGATGGAGATCAGCGAATCTCCGAAGATGGTTTTGTATGTCTCTGTTATCTGGGGAAATATATCCCTCGGGTTTATTATCTTGGCCATTTTTCTTCCCTTTCTTTAAAATCCGCGACCCGCGCCGCCGCCGCCGCTTAACCCTCCGCCGAAACCGCCGAAGCCTCCGCTAAAACCGCCGAAACCGCCTCCTCCACCTCTCCCGCCCATCATGAGCATGAGAATGATAAAGGGGAGCATTCTTCTCCCCTGACGGGTGCCGAGGAGGAGCGCAATGACGATGACAAGCATGATAAGGGAGAGGGGATTAACCTGGCGTTTTCGTGCCGGATAGCGTGACGGAGATCCTGTCGGGCTCCCCGTGAGTGAAACGTCGGCATCTTTTGCGATAACCTGAGAGACGGCAACGAGTGCATTTGCCATGCCCTTGTCGTAGTTATTTTGTTTCAACTGCGGGACGACGAAGCGATCAAGAATATCCCCCACGAGACCATCAGGGAGAATACCCTCAACCCCGTAGCCGGTTTCTATCCGTATCCTTCTTTCTTCTACCGCGAGGATGATAAGGACTCCTTTGTCTTCCCCCTTTTTCCCTATTCCCCACGCTTCATAAAGTCTGTTTGCGTAGTCCGTCAGGTCGTTGTCCCCGATGCTTTTAATGGTGGCAACGACAACGGTTGTTCCCGTTTTTTCCAGTACCTCCCGGGCCAGGAGTTCCATCGGGCGTTTCTGCTCGGGTGATATGACATTGGCAAAATCATTGATTGCCCCCTCAGGTCGGGGGAGAATTTCGGCACCCTTGACGAGCGGTGCTGATATATGGAAGACTGCTGTTAGGACGAAAAAAAAGAGGAGAAATCTCGATTTCACTATACTGATCCTTCAATACGTTAGTGTTATAATAGTGTTCTATAATGGAAAAGTCAAATAATGGCAATTTTTTAGGCTTGACATGGTGGCAAAACTAATATAGTGAATCTACCTTCAAAATCTATCGTGAAAGGAAGGATTTGTTTTTTGGCGACCCATAAATCAGCAGAAAAAAGGATGCGGCAGTCCGAAAAAAGAAGGATGAGGAATGCCTCGACAAAATCAAGTATAAAGACCCGAATCAAGAAGGTCCTTGGAACCATTGAAGCAAAGGATCTCGAAAGATCAAAGGAAGAACTCTATAGTACAGCCAAGGCAATAAGCAAGGCGGCCTCGGAAGGGGTAATTCATAAGAATAACGCCGCTCGAAAGATATCGAGACTGACGAAAAAGGTCAATGCCCTCGGCTGATTCATCTGTCGCTCCCGTTAGAATCCCGACATAATATCCCGATAGGTCTTTTCCGCCATGTCGCGAGATAGCTTTCTCAGTGCTTCCTTTCTGTTTTTGCCTGTTATGGTGGGGTTATCATCGATCCTGTAAGCCTCTCTTCCGGAGAGGCTTTTTTTTGCCCACAGGATGGTTCCTTCGCTGTCTCTGAATTCCACATCGAATGATAATGAGATGGTGTCTTCCCTCGCCGTGTCGTTCTTTTCATAGCTTACATGCGAGGTGCTGAGTCCTGTTATTTTTCCGGAGAGTACCGCATCGGATGTCTCTTTTTCGTCGGCAGACTTGAATCTGTTCCCCCTGATGAACTGGTTGATAAAGGCGTTTCGTACGTAATTTTCTACCTGTGCCTCAGAGGTATGATTCCTGAAGGTGTCGATATAGACCGCCTTTATTTTTCTGTCCATAGTTTCTCCGGCCGGGGCAAAGCGGTAACCGCAGCCGGAAACCGGAAGGATTAAAAGCAGTGTCAGGAGTATCGATACATGTTGTTTCACGGTGACGCCCTATCTTATTTTACAACGATATTAACGAGTTTTTTGGGAACGTAGATCTCCTTGAGTATCGCTTTATCGCCGATAAACTTCTGTATCCTTTCGTCATTACGGGCGATCTCCTTGATGGTATCGTCCGATTCGTCGGCGCTGACCTCGATTCTGCTTCTGACCTTTCCGTTTACCTGAAGGACAATGGTAATTTTCTCTTCCGAGGCGATCTCCTCATCATAGGAAGGCCATGATATATCGGATAGCTTTTCTTTTCCACCGATTATCTCCCACAATTCCTCAGTAATATGCGGAACAATGGGGAAAAGAAGAATTATGACACTTTCAATCGCTTTTTTGATAACGGAAAGTGCCGTCCCGTCACCTTTTTCGGGCCTTGGTGTCTGGTAGAGCGTATTAACCAATTCCATGACCGCGCTGATCGCCGTGTTGAAGTGAAACCTGCCCTCTATATCTCTCGTTACCCGTTTAATGGTTTGATGAATTTTCTTGTTCAGGTTCTTAAGGTCGCCCTCAAGTTCCGTCGCGTCATTGAAGGGTTCAATCTCCGCTATATCCTCCAGATAGTCCATGACAATACGCCACACCCTGCCGAGGAAACGGAATGATCCGTCCACCCCCTGATCGCTCCATTCCAGATCCCGCTCCGGCGGTGCAGCAAAAAGACAGAACATTCTCGCCGTATCCGCACCGTACTTCTTGATCAGATAGTCGGGGTCAACGACATTCTTCAGTGATTTTGACATCTTTTCAGTTTTCCCTATCGTAACCGGTTTCCCGCAATGTATGCAGTTACCCTCTTTAACCTCATCGGGAAGAAGAAATCCGTGCTGTTTGCATCTCGTGGTTTCCTTGCAGACCATTCCCTGAGTGAGGAGGTTTGTGAAGGGTTCATCGATTCCCAGGACGCCGAAGTCTCGTAACATTTTTGTAAAGAAACGAGCATAGAGAAGATGAAGGATCGCATGCTCGATCCCGCCGATATACTGATCAACGGGCATCCAGTAATCGGTCTTTTTCCTCTCAAGGCCGGGCTTGCTGTCGCAGTCTGCCGAACAGAACCGGTCGAAATACCACGATGATTCGACAAAGGTATCCATGGTGTCCGTTTCCCTTTTTGCCGGCCCGCCACAGTTCGGACAGGTGGTGTTGACGAACGAATCGAGCCTGACGATGGGTGATCCTCCCTCGCCGGTAAGCTCCACGTTTCGAGGAAGAACGACGGGCAGATCCTCTTCGGGGACCGGAACGGCTCCACATTTGTCACAGTTGATAATGGGGATGGGTGCTCCCCAGTATCGCTGCCTTGAAATTCCCCAGTCCCGAAGCCGGTACTCCGTGGTCTTACTTCCCCGTCCGATTGATTCGAGATGTTCAGCGATATTGTCAAGGGCCTTCAGGTTTTCCATCCCGTCAAAGGGGCCCGAATTTATCAGGATTCCCTCGTCAACATAGGCCTCCGTCATCGTTTCGGCAACAAGAGGACTCTCGGGATTATCTATGACGACAACCAGAGGAAGTTCATATTTCTCAGCAAATTCGAAGTCACGCTGGTCATGGGTCGGGACAGCCATGACGCAACCGGTGCCGTAATCGGCAAGGACGAAATTAGCCGCGTATATCGGCATCTTCTCTTCGGTTACGGGATTCAGGCAGTAGGCATCGAGAAATACCCCCTCTTTTTCATAATAGTCTGATGTTCGCACCATCCTGTCCTGTCTTTTGACACGCTCGACGAATTCCGACACCTCTCCTTCGCAGGATTTCCCTTTCGCCAGTTCCATCACCAGTGGATGCTCTGCCGCTATCAGCATAAAGGTGGCACCATAAATCGTATCCTGCCGTGTGGTGAAGACCTTGATAACATCATCGGTATCGGCCATGGGAAAGACGATTTCACAGCCGTGGCTCTTTCCGATCCAGTTTTTCTGCATGGTCAGTACGCGCTCGGGCCATCCCGAAAGTTTATCGCAGTATTCGAGGAGTTCTTCCACATAGTCAGTGATCTTAAAGAACCACTGATCGAGATGCTTCTCTGTAACTTCATTTCCGCACCTCCAGCAGAGCCCCGCCTCCACCTGCTCATTTGCCAGTACGGTCTGGCAGGTGGAGCACCAGTTGACCACGCCGCCCTTTTTGTAGACGAGACCTTTTTCATACATCCAGACAAAAAAGAGCTGTTCCCATTTGTAATATTCGGGTTCACAGGTGGACAACTCCCTGTCCCAGTCATAGCTGAATCCCATGCGCTTGAGCTGTTTTCTCATGTGTTCAATATTTTCATTAGTCCAGACAGACGGATGGATGCCGTGTTCAATGGCGGCGTTTTCAGCCGGCATGCCGAAGGAGTCCCATCCCATGGGATGAAGGACGTTAAACCCCATCATTTTCTTGTAACGGGCTACGACGTCCCCTATGGTATAATTTCTCACATGTCCCATATGGATGTTTCCCGACGGATAGGGGAACATTTCGAGAAGGTAGTATTTTTTCTTATCAGGGTCTTCAGTTACCCGGTAGGTCTTTTCTTTTTCCCAGTATAGTTGCCATTTTTCTTCAATTTCATGGGGATTGTATTTTCTATTCATTCATCTCTCCGATAGTTGTTTTGTAAATAACGTGGAAATTTGCCACGCGGTTTTCTATCATAAATTGAGAGACAATCAAAGCGGGATTCTAATCTTAAATGGATTTTTTGGAAAGCGGGAGGATAAAATTTCTTTTTTGTGGTGATTTTGAGAAGTGGTGGCGAGTGTATGCCCGCCACCTTCTCTATATAAACTGAAAGGTATGGATACAGCTGGTGTCCTCTCAGGTTCAAGGGGGGCGCGGCGGGCGGAAAGGAGGGAACGGAAACCACCCACCGCTAGGCAAATCTGAGTAAAATTCGCAAGTGCTTCTCTTGTGATAATATATTATTTTTCAATATGCTTAGAAGGCACTCTCAGTATTTCAGACAGATTTATCTCTTTCAATGATCTATACGTCTTATTAAGCCTGGTATTAATTATCTCCAGCGCATCCTTCTCAAGCTGGTAACTCTTGATCTCGTAATCCGTTTTGCCGAAAGCACTGTAATCTTCCATCTTTTCTTTGGTGCTGCCTCGTCTTTTTTATTAGGCGGGGGATTGGGCTAAAACCTGCCATGCGAAATCCGCCTTCCGTGTTTGAGGTTGAATTACATCCCAACCCCCCCCATTACACGTCGACAACCTTAAAACCTCCTTTGCTACTGTCGACAATTGACAAGTAGTTATTCTTTACGTTGACACCATTACTGCTTTCCTTCCTTCTTACAGTCAACGTTTATAGTATCCTTATTCACTAATCGTGCCAAAGTTCTTGTTTTTACCATGTGACTGCGGAATTCCATGAATTGAGAGGATTTAGAGTTGAAAAGGTCTTTGCAGCGTGTAGAGTGTTTGAAAACAAGGGAGAGGCTAAAAGGGAGTCACTATGACATCCCCGGAGGGGCTATCGCTATATTTAACATTTATTTCAAATCGTTACTGCAGAGTGCCAAAATGACGTACAATATGTCAAAGTGACTCTGTTTATTCTGCCGACCATTCTTTCAGTTTTCTCTGAAGGGTTCTCAGTCCTATCCCGAGTATTTTGGCAGCCTGGGTGCGGTTCCCGTCGGTTGCCTCGAGGGCATTGAGTATATGCATTTTCTCCGCCTCTTCAAGGGTCATTACGTCTTCTTTCCTCCTTTGAGGCGGGCAGGAGGACGGAATTATGTCTCGTATGGAGGAGGTGGTCAGGACGTGTCCACTTTCCAGAAGCACTGCCTTTGCCATGATGTTTTCAAGTTCCCTCACATTACCCGGAAATGAGTAAGCAATGAGGCATTGGATAAATTCGGGATCGATGGAGTTGATAATTTTACCGTTCTTTTCGGCATGTATCTTTAAGAAATGACGTGCCAGGGGAAGAATGTCGTCTGTTCTCGCCCTGAGAGGCGGCACATTGATATGAAACATGTTCAGGCGATAGAAAAGATCTTCCCTGAAATGTTTCATATCGATTTCTTCTTTGATGTCTTTGTTTGTCGCCGAGATTATTCGTACATCGATATTTCGTGCCTGCGTGCTCCCCAGCCTGTAAAGCTCCCTTTCCTGTATAACGCGCAGCATTTTGCCCTGCAGTGACAGTTCAAGCTCCGTTACTTCATCCAGAAAGATCGTTCCTCCCGAGGCCGCCTCGAAGAAGCCCTTCTTTTCAGAGACGGCACCGGTGTAAGCACCTTTGGCATGGCCGAAGAAATCATCCTCGAAGAGACTTTTGCTGAAGGAGGCCATGTTGACGGCGATAAAGGGTCCCTTAGAACGCGCACTCAGATTGTGGATGATCCTGGCGATCATTTCTTTGCCGGTACCGGATTCGCCCGTTATGACCAGGTTATAGTCCGTGGGGGCAACAACCTCGACCTGATGAAATACCATCGCCATGGCCGGATCTTCTGCTATCATGCCGGCAAAAGCAGACGGGTTCTCAAGATCTAAGAACGTCTGGCTCCTCTCAAAGAGGGCAAGCTTGTTTTTGAGGTTATATCGTTCGAGAGCCCGGTTTATAGAGATTATCAGCTTTTCGCTGTTTATCGGTTTGATAAGATAATCATAGGCACCGAACTTCATGGCCTGAACAGCCGAAGAAACATCATCGACAGCGGTGATGATGATACACTCCAGGGAAGGGAACTCTCCCTTTATCTGCTCGAGGAGTTGCATTCCATTCGGTTCAGGCATTACGAGGTCAAGGAGGACGAGATGGAAGCGGCTGCTCCGTATTATTTCCATAACTTTGCTGCTGTCAGAGACAAGAGTGGGTTCCGGCATGCCTGCGCTGACAAGAGAGGCTTTAATACTGAGAAGGAGTCCTACATCGTCGTCAACGGCCAGAATAGGAGTTATTCCGTTCGATAGGGAATTCATGTTATCTCCCTTCAGCTTTAGTCTTAGTTATTGAAGGAAATGCAACGGTAAAAGCGGTTCCCTCTCCCTCTTTGCTCTTGAAGGTGATTTCTCCTCCATGCGCCTCAACCAGGTTATAGGTTATGGGGAGACCGAGGCCCGTTCCCCCTTCAGCCTGCCGTGTGGTGACAAAGGGATCAAATATCTTATCAGTGATGGTTGGGGCTATACCCTTACCGTTATCGGATATTGTGATGAATGCCTGTCCGTTTGTTTTCTGAAGCCCCGTGGAAATCTTTATTTTACCATTTGTGTGCTTAATGGCCTGAGTTGCATTAATGGCGATATTCATTATTATCTGCTCGATGCTCTGAAGGTTTCCCTCAATCACAGGAGATTTTTCCGCAAGTTCATATTCAAGAAGGATATTAGATTTTCTGAGCGCTGTTTCTATCAAACGGACCGCGTTTAATACTGCCGTATTCAGTTCCATGGGCCTTTTGTCCGTTATGCTCGACTGCCTGGTAAAATTCTTCAAGTTGCTGACGGTTTTCGCCACCCTGTTTGCAGCCAATTCCATGTCTGAAAGGAGCTGTGGCAGGTTTTCTTTCAGGAACTCATAGGTCAGACCGCCGTATTTTTTGTCGGGTTTTCCCTCGGCCTCCTTTTTGAGGACTGGCATCGCATCCTGCCACACCTTCTGAAGGAGCGGCATGTCAAACATTATCTTGTTGACCGGATTGTTGATCTCGTGGGCTACACCGGCCACAAGCGTTCCCAGTGCCTCCATCTTCTGTGCGTGGAGGAGTTGTTGCTCAAGCTGTGTTTTTTCTTCTTCTGCACGTTTTCGATCAGTAATATCTTCAATCATTGCTATAAAATAGAGAGGATTTCTCGATTCGTCGTAGACCACGGAAGCCGTGATGTCTCCCCAAATTATCTCTCCATCCTTTCGTATGTAACGTTTTTCCGTTTTGTAGTACGGTATTTGTCCTTGCAACAACTGCGCCACCTGCTTCTTGTCTATCTCTCTATGTTTGGGATGTGTAATATCGAGGTAGGTGAGGGTTTTCAGTTCTGACTCATTGTATCCGAGCATTGTGCAGAATGTCGCATTGACTCTGTCAAACTTATAGTCCATTCCGAGGAACGCCATTCCGAGGGCGCCACCCTCAAAGATCTTGCGGAACCGTTCCTCGTTTTCGCGCAGCATCTTCTCCGATTCCTTCCGCTCCGTGATATCCCTGAAGATCCCCTGAATGACCTTTTTCCCTTTTATGGTAATCATCTGTGCCGTAATTTCGACGGGGACCTCCGTGCCGTCCGAACGCAGAATAAGGCTTTCGAGTGTTCTTCTGTCCTCTTCTCTGAATCGTTCTGTTACAATTTTTCTAATACGGGGGGGATGAAGAAGCGATTGATGAGTACCAATGATCTCTTCGCGCGGCTTCATCAGGAGCTGACAGGCAGCGGGGTTTGCATCAAGGTTGATTCCCGTTTCGAGATCACCCAGAAAGATCGCATCGGGCGATCCCTCAAAGAGAGTCCTGTACCGTTCCTCACTTATCAGAATCTCCTCCTCGGCCATTTTTATGTCCGTGATGTCTCGTCCCACCGATTGGTATTCAACGAGAACACCCTGATCGTCAAAGATTCCCTTGTTGACCCACTGCTGCCAGCTTAGTTCGCCATTGTCCTTTATGGCCTGATGTTCGTGACGTATCTCCTGAATGCCTGAATCGAGGAGTTTTTTATGTTCTTCAACAACCCCATCACGCTGTTCTTCAGGAATAAGGGGCATAAAACTGTACCCGACTAATTCATCCCTTTTTTTATTGAAATAGTTGCAGTATGCTTCGTTAACAAAGGTAAGCTTCCAGTCCGGTGTATAGCGGCAGATTAGTTCTGTCTGATTTTCAACGACGGTTCGATATTGTTCTTCACTTTCCCGCAGTGCCTCTTCGACTTTTCTCCGTTCCGTCACATCTTCTCCGTGGATTATCGTGGCGACCAGTGTATTTCCATCCTCCGAATAGATATTGGCAGAGTTCCACGTTCCTGTCCGTATATGACCCTTCCTCGTGAGAATAGCTATTTCGTCCCCGTTCAGATTTTTTTCCCCTTTCTGGGCTCGATCAAGCCGCTGCAGAGAATAGGGGCGGCTTTCTTCGGGAAAGAGTATATCGAGGGGCTGGCCGATCATTTCTCCTTCGGTCCTTCTGCTCATTTCTTCAAAGGCTTCATTGAAGATGGTCGCCCGGCCGTTGTTGTCGAGAACCACGATGGGAGCGTTCGCGCATCGTATGAGATTGTTCAGATAATCAGTCGTTTCCCTCAACTCTTTGGTTCTTTTTCTTACCTCGCTCCTGAGTAAATTCGACCATCTGTAGACGGAGAGGGAAGAAAAAATGCCTGCCAGTATAAGAAAGAGTATAATAAAGGCGAAGGTGTTAAGTGCCTGAACTCCGGTGGTCCTGATGATTCGATCGACCTCGCTCACGGGAGCGACAACGGCAACTGACCAGAGCCGGTTAATAACGTAGATCGGAGAATAGGCAATAAGTTTCTCTATCCTGCCCGCTTCTCCTCTGTGCCAGCCCGATATGTAGCGGCCGATTCCTTCCCTGCCCGCAATTACTTGCTGCTGGATTTCATTAATTGATTCATACGAAAGCTCAGGGTTTCTTTTTTCCCTGACCTTAAAGGCATCCTGACCGATAAATTCGTTTACGTTATGAGCGAGGAAGTAGCCGTTCTGATCCATCAGCCAGGCGTAGCCTGTCTCGCCCGATACAATGGGAGTGATAAAAATATCTCCTACGGATCTCAGGTCGAAGGATATGATGAGAATTCCTTTGAATGTCCTTCCTGTTTGATCCCTTTCACTTTTCCCATAAACGGGAGCTGCCATCCTTATGCGCTTTTCACCTTTTTCGTTGGTGATTATCCCTGAAAGCGTTACACCATCATTATCCCTGGCCTTTCTGAAATAGGGCTCCTCGCCGTAGTTTCTTCCTCTTAATTCTCCCCGCCAGTCATCGGAGGGATATATGAACCTCAGAATACCTGTTTCGTCAATTCGGCGAATGGAGGTCCTCGGTATAAACCCGAGATACATGTTCTGCATATACTCTAAGCACTCGGGGGTCATATCCCGGATTGTCGATACCTTTGTCGCCGATACGAGAGAGGCCTTGACTTCGCTGAAGTAGGTCTCGATACCGGCAGCGGCGGATCGGGCAAGAATCAACTGATGCTCATTAAACTGATTAAGGGCCGTTTGTCGTGAAGCGTGAAAGGTCTGAACCCCCAGAAAAGCCGTTATGCCGATGGCAATGAGAGTGACACTTACAATGATTATCTGAATCCACCATGAAGGCCTCTTTATATTGATATTAAAAGAAGGTGCCTTTTGTTTTTTGCGAGTAGGGGTATATTCGGACATTCACTATCTCCTCAGCTGTGCATATCAGATTTGAATGATATTTTCTATTGCGGATGTTACAACAATTTCTACAATTGATGCACCTATTCATTAACAGGCAACGAATATTAATTGAAGCTCCCCACAATCCCGTATAATCGGGATTAAGGAAAATGTTTATGTTTTATTCTCGCTTCCCCCGCCTAAAGGAAGCGGGGAATGCGCTCCCTGTTCAATTCAAACTATCTCCTACACAGGGCAAGGGAGTTCTTTTGAGTTATTTGACATATTCAAAAAAAAATGGTTTAAGTACGCTGTTATTGAGAAAAAAATAAGGCTTCAACGCTTTTCCTTCTGAAAACTACTGTTACCCCGGGATGAATATATGCAAAAAGCCTGTCGACGTCTTATTTCTAATTCAGAAGCGCTTACTCTTATCGAACTTCTTATTGTCATTTGTGTAATAGGTCTATTGACGGCGATAGCAGTACTCTCGCTGTACCGGTACACAAGCAGGGCCTACGATGTTACAATACGGTACGATCTCAATCAGTTCGTCAAAGCCGAGGCGGGGTACTTCGCCGAGAATGATAAGTACCTCGGTACCACGGGCGATTTCATCATTGGTGGTGCTTCCGGAGGTGGGCTGGATTCTGCGGTATTGGGTTTTACCCCTTCGGAAGGGGTAAAAATCGAAATAATTTCGGGAGATGGCGCACATCCCCATACCCCGCCTGTCTTTAAGGCTGAATCCAGTCATGAAAATTCCAGTGTGACCTTCATCTATGATTTCTCGACAGACCTGATTACCAGGAAGGAAAAATAGCAATGTACAACGACAATAAGCGGCAGTTTAAGAATTATCTTATCAATAAGGATCTTCAGCTCAGGGTAGTACTCAATACCATAATATATATGTTACTGGTCATTCTCCTGACTGCAGGCGTGGTTTTTTCACCTCTCGTTGGCAAGATGCTTTTCTCCGACGATATAGAGACTCAGTATCGTATGGCTCAGACCTATCTTATATTAGTAAAGTGGTTATTGCCGGCTATTATTCTCATCGTTGTATTATTCGTTATCCATCATATTATCGTAACCCACAGGATATGCGGCCCGCTCGTCAATTTTGCCCACACTTTTAAGAAGATGGGGCAGGGTGACCTGACACGTAAAGTCTATATACGTCACCGGGACTACCTGAAAAAAGAATGCAGCGAAATTAACGGGATGATAGATGGACTTTCCAAGCTTCTCAGTCAGGTAAGCAGGGATCAAAAGAACCTGATCGATGAAATGGAAGGCTTGATGGCAAATATTGAAAACCTTGATACGCCAGAAAAAATCAGAACTTCCTTAAATGTGATCGATGGGAAGGCGCGGGTAGTCAGTGAACGCCTCTCCCTTTTTACTTTCGAGGAAGAAAACGAAATCCCAGAGGCCTGAGATTAAAGAAGGCCGACACGTATCATTAAAACGCCTTTGTCTCTAATTCTCAAGTGTGTCTGCAGGCACCAGAGCTTTTCGCTTTATCTTCCCCTATTTTTTCCAGAATTCGGGTATGAGAAGAATCATAACAGTATAGATCTCAAGTCTCCCCGCAAGCATGCATAATGAGAGGACCCATTTCCCCAGATTGGGTATCTCGCTGTATGTTGAGGAGGGATTTACCGCCCCGAATCCAGGCCCGACATTACCGATGGTTGCCGCAACGGACGAAAAGGCCGTCATCACGTCCAGCCCGAGAACGGTAAGGATGATAGCGGCAATAACTGTCACCGCAAGATAGAGTATGAAGAAGCCCCAGATGCTCGCCATTGTTTCCGGGTACACGATCCGCTTTCCGAGCTTCACTGCCGTCACCGCATGGGGATGTACAAGCCTGTAAAGTTCTCTGTAGCTGTGTTTCAGAATAAGGAGGATTCGCAGGCATTTGATGCTACCGCCCGTTGATCCTGCCGACCCTCCCACAAACATGAGGAGAAGGAGAATAATCTTAGAAAGTGAGGGCCAATCACTGAAATTGGCCGTCGTAAACCCCGTTGTCGTCAATATTGAAATGACCTGAAATGATGCATACCTCAGGCTCTTTCCTATTTCGTCAAAGACATGTAATCTCAGATTGAGGGTGACAATGATAACGGCAGTCAGTGCAATTCCCAGGTAGAAGCGGAGTTCACTATTCGTGAGGACGGCTCTGAAATTTCCCACGATCAGACTGTAGTGGAGGGTGAAGTTGATACCGGCTATGAGCATGAAGAGGGTTATCACACCGTCAATATAGGTGCTGTGAAACTGGGCGATACTCGCATCACTTGTGGAGAAACCGCCGGTAGCCATCGTGGTAAAGGTGTGGCACAGCGAGTTGAAAACGTCCATTCCGCCAAAGAGAAGCATGATAAACTCTATCGTTGAAATGATGATATAGACAATCCATAACGTCCGAGCTGTTTCCGTCACCCGTGGTGTGAGCTTATCCTTCACGGGACTCGGGAGTTCGGCCTTATAAAGCTGCATTCCCCCCACACCGAGGAGCGGAAATATGGCAATAGAAAGGATGATGATTCCCATTCCTCCCAGCCACTGGGTGAGTGAACGCCAGAGAAGTATGCCGTGAGGAATCCCCTCAATGTGTGGTATTACGGTTGCCCCCGTGGTCGTAAACCCCGATATGGATTCAAAGAAGGCATCGACAAAACTCGGAAGAACTCCATGAATCAGGTAGGGCAGGGAACCGAAGGTTGCGGCGAGGAACCAGCCGGAGGCAACAATGATAAAGCCTTCCCGGTGAGACAGGGTCAGGTCATCGTTTGAGGGCTTGAAGAGATAAAAGAGAAGGAGTCCCGTAAGGGAGGTGATTCCCATTGAGACGCTAAGAGCCTTATAGTCCGCTTCTCCAAAGTAGATGGAGCACAATAAGGGTAAAAACATGGTGAGCCCCAGGAAGAAGAGGAGAGCTCCCAGGATGTATAAGATATTTTTAACGCTCATGCAAAGTAATCCATTTTAACTGTCAGGATTTTTTCGAGCTGAGGAATCGTTGAACGAAGCGTTACCAGGATGACATGATCCCCCGGCAGTATTACGGTCTCGCCCCACGGAATGATTACCTCGTCATCCCTCAGTATCGCCCCTATAATAGTGCCTTTCGGAAAATTTATGTCCTTAATTGGTTTATTTGTGATATCCGATGTTTCGAGCGCAATAAACTCAACGGCCTCGGCCTTCTCGTCACGGAGAGGAGTTGCCGATATAATTTTCCCCTTCCTGATAAAATGAAGAATCTTGCCGATCGTGGCATGTCTCGGATTCATGATACCGTCGATACCTATGGAGGGAATGAGGTGGGCATAGTCGATTTTATTGACAAGCGATATTACCTTTTTTGCTCCTAATTGTTTTGCCAGAAGCGATCCAAGTATATTTGCCTCCTCATCGTTGGTCACTGCGATGAAGTAGTCGGCATCCTTTATGTTTTCCTCTTTTAAAAGTTCCTGAATCGTACCGTCTCCATGGAGGATGACGGATTTATTCAATCTGGAGGCCAGAAACTCGCACTGGCTCTGCTGCTTCTCTATGATTTTTGTGAGAATTCCTCTCTTTTCGAGGGCCTGAGCAAGCATAAAACCGGTGTTGCCTCCGCCGAGAATGAACACCCGCTGGGGAGGTTCCGTTTCCTTCCCGAAGAATTTCAATATACGCCTCACGTCCTTCGATTTTGCAAAGAAGAAAAGGTGATCATTTTTTTTGATAACCGATTTTCCGGAGGGTATGAGCGGTTCGTTTTTGCGTGTGATAGACGCGATAAGGATGTCTTTTCCGAACATCTCTTTGATTTTTTGGAGGTTTTTCCCGACGGCAATGCAGCCCGCATCCACATAAAATGCCACAAGTTTTATGTTTCCTTCTGCAAAATCAATAACTTCCGAGGCACCAGAATATTCCATGAGATTAATGGCGTTCACGACCGCCTCTCTCTCGGGATTGATACAGAGGTCTATGTCGAGATGCTCTTTATCGAAGAGGATGGAATCCTTGTTTAAATCCGGATTTCTTATCCGTGCAATCTTGAGAGGACCCTTCGATTGTGTGGATGCAAGAAGGCATGCAACGATGTTTGTCTCATCGCTGTCGGTGACGGCGACAACCATATCGGACTGGTCCAGTTTGGCCTTCTTGAGGACCTGCGGGCTGCTTCCCGTTCCCACAATGGTCTGTACATCAAGGTTCTCAGAAACGCTCTTCAGACGTTCCTCATCCTTGTCAATAATGATGAGGTCGTGTCCCTCTTTGGACAGTATGTCAGCGATATTAAAACCGACTTCACCGGCTCCTATCACTATCACTCTCATTGTATTATAGCCTCTTGGGATTCTCAGACGTGCCCATGTTTTTTACCCTGGTGAATTTCGACGGCTGCCCCCTTTTTTCCGTCTACCTTGAATTCATGTATTCCCAGAGTAATTTCATCTATGAAACCCTCTTCTCCCAGTATGCAGGAAGACAGGATGCTCCGTTTCTCGGGGTGATCGATAAAGTAGTCCCACAAACCGGATAGTAATGATTTTGCCATCTTTGATACCTCCAGAGCGCATCTTCCCGCACCGGGAATATCCAGGGCAAAATCGTCACACCTCATTTCGCTTAAGGTTTGTGATACGTCGTATCCTGTATGGTATAGTTTCTCATAGTCTAAGTGGGTTGATTCCCCGAGACCAAAAAGAAAGATCTTGGGTGAGGGGATTCGATAATTGGTATGAATAAGGACTCGTTCCATTGATGAGCCGGTAATGGTACCCTTTGCTATCAGTTTTGATATCAGGCCGTTTAAACGCCAGTCGGCATAACCACAGTAACCCCGTGGCGGTCGTTCATCAGAGAAGAACCCTAAGGCAAGGTTCTCGTGAATCAGATCGTCAATCGGTTCCGAAGATAGTGTTATCTTCATCGTCCTTCCGCAATTTTACATATAAGGCATCAAGAATGCCGTTGATAAAAGAACCTGAATTTTCAGTACCGTAGCTTTTCCCGATATCAATAGCCTCGTTGAGAGTTGCCTTTGGCGGAATGTCTGCGCAGTAGAGAAGTTCATAGACGGCCATCCTCAGGATGTTCTTATCGACCCGTGCCATTCTGTCCAGGGTCCAGTGCTCCGAACAGTTACTGATGAAACTGTCGATTTCCTCAATATGTTGACGCGTTCCCAGTATGAGCTCGCTGGAAAACTCCTTTACGTTATCCTGAATATCGAAGTTTTCACAGTAAAGCTCAATCGCCTCCTGGGGATCAATTTTCGAGACATCGACCTGATAAAGAACCTGTAAGGCAACTTCTCGTGCCTGTCTTCTGTGACCCATTAACTCCTCTGACTACAGCATCTTGAATAGATTTGCCATCTCAATGGCAGATATGGCAGCGTCCCATCCCTTATTTCCTGATTTCGAACCGGCTCGTTCTATTGCCTGCTCCAGGGTGTCGCTGGTAATCACACCGAATGCAATAGGTATGCCAGTATCGAGCGTAGCCGCTGCGATTCCCTTGGATACTTCGGAACTTATATACTCAAAATGAGGGGTGTCGCCCCTTATAACGGCACCGAGACATATTATCGCGTCAAAATCACCGCTCTTCGCGAGTTTCTTGGCCACAAGCGGTATCTCGAAGGCGCCGGGGACCCTTACTACCGTGATGGTTTTCTCCTCGGCACCTGACCTTTTCAGGGCATCAAGAGCACCCTCTACGAGTTTCCCGCATATAAAATCATTAAACCGGCTTGCTACAATACCGAACTTCAACCCCTTGGCTACTATTTTTCCTTCAATGATCTTTGGCATAATAGTCTCCCCGTTTTTCATATTTGTAATAGATGTCCCATCTTATCCTTCTTTGTTTTAAGGTATCGGACATTCTTGTCATTCGGTTGTATTTCTATGGGAACTCTCTCTACAATCTCAACGTCGTAACCTTCAAGTCCTACTATCTTTTTGGGATTGTTCGTCATCAGTCGCATTTTTTTTACACCCAGATCGACGAGTATCTGGGCACCGATACCGTAATCACGCAGGTCATCCTTGAAACCGAGTTCAATGTTCGCCTCTACGGTATCCATTCCGTTTTCCTGGAGATGGTAGGCCTTTATTTTATTCGCAAGGCCGATTCCTCTCCCTTCCTGGTGCATATACACGATGACTCCCTTGCCTTCCTTTTCAACCATGCTCATGGCCGTATGGAGCTGATCGCCGCAATCGCACCTGAGCGAGCCGAAGAGATCGCCCGTTACGCACTCGGAATGGACCCTGACGAGCACTTCATCATCGGGCTTTATATCCCCTTTGACGAGTGCCAGGTGTTTCATGTCGTCCACATCGTTTTCGTACACGATTATCTGGAATTCCCCCCCGTATCTTGTGGGGAGGTTTGCCGATGCCGCTCTTCTGATAAGGCGTTCATGCTGCATTCTGAAATCAATCAGGTCGGCGACTGTCACAATCTTCAGGCCGTGCTCTTTTGCAAAGATCTCAAGATCGGGCATTCGCGCCATCGTTCCGTCATCCTTCATGATCTCACAGATAACCCCGGCGTTTTTTAACCCTGCCAGACGAGCCAGGTCCACCGAGCCTTCTGTCTGCCCGGTTCGCACCAGGACGCCGCCTTTTCTGGCTCGTATCGGGAAAACATGTCCCGGGCTCACCAGATCTCCCGGCTTCGCCTCGTCTGCGATTGCCGTCAATATGGTTGTTGCCCTGTCGTGGGCGGAAATCCCAGTCGTTACCCCCCTTGTGGCCTCAATGGAAACGGTGAAGGCCGTGCCGAAACGTGACTTGTTGTCATTTACCATGAGGGGAAGATTCAATTTGTCGGCAATTTCATTCGAAAGGGAAAGGCAGATAAGCCCCCTTCCGTTTTTTGCCATGAAGCTGATTATTTCCGGTGTAATGTATTCCGCCGCCATACAGAGATCGCCTTCATTCTCTCGGTCCTCATCATCGACCAGAATGACCATTTTGCCCTTCTGGATATCTTCTATTGCTTCTTTGATAGTACTAATCATTCGTTACCTTCTTTTTAATTTATTTTATAAATCCATGTTCCGAGAGAAATGCCGTATCTATTTCTTTATCGGGATGGATGAATCGTTCCACATACTTTCCGAGTATATCCGTTTCAACATTTACCGCATCACCCGCGTTTTTAAATCCAAGAGTCGTTTCCCGGGCCGTAAGAGGAATAATGTTAACATAAAACCTGTTTTTTTCACACCTGTTTACCGTGAGGCTGATGCCGTCAACGGTGACGGAGCCTTTCTGAACGATATACCTGCCAAGTTCCTTTTCAGTCTCAAATCCAAAAAGTATCGAGTTTGATCTGATTGACTTTTCAAAGATTGTTCCAATACCGTCTACGTGTCCCAGCACAAAATGTCCTCCCAGGAACGAGTCAATCTTGAGTGCCTTTTCAAGGTTTACCCTGTCCCCGGCCTTTGAAGACTTAAGGGTTGTCTTTGCCAGGGTTTCCGCCGAGACGTCGGCCGTAAATGTTTCCTTCTTGATATCGATGACGGTAAGACAGGCGCCGCTTACAGCTATGCTGTCGCCCACCTTCACATCATCGAGGTTCATTGTTGTATCGATTTCCAGCTGGGCGTCACTTCCTCTTCTTGCCATCTTTTTCACGACGCCCATAGCTTCGATTATACCGGTGAACATCAGGAGTTTTTCCTCTTTTTCCCTTTTGCCTTCAAGAGGTCTTTCAGTTCGTCAAGAAAATCATTTACATCCCTGAATTCCCTGTATACCGAGGCAAATCGAACATAGGCGACACCATCCAGATTATGGAGTTCCTCCATGATCTTTTCACCGACTATTGAACTGGGTATTTCCTTTTGCTGATATTCCTGGCAGGTCTGTTCAATTCTCTCCACTACGTTTTCGATGACGTCCATGCTTATGGGACGCTTCTGGCAGGCCTTTTTGATGCCCGTCAGTATTTTACCCCTGTCGAAGGGTTCTCTCCTCCCATCCTTTTTTATGACAACGGGAAGCACCTCTTCTACATACTCATAGGTGGTAAATCTCTTTCCGCAGGCCTCGCATTCTCTTCTTCTGCGAATAGCGTCCCCGTCCTTGCTTAATCTTGAATCGATTACCCTGTTTTCACTGTTGGAACAGAATGGACAATTCATATCTTTTTTGCCTCGATACCCGCTTCTTCTAACATCTCTTCGGCGAGTTTGTCACGGTACTCTTCACGGTATACAATTTTATTAATGCCCGAATTTATTATCATCTTTGAGCATATTATACAGGGATGATTTGTGCAATATATTGTTGCATTTTTCGTGGTGACCCCGTGCAGAGCGGCCTGTATAAGCGCATTCTGCTCCGCATGGAGACCGCGGCAAAGCTCGTGGCGCTCACCAGAGGGAATTTTGAGCTTGTCTCGCAGGCAGCCGACTTCTGCGCAGTGAGTGATTCCCGTCGGCGGTCCGTTGTATCCCGTGGCAAGTATCCTCTTCTCTCTTACAAGGACGGCACCCACTTTTCTCCTCAGACAGGTGGACCTCTTTGAGACGAGATCCACAATATCCATGAAGTATTCATCCCAGCTGGGACGCTCGTTTTCTAAGTCCGTTTTCGAGTTTAGAGCTTCGGATTTTGCGTCCATTCTCTTTCACTTTGACCCTAATATAGTCATTTGGTTCTTTAAAATCAAAAATTTACCTTGCCTTTACAATGGTATGCCTCAAATTCTCTCGTTGTAAAGGGGGAAACTTTCACAGAGCCTTTTCACTTCGCCCCTTACATCGGCAATCAGCGATTCATTTTCAATATCATCGATAATTGAAGCAATGAGGCCGGCAATGATCCGCATCTCCTTTTCACCCATACCCCGTGTGGTAAGGGCCGGAGTCCCCAGTCGTATCCCGCTTGTGACCATTGGACTCTTCGTGTCGAAGGGGATGCCGTTTTTGTTTGTGGTAATCCCCGCCCTGTCGAGGGCATCCTCGACGTCCCTACCGGTGAGTCCCTTGTCCGTCAGATCGATGAGCATCAGATGGTTATCCGTTCCTCCCGAAACGAGACGCAGACCCTGGGATACGAGTCCCCCGGCAAGGGCCTTGGCATTTTTCACGATCTGAGCCTGATATTCTTTAAATTCAGGCTTCAGGGCCTCCTTGAAGGCCACCGCCTTCGCCGCGATTATATGCATCAGCGGTCCTCCCTGGCTGCCGGGGAAAACTCGGCTGTTCAGAACCTTTGCATAATCCTCCTTGCACATGATCATGCCGCCCCTCGGTCCGCGAAGCGTTTTGTGCGTTGTGGTGGTGACATATTCACAAACCGGTACGGGGGAAGGATGAAGCCCGGCAGTAACTAAGCCCGCTATATGGGCTATATCTGCCATGATGGCGGCTCCCGTCTTGTCCGCTATTTCTCTGAATTTCTCGAAATCGATTATCCTCGGATAGGCGCTTGCCCCGACGACGATGAGTTTCGGCTTATGTTTCTTTGCCTGATCCTCGACCTCGTTAAAGTCAATCGTTTCTGTTTCCTTGTCGACTCCGTAGGAAACGACGTTGTAGAGCCTACCCGAAAAATTCACCGGACTTCCATGAGTGAGATGCCCTCCGTGGGAGAGATTCATTCCCAGGATCGTATCGCCCGGTTGAAGAGTGGCAAAATACACGGCCATATTCGCCTGGCTCCCGGAATGGGGTTGCACGTTGATATGGTCTGCACCAAGAAGTTCTTTGGCTCTCTCGATGGCGAGTTTCTCTGCCACGTCCACGTATTCACAGCCGCCGTAATATCGTTTGTCAGGATATCCCTCGGCGTATTTGTTCGTCATGATGGATCCCTGTGCTTCGAGAACTGCCTCGCTGACAAAATTTTCCGAGGCAATGAGCTCCAGTTTACCCGCCTGCCTTCTCGTTTCGTTGAGTATCGCCTGGGCAATTTCCGGGTCAATATGTGCAAGTCCTGACATTAAAAAAACCTCCTCGATGAATTCGTACTATACCTCTTCTCCGGCTATGAAACTCCTGTTATTCTATAATGGGTTTCATGTCGTCTATTTTATCAAGTCGCCGCTGGTGGCGGCCACCCTCAAATTCCGTTTCAAGCCACGCCGAGACGATTGCCTCGGCCGTTTCGATATCCGATCTTCTTCCCGCGAGGACGAGAATATTGGAATCGTTGTGCTTCCTGCTCATTATTGCCGTCTCCCTGTCGAGGCAGAGAGCAGCTCTCACACCGGGAAATCTGTTTGCCACTATTGACATTCCCACGCCCGATCCGCAGATGAGAATACCCCGTGTTATTTCGCCCGACGAGACGAGACGCGCCACTTCCATCCCGAAATCGGGGTAGTCCACCGATTCTTCACTGTGGGTGCCCATATCTGCTATCTCGATATCTCTCTGACCCAGGAATTTCTTGACACCTTCTTTGAGGGTAAAACCGGCATGATCGGAGCCTATAGCAATTTTCATGGCAGGCCGTCCTACTTTTCGAATTTTTTAAATATGAGAACCGAATTGACACCGCCAAAACCGAAGGCATTTGACATGACAGATCGAAGTTCCCTTTTTATTGGACCCTGGGAGACATAGTCGAGATCACATCCGATATCGGGATTATCCAGATTAATTGTTGGTGGAATGGTGCCTTCCTGAATTGCCTTTACGGAGAAGATGGCCTCAATTCCCCCGGCAGCGCCGAGGAGGTGGCCCGTCATCGATTTTGTCGAACTGACGGCAAGGGTTTTACTGTGCGAACCGAAGACCTTCTTTATCGCCTCTGTTTCATAGACATCGTTCAGCGGTGTCGATGTGCCGTGTGCGTTGATATAGTCAATATCAGAGGGTTCCATGCCCGCATCCTGAAGGGCAACCTTCATGCATCGTACCGCACCTTCGTGTCCTTCCGGCGGCGCGGCCATATGGAAGGCATCGCTTGTTAGACCGGTGCCCGCTATCTCTGCATATATCTTTGCTCCCCGCCGAAGGGCGTGGGACAATTCTTCAAGTATCACGATGCCGCATCCCTCGCTGACAATAAAGCCGTCACGATCTTTATCAAAGGGTCTGCTTGCCTTTTCCGGTTCGTCGTTTCTGGTGGACAGTGCCCTCATGGCATTGAATCCGGCAATGGTGAGAGGGCAGATTGCCGCATCGGTTCCACCCGATATCATTACGTCCGCATAACCGCAGGCAATTGTTCTGAATGCGTCGGTAATCGCATCATTCGCGGCAGCGCATGCCGTTACGGCGCAGCTTATGGGTCCCTTGAGGCCGTATTTTATAGAGACGTGACCGGGTGCAAGATTTGCCAGGACCGCCGGAATTGCAAAGGGAGAAGTTTTCCTGGGTCCCTCGTTGAGCAATAGTGCCTTTTCCTTTTCCATGGTGGAAAGTCCGCCGATGGAAGAGCCCAGTATGACGCCAATGCGCTCGGCGTTTGAATCGTCAATGGTTAGTCCAGAATCGGCAATGGCCATATCAGAAGCCGCGAGTGCATAAATGATGAAATCATCCAGTCTCCGGCATTCCTTGGCGCTGACATACAAAGTGGGGTCAAAATCCTTCAATTCTCCGGCGATTGTCGTTTTGTACCCCTCGGTGTCAAATTTTGTTATCTGTCCGATTCCCGATTGCCCGGCACAGGCATTTTTCCAGGTATCCTCTACATTATTACCCAGGGGATTCACGGTTCCAAGCCCCGTTACCACCACTCTTTTTTTCGATGAAACCATATTCTATTCCACCCTTTGTTTTATATAATCAATGGCATCCTTAATCGTTGCGATCTTTATTAAATCCTCATCGGGAATTTCAATGCCGAACTCATCCTCAAGGGCCATGAGAAGCTCAACTATGTCGAGAGAATCAGCTCCCAGATCGTCTATAAAAGATGCCTCGGGAATATACTCTTCCTCGGTTATATTCAACTGGTCCATGATGGTTACTTTTACTTTTGCCTCGATATCGATGTTGCTCATTTAATACACCTCCTTATTTTGATAACAATAGCACGGTTCACATGTAGAGACCGCCGTTAACGTGAATTACCTGACCGGTTATATAGCCGGCTTTTTCGGACGCAAGGAATGCAACGACACCTGCCACGTCATCAGGTGTACCGAGCCTTGCGAGCGGAATCAGATCGATAAGTTTCTCGCGATTTTCCTCTCCTATGGAGGCCGTCATATCCGTTTCTATGAATCCCGGGGCAACTGCATTGATGCATATATTTCTCGACCCGATCTCTCTGGCAAGAGATTTCGTAAGACCGATTATCCCCGCCTTTGATGCCGAGTAGCATACCTGCCCCGCATTTCCCGCCTCGGCAACAACCGATGTCATGTTAATGATGCGTCCCCACCTCTTTTTCATCATATACCGTATTGCCGATCTGGAACAGTTGAAAACCCCCTTTAAATTGGTATCGATTACATCGTCCCAGCTTTCTTCTTTCGTTCTTGCGAAGATTCCGTCAAGGGTAATGCCTGCATTATTAACGAGTATATCCAAGTTCCCCTTTTCTTTTACTATGTCTGTTATGGCGTCTTTGGCCGCATCGGCGTTCTTAACATCGAACTGCAATAATGCGCCCTTTCCACCAACCTCTTCTATGATTTCAAGGGTTTCTCGGGCGGCCTTTTCGTTTTTCGCGTAGTTAATATAGGTAAAGGCTCCCTGTTTGGCAAGTTTTACCGCGATTGCCCTTCCTATTCCTCTCGAAGCACCTGTCACGAGGGCTATTCTGTCGGCCAGACTTGTTTGTTTCAAAGTTTCTGTTTCCATAGTATCTCAGATCGGGATATAGTTTGTTGCGGATTTTACTGTCTGTCTTTAAGGAATTCTGCCGCCTTTTTCAGGGAATCGCTATCTTCTACATTGATGATTCCCATAGTGGGGGCTATCCTTTTTATAAGGCCGGAAAGAACCCTTTTAGGACCCACCTCAACTGCAGTGTCTATTTCCCTTTGAGCCATTTTTTCCACCGTCTCCTGCCATCGTACGGGGGAGTAGAGCTGGCGTTTTAAAAGGTCTCTCGTATTTTCTTTCGAGTGTAGCACATGAGGATCACAATTTGGAATTACCTCTGAAGAGAATTCCCCGATTGTTATTTCTTTGAGGTTTTCCTCAAATCTGTCTGCCGCATCCCTCAAGAGGCTGCAGTGGGAGGGGATGCTTATGGGAAGCTTGATTCCCATTCTGGCCCCTTTATCTTTGGCACTCTCAATGGCCTTTTCCACGGCCTTTACATGTCCCGATATCACAAACTGGTTCGGAGAATTCATGTTTGCCAGTTCGACTATTTCGCCATCACTGCTTATATCCTGGCAGATTGCCTCAACCGATTCCCTTTCAATGCCGATTATTGCCGCCATGGAACCTTCACCTTTGGGAACGGCTTCCTGCTGGCAGCGAGCCCTTGCGTGCACAAGCCTCAGGGCATCTCTAAATTCAAAGGCACCGCAAGCGCAAAGGGCGCTGTATTCTCCAAGACTGTGCCCCGCCATTATCGATGGTTTTATGCCTGTCTCGGCCTCAAATATTCTGTAGGCTGCAACGCTGACGGTTAGGAGGCAGGTCTGGGTATTGACCGTGAAGTCAAGGGCCTCCTGGGGCCCTTTGAAGCAGAGGGCCTTTATGTCTGTCTTTAAAACTTCCGTGGCTTCGGCAAAGGTGTTCCTCGCTTCTTCAAATCGATCGAAGAAGTCCTGTCCCATTCCTATATATTGTGAGCCTTGGCCCGGGAAGACAGCGCCTACTTTACCCATTCCCTTTCACCCTTGAGTGATCTATTCGGCTATAGGGAGGACTTCCTTTCCCTTGTATGTGCCGCAATTGAGACATGCGTGGTGCGGCAGCTTGGGTTCGTTACACTGGGGACATATAGATGTCGTCGGGGCCTTGAGTGCATCATGAGATCTTCTCTTGCCTCTTCTCGTTCTTGAATGTCTGTGCGTTGGGTTTGCCATGATAATTCTACCTCTTTTTGATTTTTAAATTTTTCAATACAGCAAAAGGACTATCGATTCGTTCCTTTTCATGGTCACAGTTTTCTTTATTCAGGTTGATCCCGCACATTGGGCAAAGCCCTCTGCATGAATCGCTGCAAAGGGGCTTGATCGGAACCTGAAGTATAATTTGCTCAGCTATTGCCTGGTCAATCTCGATAATGTCGCCCTCAAAATAGGCAAAATCCAAATCTTCGTATGTTAATTCTATCTCATCATCAAGCGTATGGGGGGCCTGTGTAAAGGTATATTTAAAATCCTCCTCCACCGGAAGATCAAATTTTGCAAGACATCTGCAGCATTCGAGTTCTATTCCGGCCCTAATACTGCCCTTGACAGTTACGTTTTTTAAAACTCTTTTTACCGAACAGTCGACATCGACATTTCGAACGGAAAAGTTTGTACTGTCTTTTTCAGGCAGGATAGTGGAAAACCACCCTTCACCCTTTGAGAACGTAAGCTCCAATCCCTCTTCGGGAATATTTGCAATATTTATCTGCAAACCAGAACCTGCTAACTATACCTTCGAATAAAGGATGAGAGATAATTACAAATTTGCTCTCATGTCAAGAAAATTATGCGTTTCCGAGACTGGTTGTCTATTGTAGCAACCTCTGTAACGATGAGCAATTATTATACCATAAAATCTGCCGGACTGAAATATCGGAAAACCTGTAATGATAGCAGAACCTCCGGCGGAGCAGCTACGCGAGAAAACGGATCGTTACGGCAGGGTATAGGCTATGACAGGGAGGATACTGTTGCAAAAATAACACACATTGGTAGATTTTCAAACGATTATTCGGTAAAGTCTATCTCTGGTAGAATTTAAATCTTGACTTTTTGAAGGTAATTGTCTATGCGGGAACCTTCAAAAAATAGCTTTCGTGGGGGATCGTCTAGCGGTAGGACTCAGGTCTCTGGAATCTGCTACCCAGGTTCGAATCCTGGTCCCCCAGCCATGGTCCCATCGTC
>JAFGBH010000027.1 GCA_016933215.1 Deltaproteobacteria bacterium | reverse complement strand
CAGCAGGTTAGAGCATACGGCTCATATCCGTAGTGTCCGGGGTTCAAGTCCCTGCACCGCCACCATTAAAAAGAAAAAGCCTGGCAGATATATCTGCCAGGCTTTTTGTGCATTTGAAGCAATTTTAAAACACTTATATGATACTTTAATATAATGATCTAAGGCACATTTATTAAAGACATTTTATATCCCGCTATCCCCACTGAATGAATATGAACGCCAGGAGATAGAGAAAGATAACCGCAATCAGCACGGGTATACCTGCCGGCATAATATTAACGAGTTCGGGCTTTGCCTCTCTTTTGGTATATGAGGAAGAGGGGTTACTTCTCGCATCGATTTTCATATATCCCTGTATGAGTCCAGAGATCGGATTTTTGCTGAAGGCGGAAAGGATTCTGGGAAGACGCTGAATGAAGAGATAGTCGAAAAATCTGGCGATACCACTGGCGATTCCCGTTATTATAAAAATGACAAGCCTCGATCCCTTCCTGTAGAACCAATCGGCATCTAAATTGATCGCACGCATTTCAGAGGGGTAGATTCCCGATAAGAGAAGAAGCGTAAATGCAAGGGCCGAGAAGAAAAGAAGCTGTGTCTGCGCCATGACATGAGATGCGGTGTACGGTTCATAATTGACCGTGTAGGGAAGTAAGGGATAGACAGAGAGGGAGGGGAATGTGCCGATAAAGATGCACAGAAACGCCGCGATTCCCATTGCTATCAACATGTTAGGGGGCGCTTCCTTTGTCCGTATGCCAGAATCGTGTGAGAAGAATGCGAAAAAGGGAATCTTGATTCCCGCGTGATGGAATACGCCGGCTGAAGCAAAGAGGAGCATGAACCATATGATGCTCATTCCGCCATGTGATGCGGCGCTCATTACCATCGATTTGCTGACAAACCCGCTGAAGAGAGGAAAGGCGGAAATTGACGCGGCCCCGACGATACAGAATATGCAGGTCAGCGGCATGGATTTGTACAGTCCGCCAAGATCGGTGGCGTTCACTTTGCCGGTGCGGTACATGACGGCGCCCACCGACATAAAGAGAAGGGCCTTAAAGATAATATCGTTGAAAGCGTGAGCCACTGCCCCGTTTACAGCCAGTTCTGTTCCTATTCCTATTCCGCAGACCATAAAGCCCACCTGGTTAATGAGACTATATGCGAGGACCCTTCGTAAATCGTTTTCTATAACCGCATAGAAGATGGGAAACATGGTCATGAGGGCGCCGATCCATATGAGGATTGCCGTTCCGGGGAAGGCCCGTGCGAGCACGTATACCGCCGTCTTTGTTGTAAAAGCACTCAAGAATATCACGCCCGTAATGGTAGCCTCTGGATATGCATCAGTCAGCCAGGGGTGTAATAGGGGCCATGCACAGTTTATACCGAAACCGAGGAATATAAGATAGGAACCCAAATTACCATTTTCCAGGCCTATAAATGAGAATTCTATGGAGCCTGTGCTGTGGACGTGAAGGAGAATTCCGGCGAGGAGAATGAGTCCCCCAATCACATGATAAAGGGCATACCTGAATCCGGCGTCGAGAGATTTTTTTGTCCTGTTTGCCCAGATAAGAAAGACGGAACCAACTGTCAGCATTTCCCAGAATATAAAGAGGGAAAACAAATCGCCTGCAAAGGTTACTCCGAGTGCGGCTCCCCCATAAACAAAGCCGGCCACGTGCTGAAGGTTGTCCTTTACGTGGAGGGCATAGATAATCGTTATGAGAGATATTAAATGAAAGACATAACCGAAAATAAGGCTCAGTCTGTCAATACGGGCAAAAGTAAGATCGTATTCGAGAAAGGGCACCACGAAATGGGAGCCCTCGGGTATACTGATGAGATTGATAAAGCTCGCTATGGGAAGGATCAGGAGATAGACGCTCTTCATCGTTCTGTTCCGAAAGAGCGGAATCAAAAGAGCGCCGACAATAAATATAAGACCGGGAGGAACAGCATTAATCATTATAGTAATCCTCCCGTCGTTTCATGATAGGGCGTAAAATATATTTCGCGGCAAGTACCAGCGCAACACAGGCCACAAATCCGTAAACGGCGAAAAATTCGGGCCATCCTTCCCATCCGAAATCAGCGTGTTTATGGATGAAAAAATCTCCTGCCAGAAGGAGCACGAGAATAGAGTAAAAGATCCCCAAGAGACGCTTCACATTTTTGGGCTTGTCGAATAAATATTCCTTTTCTTTCTCCATGCTAAATTCCTTTTATATGAGGTTATCAAACAACAATTGCAGAGTTTAACCTTGCGTGACTATATTCCGCCGGAAGAAAGTCACATATATGTTCGTTAGATCGTATTAATCAGGATTATTGCCAAGTATAAAACGGCTGCTGCTAGAGTGATAAAAAATATCTTTCTATATCCAGGAACCGGTTCATGCGACAGTTCCATCTTCTCGTCTTCCATATATAATTCCCCCAGAATGCATGAGAGTGAAAAAACCCACTCTAACATGAAGAAAAATCCCGTAATCAATAATCCATCGAACCTTCAATGTCAAAGGAAAAACGCACCAATTTATGAGAATAAGGAAACTTCCGTGATGTACTGGAATAGGGTTGTTTTATATCAGTGCGAGGCTGTCGGCAAGGGCGAAGCCGCTGCGAGTCGGCACGATATGCCCGTCTGCGATTTCAATCAGTCCGCTTCCCTCGAGTTTCGCGAGCACGTCCCCCTTTTCAGCCACGAGATCATAATTAAACCGGTTGTTGAAATCCTGCAGGTTTATCCCTTTCGCGGTGCGCAAACCGAGGAAAAAGGCCTCCATCCTCAAGCTTTTTATATCGAGGTTCTCGGTGTCTTCAAGGGGAGACTTTCCTTTTTTTATATTGTCAAGGTAACGATCAGTGGAAGCGTGGTTCCACCAGCGTGTGTTCCCTGAAAATGAATGGGCCGAGGGACCCAGTCCGAGATAGGGCGTGTGGTTCCAATACTTGCTGTTATGTCGTGAGATAAACTTGGTCTCTCGCGCGAAGTTTGATATTTCATAGTGGATGTAGCCCTCATCCTCGAGACTTTCTGATGTTTTCATGAAAAAGTCATACTGCAGGTCCTCGTCGGGGAGTGTAATCTCGCCCCTGCCCAGTCGTTTTCCTATCTGTGTGTTTGCTTCGATCGTCAGTTGATAACAGGAGATATGCTCCGGTTTGAAAGAAACCGCCATCGCAAGCGTCTCCATCCATTCCTTCATGTTCTGGCCGGGGATTCCGTATATCAGGTCGAGGCCTGTATTGGTGAAACCCTCGTTATAGGTAGTTTCTATTGCATGGACCGCATCACGGGATGAATGCCTCCGCCCGAGAAAATCAAGTATATCGTCGTCAAATGACTGAACGCCTATATTAAGGCGGTTGACTCCCTCATCGCGGAGCGATTTGAGGAACTCAGGATGGAGGTCTCCGGGATTTGCCTCGATCGTGATCTCACTGTCGTCCGAGAGGGAAAAGTAGTGTTTGATTGATCTCAAAATATCCGCTACCTCTTCGGCCTTCAGAATTGACGGAGTTCCTCCGCCGAAATAGACCGTATCGAATTTCTTGAAGTGCTGCTTATAGAGGGCCATTTCTCCGACAAGTGCCTGGGTATATGAGGAAAGGTCCTTCAGTGATGTCTCGGAATAGAAATTACAGTAATGACATTTTGAGAGGCAGAAGGGGATATGAATATAGAGACCGGGTATCATAATGCTGGTGTTTACTAATTGATCTTTATTCATTATCGGATTTAAGCACAGCGATGAAGGCGCTTTGGGGTATTGCTACCGAGCCTACCATCTTCATCCGCTTTTTACCCTTCTTCTGCTTTTCAAGGAGTTTTCTTTTTCGAGTGATGTCGCCACCGTAGCACTTTGCCGTGACGTCTTTGCGATAGGGCGAAATGGTGGTGCGCGATATAATCTCGCCCCCTATCGCGCCCTGAATTGCTATTTTGAACATCTGACGGGGAATTTCGTCTTTTAATCTCTCACAGGCATGTACTCCTCGTTCCCGTGCCTTGCCCCGGTGGACAATCTGGGAAAGTGCGTCAACCCTTTCGCCGTTGACAAGGATATCCAGAAGAATAAGTTTGCTTTCACGGTAGTCGAGAAAGTCATAATCAAAGGACCCGTATCCCTGGGTAATTGTTTTCAGGCGGTCATAAAAATCGGTGATTACTTCGGCCAGGGGCATCTCGAATATCAGTTCGATGCGTCCCGGACTCGGGTAGTGTACGATCGAATTTTCTCCCCTCTTTTCCATACAGAGCTTCATAACGGAACCCATATATTTTTCCGGGAACAGCATGGTAGCACGGATATAGGGCTCTTCACTCATTTGTATTTTCGAAGGTTCGGGATATCGAATGGGATTATCGATGTACTCGATCTCTCCGCCTTCGAGGGTAAACCGGTATTTAACACTCGGAACCGAAAGGATGATGGAAAGATCATATTCTCTTTCTAGCCTCTCCTGCACGATATCGAGATGAAGGAGTCCGAGGAAACCGCAGCGGAATCCCTGACCTAAGGCAACGGAGGAGTCTTTTTCATAAATAAACGATGCGTCGTTAAGCTTGAATTTTTCGAGCGAGACCGCCAACTCTTCATAATCATCGGAAGCGATTGGATAAATTGATGCGAAGACTACCGGTTTAACATCCTTGAAGCCGGGCAGGGGCTTGTTTCTGGGACTTTTCTCCAGTGTTATCGTGTCACCGATAGTGACGTCGGAGACGGTTTTTACTCCCGCAATGATGTATCCTACATCGCCGGCGGCGAGATGACTCTTCTTCTCGCGATCCAGTGCGAAATGTCCTACCTCTTCGACGCGATATGTCGTTTCGTTATGCATGAATCGTATGATATCGCCTCCTTTGATTTTTCCTTCAAAGATGCGGCAGTGTATAATCGTACCGCGAAAGGAATCATATTGGGCGTCAAATATAAGTGCGGCAAGAGGATTCGATGAGGAGCCCTCAGGCGGGGGGATTTTTTCTACAATCGCTTCGAGGATATCTTCGATACCCGTTCCTTCCTTTGCCGAACAGGTAAGGGCTGAATAGGGATCGAGCCCGAGTTCAGAGTCGATCTGTTCCATGACCCGTTCAATGTCAGCCGAAGGAAGGTCGATCTTGTTGATAACGGGTATAATTTCCAGGTCGTGTTCCATTGCCATGTAGAGATTTGCCACAGTCTGTGCCTGTACACCCTGTGCAGCGTCGATCAGGAGAAGAACACCTTCGCACGACGCAAGGGAGCGGGAAACCTCGTATGAAAAATCCACGTGACCGGGAGTATCGATGAGGTTCAGCATATAGTCCCGGCCGTTCCTTGCCCGGTAGGGGAGGGTAATCGCCTGACTCTTGATCGTGATACCTCGTTCCCTCTCGATATCCATACTGTCGAGCATCTGATCCTTCATATTTCGCTCCTCCACGATGCCCGTATACTGAATCAGGCGGTCCGCGAGCGTTGATTTGCCGTGGTCTATATGGGCTATTATGCTGAAATTACGAATAGTATTCATACTGATAATCTACTAAGTAAAAAGCCTTCCCACCGAAGGGGAAGGCTTTCATATGCTGTTATCATGGATCTTTTTTTATCCTAATTTTTTCAAGAGATCTTCGGAAACCTCTTTTACTCCAGGAAGCCCGTCCACTCCAATGACCGTAACTCTTTCCTTGAAGTAGTTGACGCCTGCCATGGTTCCCGTTTCGGTATCGTAATAAATTCCGTGTCGCTTATCGATTGCAGCTTCATCCTGGTCGTCCGAGCGTGTGGTAAGTGCGCCCCCGCAGACCCTGCAGACGAACTCGCCGTCTTTTTCTGCGGGCTTTATGGCATCGATATAGATGTTGTTCGGGTGATTGTTGTCATTGACACAGAGACGTCTTCCCATAATCCTCTTCTTTGACGTATCTCTGTCCAGTTCGATTTCTATGACATAATCGAGGGGCATATTTTCCTTCTGGAGGGCTTCATACATTGCCTCCGCCTGTGCAAGGTTCCGCGGGAAGCCGTCTAAAAGCCATCCCTCTTTGCAGTCATCTTCTTTCAGGCGGTTCAATATCATCGGGATTGTGATGTCGTCGGGTACGAGTTCGCCCTTGTTGATGAATTCCTTTGCCTTCGTGCCGAGATCCGTTCCCTTTGAGATATTTTCTCTGAATATAACCCCTGTTTCTATATGGGGAACATTGTACTTTTTCTGTACGATGGCACCCTGAGTGCCTTTGCCGCTTCCGTTCGGTCCAAAAATCAAAATATTCATTATCTTCCATCCTTTCATGAATTTTTAGCTTGTTGAGGCAACGCCCTTATAGGAAAAAATACCGTTTATGGCAAGGATAAAGTTATCTGTCCAGGGAGGCAAAGTCCTCCCGTACGGGATAGAAAACATCTATAAGCGCGCATGCCGTGATGGTCTTTCCCGAGTGGATGGCATCGGGGGGAATCACGACAGCTGCCGGCGCCTCTATTATTTGTGTATCTTCATCAACGGTAAACTCGATCGTACCCTCAAGGAGATTTAATATCTGTTCATGGGGATGGTTGTGTTCCTTGAAAATCGATCCGGCCCCGAAGGTCCATGAGGCAACTGTCATATGGTCGGAATGAACGAACTTCACCATGCCACCGGCCATCAAATTGTTTCTTCCTTCCATTTCATTCAGCCGTACTATCTTCATGATATTTCCCTTTCTCCGGACTTTTTTACGTCACAAAATCTTTTAAAATATGAAGCCTCCAATGTCAATTATAATTGAATTTCTCCGCCGCAATCAGTGGGGTTAGAGATCTCTGTTCAATTCAATAGTATAAAAATTGACTCATGTGTCAATGTCTGGTAAAGAAATACCTGATTTTTCCTATCCATGGGGGGTATATTCATCTGCGGAGTTTCGCTGAAGCTATCATAATGAATGGGGCGATTCATGAAAGGAGTCTTTGATCTCGATGTATTCTTGAATCCCGAATCTGTCGCGGTCATCGGTGCGAGCGAAAAGCCAGGTTCCTGGGGGCAGTTTATGATGGGGAGTCTCCGGACCTGGAACTATCCGGGCAGGATATATCCGGTGAATCCCAAGGCAGATACAGTTTACGGAATTCCTGCTTTTAGTAATGTAGGGGAAATTAAGGATCCCGTTGATCTCGCCATCATTGCCGTTCCTGAACAATCAATTGAAGAAGTAATCACCGCCTGGGGGAAAAAGGGGGTCAAAGGCGTCACCATCATAACCGCCGGTTTCGGTGAAGCCGTCGATGGGGGGAAGGAGCGAGAAAAAGGTCTCGCCTCCCTGGCCCATTCATTCGGTATGCGGCTTATCGGTCCCAATGTGAGCGGAACCTTTAATCTGCATGCACATTTTAATGCCGCGGCCTCACCTGCCGAGCATCTTCTTCCCACAAAACTTGCCGGTGCCTGTCAGGGTGGATACGCATTTTATGATTTGCTCGCCTCGTCATTCTTTCGCGGAATGGGAGTGGGAAAATTCATACATACCGGGAACGAATGTGATCTCACCGTAACGGATTTTCTCGAACACTTCGGCCGTGATAATGAGGTGAGTGGCATCCTCATGTATCTTGAGACTATCCGGGACGGAGACCGCTTCATGAAGGTCATTGAAAAGGTGGCCAAAATAAAACCCGTCGTCGTATATAAAGCCGGAAGGACAGAAGGGAGCGCACGAGCCGCACACTCTCACACGGGAGCGCTTTCGGGAAAGAACGAGATATTTCAGGCCTTCTTTCATCAGGCCGGTGTGGTGGTTTCTCCGACCATGGAGCTTATGGTCCCCGTCGCTCATGCCCTTGTCGAGCGTCCTCCCATGAGAGGCAGAAGGGTAGGCATCGTAACCGTGGGAGGTTCCTGGGGGGTTGCACTATCCGATATGATTGAGGAAAAGGGATTGGCCGTTCCCGAACTGGGGAGAGAGGTGCAGAAAAAACTGAGAAACCTCGGAATGCCCCTTCGCGCATCCACGAAAAATCCCGTCGATATCGGCGCCGCAGGCTTCAATTTTTCCATTGAGGGTATTGTAAATATCGGAAGGGAAGTATTATCCTCAGGCGAAGTCGATGCTTTAATATTGCACGGTTTCGGCAGACCGGGGATGCATAGCGAAGATACACCGGATGAGATGAGATTCTACGCCGAGATAGAAAAACAGGTCATAGAGGGATATGGTAAATTAGAGGATGAAACCGAGATGCCGGTCCTGGTGGGAAGCAATTTCTCTCCCTGGGAGAGTCAGGTGATTCATGACCTGAACGCGAAAAATTTCAGGATATACAATCGCCTCGATGATATTGCGGAAATACTCCGCCTGATGAGTGAATACTGGAAAAAAAGGTTATAGTTACCTAACTGATAAATAAGGAGGGAGAAGTGGAATACGAAACGATAGAATTCAGAAGAGAAGGTCCCGTCGGTATTCTGACACTGAATCGTCCCGAGAGTCTGAATGCAATCAACTTTAAGATGCGGGACGAGTTCCGTCATTTCCTGAAGGAGCGATTCGATGATCTCGAGACGAGGGTAATTGTTATGACCGGTGCGGGGAGGGCCTTCAGTGCCGGCCTCGATATCAGGGATCCCGAAATAGTAAATCGGGACTATTCCCCCAAGTCAGCCTACGAGAATCAGCGTTTATATTCAGATTTTATCCTCTTCATGAGACAGTGTCCGCAGCCCATCGTCGGTGCAATCAACGGCGTTTCGGTTGGAGCGGGATTTTCTATTGCTATAGCCTGTGATATCCGGCTTGCCACGCCGAAGACGAGATTTCAGGCGGCTTATATCAATCTCGGTTTTGGCGGTGCCGACATGGGATCATCATGGCTTTTGCCGAGGACCGTTGGAACAGGAAATGCGGCACGCTATCTCCTTACCGGCGATTTTATGGACGCACAGGAGGCGCTCAGGATCGGTTTTGTGCAGGCAGTGGTGGAGCAGGAGCAACTGATGAAGGAGGCAATGGCTATAGCCCAGAATCTGGCGACCAAATCACCGCTTGGATTACGGCTTACGAAAGAGGCCCTTGACCGGAACACGGGGGGGATGAGTCTCGAGGATGCAATTCGGCTTGAGGATCGCAACCAGGCGATGACGATAGCGCAGCTCGTATCCGGAGAGGGTATCGGAACGAACACCAAGTAGTTTCCTAAGTAAGGGTTCTGTCCAGAGAGATAAGACGAAAAAGGAGGATTGTTCATGGCGGGAAAATTCATCAGTATGAGAAACTTGGAGTTTTTGATCTATGAGATGTTCGATACGGAATCACTGACACAATATCCTTTCTTTCAGGATCACAGCAGGGAAATATTCGATATGGTTCTGGATACGGCGATGAAGATGGGTAAGGACATCCTCTTCCCGGCATTTTCAGATATGGATAAGAACCAGCCGGAATTCAAGAACGGGAAAGTGATTGTGCATCCCGTCGTGAAAGAGGTCATGGAGGCCTGTGGCGAGGGAGGATGGATAGGAGCCCATACCGCCTATGAACTGGGAGGGCAGCAGATACCGAACACGGTTATGACGGCCTTCAGGGGAATCTTCGCAGCGGCAAATTACTCGGCCTGTGTTTACCCCTTCCTGACCACCGGCGCGGCGCACCTTGTAACGTCCTTCGGTTCTCAGGAGCTTATCGACAGGTATGTGCCCAAGATGTTTGACGGGACGTGGCAGGGTACCATGGCCTTGACGGAACCACAGGCGGGTTCTTCCCTGACAGATATATCAACGACCGCCTACCCGACGGAAGAGGGCTATTACAAAATCAAAGGTCAGAAGATATTTATCTCCTGTGCGGAATATGAGGGGATAGAAAACGTTGTCAATCTGCTTCTGGCGCGTATCGAGGGCGCGCCTCCCGGGATACGAGGGATATCACTTTTTCTCGTTCCCAACAGGCGCTACGACGAGAATTCGGAACTTGTGGCTAACGACGTAATTTGCACCGGCATCTATCATAAATTGGGATACCGTGGTGCACCGATCACGCAGCTCGTGCTCGGAGATGACAATAACTGCCACGGCTGGCTAGTTGGTGAGCCTCACAAGGGTATCAGGTGTATGTTCCAGATGATGAACGAGGCGAGGATCGAGGTGGGAATGGGTGCGGCGGCCATAGCGTCAGCGGCGTATTATGCGGCCCTCGAATATGCGATGGAACGGCCACAGGGTAGAAAAATAACCTCCAAAGATCCCAATGAACCGCAGATACCGATTATAGAGCATGCCGATGTGAAAAGGATGCTTCTCTTTCAGAAGGCTGTCGTGGAAGGTTCCCTCTCACTGATTTTCAACTGTGCAAAGTATGTCGATCTCATTGCAGTACTCGAAGGTGAGGAGAGAGAACGATACGAACTCCTTCTTGAGGTATTGACGCCAATTGTAAAGACCTATCCATCGGAGATGGGCATTCTTTCAACGAGCCAGGGACTTCAGTGCCTCGGTGGCTACGGATATTGCGACGAATTCCCCCTTGAACAGTACTATCGTGATGTGAGGATTCATGCCATCCACGAGGGAACCACGGGAATACAGGGGATGGACCTTCTGGGAAGAAAAGTGGTCATGAAAAACGGAAAGGCGCTTTTCCTCTTCCTTGAAGAAGTTGAGAAGGCTATTTCGGAAGGGAAATCCATCGATGAATTTGCCTCCTGTGCCGAGGCACTTCAGGATGCCCTGGAGGAATTGAAGGAGGTTACTCAGGTTCTCACCGGTATGGCACTCGAAGGAAAGATAGAGCTGTTCCTGGCCGATGCAACGCTGTATCTTGAATTATTCGGTATTATTGCCATCGCGTGGCAGTGGTTGCTTCAGGCCATGGTTGCGAAAAAGGCGCTCACAGGGAATCCCTCTTCGCAGGATGCTGATTTTTATAAGGGAAAGCTCTATACATTCCGCTATTTTTTCGAATACGAGTTGCCAAAGATTCAAGGCCTTGCATCGAGACTCAAAAGAAGCGGCGACGGACTGACCATAGATATGAAGTCCGAATATTTTGCCGACTAAGCTGAGATTCCTTGGGATCTCGGAAAGCCCCGGTTCAAAGATCGGGGCTTTTTTATTAGTCAACTTTTCATTCATAGTGTGTTATATAAATATGATGGAGTTACTCTGCGCGATGATTTTTTGATACTTGGAAAAACCGTTTGTATAAAGACGAGAGGGTAAAAATAAAATGGCAGAAGACAAGGGACCATCGCTGTATAAATTAGTTATCGATCGACTCAAAAACGGGGAAATTACGATCGATGTTGACAAAAGCTCATCGCTTCGCACATATGCCAGGCTTTCAGAAAACCCCTTTATAAAACTATTACATACCACCGTTTATATTTTTTCACACCCCTTTACAATTATAGGTGTCGTCATTTTCCTCCTCGTAATGGGTGAATTCTTCTTTATACTTTATTATGCAGTTGGATTAACAATTCTTCTCGTCCTGGAAGACTATCTTGTAAAAAAAGTGACGTTACTCTCTGCTTTGAAGAAAAAATCCGTTTTTGATGAGCTTTACAAAAACGGCGTGATAAAAATAAAGGAGATATTTGATCCGCACCATCCGATATGAAAAGGGTGGCGAAAACCTGAAAACCCTGCAGGGGGGCAATAATGTGTTTCACAGGACGAACGTGAGACATTTCACAGAGAAATATCATAATATCAGGTAAGTAGAATTGATATTATCAAATAAAGTAGAGGGTATGAGATGAAACGATTAAAATTCATAGTAATAGTTTTTTTGGTTTGTTTTATGATGTCGTTGACTGCCTGCGGTGGAGGCGATGACGAAAGTTCATCTGCAGCCGGATCTCTCGCTTTGAAACTCACCGATGCTGCAACGAATGACTATCAAGCTGTCTATGTAACAATAGAGGAAGTTCAGGTATGCCTCGATGATGAGAATGATGAAGAGGAAAACAACTGGTACACCGTGGCAGAACCGAAGCGCACCTATAATCTGCTGGAGCTTGTGAATGGAGTCCAGGCACAATTGGGCGTTACCGATCTTGATGCAGGTCGCTATACGCAGATGAGACTCATCATCGGGACGGAAGCACGTGATAGTCATCCCTATGCAAATTATATCGTTATCGTTGACGATGAGGACAATCCTCATGAACTGAAGGTTCCGAGCGGCAGTCAGACGGGCATCAAGCTGGTGTCCGGTTTTGAAATTTATGAAAATCAGACAACCGAACTGATTCTTGATTTTGATGCGTCACGTTCGGTCGTGAAGGCTGGTAACAGTGGAAAGTGGATTCTCAAACCAGTTATCAAGGTGATCGGAACCACCGTTGCGACAATTTCCGGCACCGTTACCGACAATGAAGGTCTCGGGCTTATGGGGGCTTTGGTAAGTGCACAGTTTTATGACGGTGACATGATTGTTCAGGCATCGACCGTCACCGACGAAAACGGAGACTATCGATTGTTTGTGGAACCTAACATCTATAACCTTGTTGCATACAAGGAAGGGTATGCCCCCAAGTGCAAATACATTGAGGTGGAGCCTAATTCCGAATATGGCGATGAGGATATGGCCCTCACATCCACATCAGGAGAAGAAGGAATACTCAAATGTGAGGTAGAAGACGTTGATCCGGGAAACGAAGATACCTCTGTGTCGATTAGCGTCAGACAGTCAACAGAGTGTGAAGGGGGAATAGGAACAACACAAATTGAGATTGTTATGTTAAACATAGCAGATGGTGGAGATTACGAAATAAGCCTGCCTGTTGAAACTTATCATGTTGTGGCAGAGACAGAAGAAGGCTTTGAAACATTCACTTCCGATCCCGATGATCCCGTTATAAAGAAAGGTGAAACATACACACTGGAAATAAGATTTGAGCCGAAGCTCTAAATTTTACGAGAGGGTAATTTCGAGGCAATATTGCCCAGAGATATTATAAAATTTGACATTTGGAACAGGTCGTTTATCCTGTCGCACTCTAATAGGCGGTTCTCTTCAAAGAGGAGAATAGGCTTTGAATGAGCTTGAAATAAATTGTGCTGTTGATATCGTTCTCGACACCGGAGCGATAAAGGGTTCCTTTATTCTGGATGCGAAGGATGAAACGGTTGTTCTTCTCCAGACCTTCCCGCCACTCGACAGGAGCTTTCTCAATAAACATATTCTTATAACATACGTTACTCATGACAAGGGATCAGAGCGGTACGGTTTTTCGGCTGAAGTGGCTGAATTACAGGAAGGCTATGAGACGAAGGGGAGGGGTGTACCTGCCGTTATTGCGAAAAGGATGAGTGGAGAAAAGAAATGTGAACTCAGGATGTACCCAAGGATAAACCCGCCGACCCCCTGCAAGGTCTTTTTAGATGGTGAGGAACTTCGGATTGTCGATATTTCGGCCGGCGGTATTCATCTGATTCAAAAGCCCGGTAAGAGATTATCGGAAGGAATCAATGATGAAATAACCCTCGATATTGAGGTTCGCAGTAGCAGTATGCGAGTCAATGCCAGGATACTTCGAAAGTGGATTATCAAAGGCATGGACGGTCCCGAGCACCTTGCCTTAAAATTCCTCGAGGAAATACCCCTTTATACCTTGAGCGATTCTCCCTAACTAAAAGGTGACCCTACAGACCTGCTCTAAATCCGTTAATCCCTGAAACACTTTTTGAATCCCGTCCATTCTCAGGGTCCTCATGCCTTCACTAATTGCCAGGTCTCTCAACTCATTAGCGGGGATATTATCGACAATTGCTTTTTTAATACTTTTTGTTGCCGGCATTAATTCATGAAGGGCAATACGTTTCCTATATCCCGTTCCATAACACTTCTCGCACCCTTTTTTTCTCATAAGGGTCAGGTCTTCTGAATAGGGAGGGAGATGGTGCTGTGAAAACCAATATGGATCGTAGGCCTTTACCACACTTTCGTATTCCTTGATGTCGGGATGATATTCTTCCTTGCAATTGTCGCACAACCGCAGGGCGAGGCGCTGGGCATTCACTCCCAGGATTGCATCGGCAAAGTTAAATGGTTCCATGCCCATTTCTATGAGGCGAATCAATGTTTCAGGTGCGCTGTTGGTATGCAGCGTCGATAAAACCAGGTGTCCCGTCAGTGATGCTTCAATAGCGATTTTTGCCGTTTCCACATCACGCATTTCGCCTATCATAATGATATCCGGATCGGATCGCAGAAAGGAGCGGAGGGCTTCCGAAAAAGTAAAACCTATTTTGTAATTGACCTGAACCTGTCTCAATCCTCTCTGTGTTATTTCTACTGGATCCTCGGCGGTCCATATCTTGCGCTCTGGTGTATTAAGGTAGGCAAGTGCGGCATGGAGCGTGGTCGTTTTACCGGATCCGGTTGGTCCCACGCACAAAAAGATGCCATACGGTTTTGAGATAATATTTTTGAATGATTTGAAATTGTTTTCCGTAAAGCCTAGATCATCGAGGCTGAACTTCTGGGATGAGGGGAGTATCCTTAAAACCACATCTTCGTTGCCTGCAGTTGTTGGTGTTACCTCAACTCTGTATTCTACTTTCTGGTTCCCATGCCGTAAGGCCATTTTTCCGCTTTGAGGTCTGCGGCGTTCAGAAATGTCCAGGCGTGAAAGAACCTTGATTCTTGATACAATACCATGTTTGTATGTCGATAATATTCTATGAGCTGTTTTGCAATTGCCGTCAATGCGATATCTGATCTGTGTGGGTTCTCTTTTTATGCCGGGTTCAATATGGATATCGGAGGCCCCCTCGTAATAAGCCTCTTTCAGGATTTTGTTTACCAGCGTAATGATATGAGAATCTGCTTCGCTGAATTGATCTGCGTTTTCTTCCTCTAATTCTTCTTCAATAATAGTGTCAGAATCAGACGTCATTTCACTAATGATCTGATCAAATTTCTTGGAGTTTTTATTGTTAAGTCTGTAGTGACTCGCTATGGCTTCCGAGATCTGGCGTGAAGAGGCGACGACTAATTTAACATTGCGTTTCGTGTAAAATTTCAGGACATCTTCTACTTGTAAATCATTCGGTTTTGAAGTGGCGATTAATATATGATTATCATTGATATCAATGGGGAACACCTGCATATTATGAACTAAATATCCGGGCAAGGAATTCAAGGCTTCTGCGTTTGGAACGATATTATCGAGATCGACGAACGTTAGCTGAAACTTTTGTGCTAAAGCCTTAAGCAGTTGTTCTTCTGATATCAGGTCTTTGTCTAAGAGAATTTCGCCCAGTTTTTTCCTCGATCGTGATCTTTTTTGTACACTGAGTGCCGCTTCAAGCTGTTCCACTGTAATCAGTTTTGATTCTATCAGGATTTCACCAATTTTCTGCCGTGATAGGACCCCGTCGCCATTTGCGTAATTCTTGTCTGCAATATTGTCAGGTGAGACAACTTCCGCCGTGTTGTTGCTTGTGTTTCTGTTGCTATCATCCTGCTCTTCATGTGTGATTTCGTTTGTGGTGACATTTGGAGCGGACTGTTCCTGCTGCAGGATTATTTTGTTGATCTCATCAGTATCGGGAGACTTAACACCCAAAAAGTTGAAAAAGATAAGCTTGAGTTCTCCCTGGCCGTTACTGTTTGCATTGTAGGCGTAAAATCCTGTTTCACAGTGTCCCTTGCCAATGATATACGCATGGTATGTAGTGTCAGCGACAGTTGTTATTTCTTTTGGAACCCACGATCCATCGCGAAAAGTTGGTATCAGTTTAGTTTCGGGTACCATGTGTATGCAACAGACATCCGACATGGCATATGTTATACGTTCACCATTTCCGCTTAACTTCAAGTCTATGTTATTCATGTTCGGCTCAAAAGGATGGCTGAGTGCACCCCTTTCCCACCGACCATTTAATAACTCTACTATTACTTCCTGGCCCTTCATGACATCACCTCTCATAAATGATACGTTTGCGAGGGTAAGTAATGTCTCTTTTTGTTCCATTCTTTCGAATGGTTTGCTCTTTTTCGATCGATGTATGAAGTTGAAAATGTAGTTTCTTTTTCGCAGTATTTTACTGCCGATTGATTTTGAGCCCAAAAATAGAACCTTTCTCCGCCCTGTTAATGAATTTTTTACCAGTTCGCCGGTGTAAAAAAAATGTCAAGCGTTACACTTTAATAGTGAAAACGATTACAATGAGGGAGTTAAGACTCTCAGTATATGTTTGTTATGTTTTTAATGGTGAAAACCGGTGTGGTATGTGAAAAAATTTTTGATAGAAAAATCTATGAGACCAGTATTCAAGCCTGCCCTTTATTCCAGGAAAAATAAGCAGAAAATTGAATGACATGCTCCGCCTGCATATCCATGCTCCGGCATGGCTTCAGTGACGCTCCCCGCTTACAAGGCGGGGCTTGCGGGTGCGCTCCCGGTCAATAAATAATAGCCATCCTAAGTTTCTAAAGGATATTTATTGAAATTACTGATGCTTTTTTATAGACGATAAGCAGCAACTAACATAGGGTGTCAATATTGAAGCTCCCAGCAATCCCGTATAAGCGGGATTAAGGAAAGGTTATTTTTTATTAGCTCAGTAACCCCGCTGCAAGCAACGGGGAATGCGCTCGCTGTTCAGTTCGATGGGTTCCGGGAAGTCGGCTTTTCCCTCGAACTGAATGTTTGTCGAAGAGAAGGTTGAGAAAAACTATGATCGTTATGAAATTTGGAGGCACCTCAATTGAGGATATCCCTTCCATTGAGAGGATTGTCGGAATCATAAAATCCCGGCTTGAGCAACAGCCTGTAGTGATCAATTCCGCCATGGGCAAGACAACGCGGAAACTGCTGGATATTGCGAGACTCTCGGCGGATGGGATGGATGAAAAGGCCCTTTTGCGTCTGAATGAAATTCGCGAATATCATTTTGATATGGCACGAGGCCTCATGCCTGATTTTGAGAAAAGTGAGACCCGGACAACCCTTGAGAGATATTTCGAGGAACTTCAGCGATTGCTGGGAGGCTTATCTGTACTGCGGGAGCTTACGCCACGCAGTCAGGACAGGATTCTTTCGTATGGCGAACTGGTGGCTACCACAATAATCGCGTCCACTCTTCAGAACCGTGGTATCAATGCCCGATGGCTGGACGCGCGGGAGTTTATTATTACGGATGAAAGATTTACCAGGGCCAGGCCTATAGATGAGCTTACCTTTCGTGGTATTCAGGAGAAGGTGCTTCCGCTGGTCGAATCCGGCCATGTGCCTGTTACGCAGGGATTTATCGGTTCCACGCGTAGCGGAGACACAACCACTCTGGGATTTGAGGGCTCAGACTTTACCGCCGCGCTTGCAGGCGCCGCGCTTGATGTTTCGAAGATAGAGATATGGAAAGATGTGAATGGCATTATGACGGCCGACCCGTGCATCTTCGCGGGGGCACGCACCGCTAAAAACGTTTCTTTTGAAGAAGCATCGGAGCTGACCTTTTTCGGAGCAAAGGTCCTGCACCCTTGTACTATTGAGCCTGCATGCCGGAAGGATATACCGGTTAACATCTACAACTCCAGACAGCCGGATGCCGGGGGCACAACAATAACGGCGCACGCGAACAAGGAAACAAATATTGTCAAGTCCATCGCATACGGAATGCCGGTGTGTATCATGAATATTGTTTCGGACTCTCAGGTTGATCCGGCCGCTTTTCTAAGATCGGTTTTCGATATCCTTGAAAGGGAGGGGATTATACCCTGTGTCGTGACAACTGCCGGAGTAGGTATTGCGATGGCGGTCAGCGCTTCAGAGGATATGGAGCACGCTATAGATGAACTGACGCGGTTTGGAACGGTAAATATTGCAAGAGAAAAGGCCACCATTTCTCTGGTCGGTGAAAATATCCGTACCACACGGGATTTTGCGCCGGTCGTGTTTCAGAATCTGGAAGATGTAAACGTTTATATGGTCTCGCAGGGCGCGTCACCGATCAGTCTGACATTTGTGGTTGACGAATCCGATGTTTCTTCAGTCATTGCCAGACTGCACGAGGCATTCTTCAGGGAGCCCGATCCGGATATGTTTGATTGAAATGAAAAGCGAGCGCATTCCCCGCTGATTGCGGCGGGGTCAAGGGGCGCAATTAAAAAGAAATATATTATTCTCCTTCGGCTTCCTTCCCGGGAAGCCCCGCCCTGTGGGCGGTGAGCTTCACAAGGTCGTTAAAAAATTGGAGTTTAATCTCCTTGCACCATGTCGATAAATTCAGGAAGCATCAGAATTTTTACATCTCTGTCCGCCGGCATGTTGAGTAACGCTTGAAAGTAACATCCCGTACAGACATGAACCATGCAATTCGTTTCCACATTTTCGATCATATGGTTTAATCCGTCGAGAGTGTAACAACAGGCCGGCGCACTGATCCGGTTTATGGACAGCCCGTTTATCTTGCTAAAAATAGAATTGGTCGATTTTAAATCCATGGGTACCGGTGAGAACTTCTTGTGGAGCCGGTAACATCCAGCATAATAGTCTATCTTTTTATCCCATTTCATCGTGTCGATCATTTCATTCATCACCTGAGGATAGAAAATAATCTCTTCCTCCGGGAATGCATGCTTGTATATAGGATAACAGGGGGAGCAAAAAATGATAAGCCGCTTAGCCCCCAGTTCTTTTGCTTTTTCAATATTCAATCCAACGAACTCTCTGGAAAGCGACCGGCATTCGGCCATTGCTTCCTCATCCCTTTCTTTGATCGCCGGACGGTAGAGATTATTCCCGCAGCAATATTCTTTTGAGAGAAAAGTATAGGTGATGCCGCCACGGTCCAGTATGCGGATTAACTTTTGTAGAACCTGGGGCATAGCTCCTAGGATCTGGCACCCGGTAATGATTACGTTTTCAGCCCTTCGGTCATAGGGGAGTTTATAGGCCTCCAGAACTTCCACGCGGTTGGGCAGATTCTCGCTCGTATTTCCAGTGGAACGGAGAACCTTGACCATGTTTTCATCTATAAGGGGATGCACTTTATAACCTCCGGATTGTTTGTTGTTGGATTCGGCAATTCTACAATATGCCTGAAGAAATTACATCTCTTTATCCTGATTACCGAGCTGACCTGATGCAGTATGATTTCTTGGCCATATAGATGGAGCCTTTCCAATAATTAAGTAAAACGTTTCCCTAATTCTTTAGCATGATGCTTATTCGTTATAACGCCTGCTAATCTTCAGAATCAGTTATTTGTAAGAATTCACCATTGCGACTTAAAATCTTCAATGTAAATTATTAAGAAGCCAAATACTGACATAAGTGTCAACCTTTTTTGATCGTAATGTGATACTCAGAAGTTTCCTCGGTGATAGTGGCAACCTCCCATCCTTTGCCCTCTGCGGCCCGGGAGACATTTTCCTTTGAAGCGTCGCTGTCAACCAGGACGATGATTTCATCCGCCCCGCCCGCCTTGATTTCGTCAAGCGTCATTAGGACCGGCTGGGGGCAGGAAAGTCCTCGCGCATCTACCGTTTTCGACATGGTTCACTCCTCCTTTTATGCAATTCTTTTTCTCATGGTAAATCCGATGAACAGGCACACCGCAATGCCGATAATAACGGCAGGTATACTATAAGGGCCGACACCGGCCGGTGAACTGGCCAAGCCGAAATTGTGGGCGATCCCAGCACCGACGATCATGCCGATCACAAAGACCGCAGCGTCACCGTCGCCCTCCCCGGAGAGGAAGAGCTGGCGTCCGGGACATCCACCGGCAAGACAGAACGCCAAGCCCGACAGCGCCATTCCAGCGAAATTCCATATGTGTATCATGTGGGCGACGGGCTGCCCCGCAAATCCCGGCTTGAACTGACCGAGGATGAAGTTGACGATGAAGGCGGTGACGATCAAGGCGATGAATCCCGACAGGAGATGCATCTGGCGGAAGAGAACGAAATCACGGATGGCGCCCATCGTGCAGAAGCGGCTCCGCTGGGCGAGAAAGCCGATAAAAAGGCCCACGATGAGAGAAATCACCAAGGGGGCGTACATGGAACCAGGTCCCTTGAGACTGTAAAACAGAACCCCGCTTTTCTCCTTCCCCTCGATCTGGGGAAAAACAAGGAGAAGCAAGAGCAACCCCACCATGAGCAGGGGGAGCATCCATCCGGCGGCAGATTGCGTCGGTTGCGTCCGTCCCAGGGTGTATCCGCCCTTCAGAAACAGGGTCCCGATCCAGATGCCGAAGATGAGACCCAACAAACCGAGAATGGCGTTCCCGTCGCCGCCCGCCAACCTCAGCGCCGCCCGCCAGGGGCAACCCAGAAACACGAGCGCTCCGATCATGGCAAAGACACCAAGGAAGAAGCGCACGATCGGCGCCGAACCCAGGCGGGGACGGAATTCCTTGAACAGGTACGCGGCGATCAACGATCCGACGACGAAACCGATGATTTCGGGACGGATGTACTGCACCACCGCGGCCCGGTGCAGACCAAGGGCACCGGCAATATCCCTCTCGAAGCAGGCGACGCAAATACCCATATTGCCGGGATTCCCCAGTTTCTGTAAGAGCGGTGCGAGAATGCCGATAATGATGCCGACGCCGATGATACCCCAACGCCCCGCAAAGATGTTTTTCATTCCCCTCATTGAATTCCTCCTGAGAGTGGTTTTCGTAACATGTCCGAACCTGCCACAATGGGCAGGGACCGGGTGCGACCGCATCCCTGAGAATCGAATTCCAACAAAGCAAAAAACCCGTTCACAGAGCCGGACAGAAACAGCGACCGTATTTCTTGCTCCGTTTTATACGCAGTAAATAAGCATACGTCAAATTCAAATAAAGAATAAGCGTTCCCGGATAATAAATATATTTTATAATGATAGCTTGATCCTAACCTTATTAACTACGGATTGAAATGGTGTGAAAATTGGGGAAATAAGAAAATCAAGAGTACAGGAAGAAAAATTGGCCTTTTGGTAAAAAAAATAGTAAATAGAAAAAAGTCGATAGCAGGGTGTATGGAGGAGTTCACATCTGAGAGGAGGGGGTAGATATGAACAAGGTCGTGGTAAGGTTTAAAGACGGTACCGTGTTGAAAGGCCAAACGAACAACTTTTTTCCCAACAAATCCAGTTTTAATCTTCAAACACCTGATGGAGAACACCCGGAAATTTATATCGAAAACCTCAAGGCAGTTTTTTTTGTCAAGGATTTATTGGGCAACAGAGAACACGTGAAGAGGTATGTTGATGATATTGCGGGAGCGGGAAGAAAAATAAGGGTCAGGTTTGTGGATGGAGAAGAAATAATAGGATATACTTTAGGATATTCACCTGATCGCCCGGGGTTCCTCATGACACCAGCCGATCTAACGGGTAATAACGAACGGGCATTTATAGTAGCATCGGCAGCGGAAAAGGTAGAATTTATTTAATTTTTATACTGTTTTATTAATTACAATAATGACTTAGAATCATATTGTATTCTCATTTCCCAATGATCAGCTCGCCGTCATTCTATTAATCCAGTCGTGCGTGAATCGGATACTACCCTCTCCATGTTGACAATATAGCCCTTGCAGCCCATGGGTAAAGTATCGTACTATCCTAACCAGGAAAAGAGGGAAACACCAATGAGACTGGCAGTATTAGAAACAGAAAAATGTGTGGGATGCCAGCTGTGCATGTTTGCCTGTTCAAGAAGACAAAACGAGGCCGGACTGGCCAAATCATGCATAGGAGTGAAGTCCATCGGTGGAATGGAACGGGGATTTTCTGTCATAGTCTGCCGGGCCTGTGAAAATCCTCCCTGCGCGAAAGTATGTCCCACCGATGCCCTGACACCGAGAGAAGGTGGAGGGGTTCATGTCGATCTGGAAAAGTGCATAGGTTGCGGGCATTGCCGTGAAGCCTGTGTAATCGGTGCAATATACTGGGACGATGAAATCAATAAACCGATGATCTGTATCCACTGCGGTTTCTGCGTAAATTTCTGTCCCCATGGTGTTCTTGGAATGGAAAAGAAAAAGGAGATCGAGCATGCAAGTAAATGATCCCCTTTCAAACGTTCTTTATATTGACCTTTCAAAGAGAACTTTTGAAGTTAAAAGAAGAGACGATATTTTTGAAAGGTATCTCGGGGGGACGGGTGCGGCAATCAAGCTGCTTCATGAAGAATGTCCCGAGGACTGTGATCCTCACGGTCCCGAAAACCCCATCATATTTACAGTCGGACCACTCACAGCGCTGTTTCCGCTGGCATCAAAAACGGTTGCAATGTTCAAATCACCTCACACGGGAAATCTCGGTGAGAGCCACTGCGGCGGCAGAAGTGCAGTCGCCATTCGCATGGCGGGTTATGGGGCGATTGTTATAAAGGGCACGAGCGATATCCCGATCTATATTTCCATTGACAATAAACAGGTTCACTTTCGGGATGCCACCACACTGTGGGGAATGGGCAGCTTTTCCTCTGGCCGTGTGATAAGGGAGAATGAGACAGGTGCTGGGCTCAGGACAATTATGCGCATCGGAAAAGCGGGAGAAAAGCTCATTTCGTATGCATCGGTGATATCGGAGACCTATCGACATTTCGGAAGGCTGGGGCTGGGCGCGGTATTCGGGAGCAAGAAACTCAAGGCCGTTGTTGTTTCCGGAAAATCTTCCCTTCCCGTTGTCGATATGAAACAGTATCGCAAGGCCTACAACGAGATCTACAATTCGGCGGTTAAATCCCCGGTCATGAAAAAATATCATGATCTTGGAACGCCTGAAAATGTGCTCCCCCTGAATGAATTCGGGGGCCTGCCGACGAGAAACCTCAAAGAGGCACAATTTGAAAAGGCAGAGGTGATTTCGGGTGAATCATTGGCAGAGCACTACCTGGGCAGACGGCTGGCCTGTTCGAACTGCCCCGTAGGATGCATACACATTGCAGCGCTCCGGGAACCCTATGAAGATGAGGCCTATTTCTATAAGACGACGATGATCTCCTACGATTATGAACCAATCTATGCCCTGGGCACAATGCTCGGTATGAACAGTGCGAAAGATTATTTGAGATTGATGGATCGTGTTGAGGCTTGGGGAATTGACGCGATGAGTGCCGGAGTCGTTCTGGCATGGGCGACGGAGGCACAGGAAAAGGGCATCATATCGGAAAAAGAAACACTCGATGTCAAGCTTGGATGGGGAGATGTCCAATCGTATATCACGGCGCTACGAAACATAATCGAACAACCGAATGAATTTTATACGGCACTGGCACGAGGCATAGAACATACCATCTCGATTTACGGGGGAGAGGATTTTGCGCTTGCCTTTGGCGGTAATGAGATGCCGGGCTATCACACGGGACCGGGAGCCCATATCGGCACCCTTATAGGAACGAGACACAGCCACCTCGATAATGCCGGCTATAGTTTTGATCAAAAGCTACTTGCCAAAGAGGAAAAAAGCCCCGAAGATCTTGTAGATATTCTGGTCGAAGAAGAAATATGGCGGCAGATACTGTCGAGTCTCGTTATCTGTTTCTTTGCCCGCGGCATCTATTCTCCAGAACTTGTATCGCGGCTATTAAATATTACCGGGTTTGATGTGTCCGAAGCTGACCTCGACAGGATAGGCAGGGAAATTTATGTCGAGAAGTATCGATTTAAAATGAGGGAAGGCTTCAAGCTCGATGACATGAGGATACCCAAGAGGATATTTGAAACACCTTCTCCTATTAAGCAGCTGGATGAGGCGTATATTCGAAAAGCACTTGAGCATGTAAAGGAAATCCTTGCACAGGAAGGCGTTTTTCAGAACTAACCAAACATTCCCGAATATAATAGTGAGCGGTTTTGATGCCTGAGACGGTCGATAAAGAAGCCCTGAGAAGGTACTTTGAAAAGGACAGATTTGCCACGTATGTCGGAATTGAGCTGCTTGAGATCTCTGCCGGTCGGGCAACGGCGATCTTGAAAATAAAAGAACACCATCTCAACGCCGTTGACATGGTCCATGGCGGCGTTCTCTTTGCACTTGCCGATCTTGCCTTTGCCGCGGCTTCAAATTCTCACGGAACCATTGCTGTCGCCGTGAACAACTCAATCTCGTTCATAAAAGCGGCAGAAGGTGATGTCCTCTATGCGGAGGCTCGGGAGATATCAAAGGACAGAAAGCTTGCCGCGTACTCGGTAGAAATTAAGGACAAAACGGAGAAAACAGTAGTCCTGCTCCACGGCCTCGCCTACAGGAAAAAAGAGAAGATAGATGCGTAAGACACTTCGATTTTGCCTGATATTCGCGATCCTTTTGTGCCTTGTCTCGTGCGGTCTGAAAACACCCCTTTTCAATCTTGAAAAAGAAACCTTTACAATAAGTGGAGAGCCATGGCCGGAGGCGGACAGGCTTTTCAGGAACGACGATCACTGGCTTGGCGGTGACGGTGCCTCGTCCATAGATCTCGGGAAGGGAAGGGTGCTCTGGCTTTTCGGGGACAGTTTTATAAGTCAGGCCTCTTCGGGCGGTCGTCGAGATGCGGCGATTATACGGAACAGTATCGCCATACAAGAGGGGTATGATCCATCCACAGCATCGGTCAAATTTTACTGGAACAGGAAGAACGGCGAACCCTCATCTTTTTTCGCAGAAGGGGAGAACAATTGGTACTGGCCGGGAGACGGTATCAGGATAAACGATACACTCATTATATTTCTCATGGAGGTCAGTGAAGGCGAGAATGAACTTGGTTTTGATGTGACAGGCTGGCAGGCTGTGATGATCGACAATCCCGATGCCGATCCGGAAAAATGGCACATAGATTGGATTGACACTCCCTCGAATCAGTTCGGTGTTATCGCAGGTTCGGCCTGCGTTCTTCATGCTGATCAGTATGTCTATGCCTTCGGTGCCGATTCAAAAAAACGTGACGCTTATCTTATTCGATGGCCCGTGTCATCTGTATTGAAGGGAGACCTCTCAAGGCCCGTGTGGTGGGCGAAAGAAAGAGGATGGATCCTCCAGGCCGATCTGGCAGAAATACCCCCGCCTTTATTTGCCGAAGGGCAGATGGAATTTACCGTCAATTACGTGCCCGAAATCGAAAGGTATCTGGAGATTCAAACGGTATCGCTTCTGAATCCCTCGCTCGCATACCGCTGGGCCAAGAATATCACCGGCCCCTGGTCACCTTTGAAAGAATTCTATGTCCAGGCCGAGTCGGGTCAAAACAGTATACTGATATATGCGGGCAAATCGCATCCGGTACTCACCGGTGCAGGTGCCGTTTTTACCTACGCTGTAAACTCCACCGATTCCAAAAGAATCCTTGAGGACACTAGTATCTATTATCCCGTCTTTCTCAAAGGCGAAATTAGAAAAGTAGAATAATAAGCGTTATAAAAAGGAGTGCTCCTTTCCCGGAAACACCTCTGATTTTACCTCGTCGATGTACTGACTGACCGCCTCTTTCATGTGGGTGTTCAGGTTTGCGTACTTTTTCACGAACTTGGGCGTGAATTTTTCGAACATTCCGAGCATATCGTTGACAACAAGCACCTGACCGTCGCAGTGAACCCCGGCTCCGATGCCGATCGTAGAAATTTCAAGAGAAGCGGTTATTTCTTCAGCCAGTTTTTCCGGTACACATTCCAGAACAACTGAAAATGCACCCGCTTCTTCGAGTATCTTGGCATCTTCGATCATTCTTTCGGCGGCCTCTTTTTTCTTTCCCTGAACCTTGTATCCTCCGAGCTGATGGATTGACTGGGGAGTGAGCCCGAGGTGTCCCATGACGGGAATTCCCGCGGACACTACCCTTCTCACGACATCAGCCACTTCTCTCCCGCCCTCAAGCTTTATTCCGTGAGCCCCGGCTTCTTTAAGAAAGCGGCCTGCGTTTGCTATCGCCTCATCCTGTGAGCACTGGTATGACATAAAGGGCATGTCAGCAATAACCATTGCATGTTCTACTGCCCGGGATACCGCTTTTGTATGATGGAGCATATCTTCCATGGTGACGGGGACTGTGCTGTCGTACCCGAGCATTACCATGCCGAGAGAATCCCCTATGAGAATCATGTCGATTCCTGCCTCATCAACGACCAGGGCCGTTGAATAATCATAGGCCGTCAACATTGATATCTTTTCGCCTTTTGCTTTCATTTCGCGGATTGTCGAAATTGTTACCTTGTTTGTTTTCCCCTGTTTACTCATCGTTTTGTTCCTCTCTTAGAAGTGTTTTGATTTCCTGTGCCCTTTCTTCAGACAGGGTTTTATTGTGAAGACTAATATCTGCAGTGAATATTCCCATTTCCCGATAGAGGGGTAAAAGGGAAGGGTGCTTGATATGAAAAACCCTGAGATGTTTTTTTAATGTCCCGATATCACCGCGGGCGATGGGACCCGTGAGAGACGGCGCAATGCCTTTTTTTTCAATGTTTTTGATTGTTCCTTTAACCAGAGGCCAGAAAGCCTTCATTGCCGTATCTTCCTTCAGGCCGAGAGATTGGTATATCTGTTCGACAATGCTCATAAGGGTAACGAGATAGTTTGATGCCATACATGCCGCTGCATGGTGAAGGGGTTTGTCTTCTTCGGCGACGGAAAAATGTGTACCTCCAAGGGCCGTGACAATCTCCACCGCCCAGTCATATATCTCATCGTTTGCCGTTATGCCGAAGGTGCTTCCGGGAAGGTTTTCGATAGCGCTTTTTGTGTCGGCAAAAGACTGGAGGGGGTGAATACTCGCGACGCAGGCCCCGCACTTTCGTGCTGAAGCAAGAATGTCCAATCCTCCCGCACCGCTGACATGAACGACTTTGTCGCCCGGTCTTATAGAGTCTTTTTGGGAGATCTCTTCACAGGTTGTCTCGATAGCATCGTCCCACGTCGTGATAAATATGGTATCAGCTTCCGATGCTGCCTGGGAGGCGTCGGCAAAGGCCTTCCCGCCGGTAAATTCGACACCCCTTATGAGTGATTCGGGGGACACATCGGAAACGGCGGCAATTTCATAGCCGGCAGACCTCAGCAAGAACCCTAAGGCGGTGCCTACCTTGCCGAGGCCGATAATGGCAATTGAATCTCTCTTCATAGCAACAAAAAAGCCCTCCCGCCTGAAATCGGAAAGGGCCATATATTAAACGAAACATAACAAAATAATTCTTCGACCTTTTCCGTCTCAGTCCCTTGCTCAGGTGATCCAAGCGGTTCGAGTTGCCTATCACAGGAGTCAATATATTGTCAATACCTATGAAGTGTCCTCTCCTTTTTGTTCCTTGTAATTCTTTCATCAATCATTATATTCTGAACTGAACAGCGAGCGCATTCCCCCGTTGCTTGCAGCGGGGTTAGCGAGCGAATAAAAAATAAAATGTTCCTTAATCCCGCTTATACGGGATTGCGGGGAGCTTCAATAGAGTGATTTGATTAATTTTCAGGTAAGAATGTAAGATGTTAAATCGAATGAAGAAAGTTGACATCATTGTGTTTGATTTAGACGGAACGCTCGTCAATACCGGTGACGATCTTACCTCCTCCGTAAACCATACCTTATCGGTCCTGAATATTCCTTTATTGGTAAAGGAGACCGTTTTGAGTTTTGTGGGTGATGGTGTCGGAAAGCTTATAGAGCGATCTTTGGGAAATGAAAATCATCACAGATTTGATGAAGCTCTGGGGATTTTCAGTGACTATTACTCCGAACACCAACTCGACAAGACAGAACTGTATCCGGGGGTCAGGGAGATCCTTGACTATTTCAAAGACATTAAAAAGTGTATAGTTACTAATAAACTCCACAGCTTTGCTTTAAATATTTCACAGGCCCTTGAGATTGATGGGTATTTTGATGACATCATCGGAATGGGCAGCACTCCCTATATAAAACCCGATCCACGCCTTGTGTGCTCGCTCCTTGAACAATACGATATAAAGAAGGAGAAGGCGGTTGTTGTGGGTGACGGGAAGAATGATATAATGATGGCGAAAAAGAGCGGTGTATCAAGCTGTGCCTTTCTGAACGGATTAAGCGAAAGAGAAAAGCTCCTTCGTTATAAACCCGATTACACCTGTGAGAGTATGGCCGAGTTGAAAGAAATCTTCTCATAATGTTTTAGAGACGGTAATCCAGTGCTAAAAAGGGTACGAGAGACAATAGAAAAACACGGAATGCTGAGCTATGGTGACAGGGTAGGTGTCGCCGTTTCGGGTGGGCCCGATTCCGTCGCGCTTTTAAATGCCCTTATCATGATTGCGCCAGAGTATGGCATTCAACTTTCTGTTCTCCACCTGAATCATGGTATCAGGGGAGAAGCGTCTGATAATGATGAGGCCTTTGTTCGTGAAGAAGCAAAATCGAAGGGGATTCCCTTCCGATCAAAGTCAGTTTCTGTCCCGGATATCAGGAAGAGGGAAAAGGGATCTCTGGAGGATATTTCACGAAAGGAGCGATACAGATTTTTCGAGGAAATTTTCCAAGAAGACAGTTTAGACAAGATCGCCCTCGGGCATAATCTGGATGATCAGGCGGAGACGGTTATTATAAAATTTCTAAGGGGAAGCGGTATGGAGGGACTGAGAGGTATGCTCCCCGTGCGTGATGGGATCTACATCAGGCCTCTCATCAATGTGGCAAGGAGTGAGATTGCTTCGTTTCTTGAAAAAGAGGGGATCGGCTTTGTCCGGGATGCGTCAAACGAGAGCGGCCAGTTCCTGAGAAACAGGATCAGAAATGAAATGATCCCGGAGCTGAGGGATAATTACAATAATGCTCTTGTGGATACTATCAACCGCACGGCCACTATTCTGAGAATTGAAGACGATTTTATACAGAAAACCGTCGAAGGTATACTTGCTGATTGGGGCATATCCCGCGATGAAAATGAGGTACGGATAGAGATAAAGAAACTTACTACACTGCACGAGGCGCTTCGGCAGAGGATAATAAAAGAGCTTCTTGAGGATAAGACATCATCCAAAAAGGGAATCGGCTACCGGCACGTGAGGGCGGTAATGGACCTTGCAGAGGGAGAAAATGTAAGCGGTGTTTTAAGCCTTCCCTTTCATGTTACTGTTGGTCGTGAGTACGACACTATCAGCATTTGCCGGAATGAGGATGTGAGACATTCATCCGGTGCAAAAAGCAGGCGGAATGTCTTTGAAGGGGAAACAACAGAGGGTTTTTCCTGTCAGGTGAAGATTCCCTGTCGTATTACAGTCCCCGATGCAGAGATGAGCTTTTGTTTCGAATTTGTCGAAGGCAATGAAATCGACTTCAGTTTGGGGAATGCGGTTTTCATTGATTACAATAAAATAGTACCACCCATGTATATACGAAACGTCAGAGAAGGGGACAGGATTCAGCCCTTCGGCATGGAGGGAACGAAGAAACTCAGCGACATTTTTATTGATAAGAAGATTCCGAAGGGAAAAAGAGGCCATATCCCCCTCGTGGCTGATGAGAAATCGGTGTTGTGGATACCGCAAATAGCGTTGAGTCAGAGGGTGAAAATTACCGATATGACAGAAAAAGTGGTAAAAGCAGAAATTATCTGATATGAGAAATCGATCTGTTTCTTCAAGGAGACGGAAGTCGTAAAATTAACAGGAGCATACAAGTGAATCAACTGCAAAAAAATATAGCCTTATGGATCGTGATAAGCCTGGTCTTTATCTTCCTCTTTCATATGTTCAACCAGCCCCAGAGCAGGAAGGAAGAGATCGTATACAGCGATTTTATCAATTTTATTGATAAGGGACAGATTAATGAAGTGACGATACAGGGTGAGAATGTGGAGGGCAAGTTTGCCGATGGAAAGCCTTTCAAAACTTATGTACCGCAGGATTCAAACCTTGTCCCTCTCTTGCAGGAGAAAGAGGTGAGGATTTCTGTCAGGCCTGTCGAAGGAAACCCCTGGTATATGACCATACTCATCTCGTGGCTTCCCATAATTCTCCTCATCGGCGTGTGGATATTTTTCATGAGACAGATGCAGGCCGGAGGCGGTAAGGCAATGTCTTTCGGGAAAAGCAGGGCAAAGCTGATGACCGACAAGTCGAAAAAGGTTACCTTTAATGATGTTGCCGGTATCGATGAGGCAAAGGCAGAACTGGAAGAGGTCGTCGAGTTTCTCCGAGATCCCAAGAAATTCACGAGACTCGGCGGTAGAATCCCGAAAGGGGTACTCCTCGTGGGTCAACCGGGTACTGGTAAGACACTCCTTGCGCGGGCAATCGCAGGTGAGGCGGAGGTCCCCTTTCTGAGCATCAGCGGTTCAGATTTTGTGGAGATGTTCGTGGGTGTGGGTGCATCGCGCGTAAGGGATCTTTTTAATCAGGGAAAGAAAAATGCCCCCTGTATTATCTTCATTGATGAGCTTGACGCGGTGGGGAGACACCGTGGCGCCGGTCTCGGCGGCGGCCATGACGAGAGAGAACAGACACTGAACCAGATGCTCGTGGAGATGGACGGTTTCGAATCAAACGAGGGGGTAATTATCATGTCGGCGACAAACCGTCCCGACGTTCTTGACCCCGCCCTTCTGAGACCTGGAAGATTTGACCGCCAGGTCGTTGTTCCCCTGCCCGATGTAAAGGGAAGAGAAAAGATCTTTGAGGTACATGTTAAAAAAGTTCCCCTGGGTGATGATGTGAACCTCTCGGTTATCGCACGCGGAACCCCGGGATTTTCGGGAGCCGACATAGAAAACCTCGTTAACGAGGCTGCCCTCAATGGAGCCAGATACAATAAAAACCATATTACCATGTCCGATTTCGAATTTGCCAAGGATAAGGTGCTCATGGGGACAGAGAGAAAGAGCATGGTGATCAGCGATGAAGAGAAAAGGATCACCGCCTACCATGAGGCGGGGCACGCCCTGGTGGCAAAATTGATCCCCGGTACCGATCCTATCCACAAGGTGACCATTATTCCGAGGGGGAGAGCCCTCGGCCTGACGCAGCAGCTGCCGGTCGATGAAAAACATACCTATCCTAAGGCGTATCTTTTAGATAATATTACTATTCTTCTCGGAGGACGGGCTGCCGAAGAATTGATTATCAAAGATTTTACAACGGGTGCGGGAAACGACATAGAAAGGGCGACAGAGCTTGCCAGAAAAATGGTATGCGAGTGGGGCATGAGCCAAGAGATGGGACCGCTCACATACGGGAAAAAAGATGAGCAGATATTTCTGGGGAAGGAAATCGCCACACATAGAAATTTCAGTGAGGAAACCGCCGAGAAGATTGACAGCGAGATTTCCAAGATCGTCAAGGAAAACTACGAAAGGGCGAAAAATATCCTCTCCGAGAGCATTGATATCCTTGACAAACTTGCCCAGGAACTGCTCGTTAAAGAAGTATTAAATGCAGACGAGCTCGATGCTATTGTTTCGGGAAAAATTGATTCATCGCTGCAGGAAGAGCCGGGCAATCAGGAAGCGTCAAAGGTAGAGGCGTAACGAAGAAAAATACTATATCCGCAAAGAAGAACAATTCACGTGTAAGACACACCATACCTGCAATAATTCTCAAGACATTTCGGTAACACTGTATTATTGTATGTGGCAATGCATAATCTAAATAATCGAAAGCAGATAAAAACCCCATGAGACATCTTTCCATTGGATCGAAATTCGAGGCGGAAGAAGAATTGAAGAGGGTAGGCGTTGATCCCTACGGAATCAGGGCAATGATTTCCAAGATGAGAAACCTTAACATATTACTTGAAGGAATAGAGTGTAAAGTAGCTAATATATTGAAACAAGAGATGCTTTCTTGTGGGGGTGATGTGGCCGTTGCACGTGGTTCTGTCGAGTGCAGCATCGAAAAAACGGATGCACTTATTATCGGTACAATAAAACAGCTTGAGGCCCTTGCCGACAAGATTTCCATACAGCCCTTCGGCCTGAAACGAATATCGATCGATCTGAAAAATCTTCTCGGTAATCTTGCGAGGGATAGCTTTGTTGTGAGGACGCCGAGAAGAGAAATTCTCATGGGGAAGAAGACCCTTCTTATGGGCGTGATAAATGTGACTCCCGATTCTTTTTCCGATGGCGGTCTCTTTGCGAATGTGGAAGATGCGGTGGAATACGGTATCAGAATGGAAGAAGATGGTGCCGATATCATCGATATCGGGGGTGAATCATCGAGACCGGGCTCAGAGCCCATATCTGTTGAAGAAGAGATGAAACGGGTAATTCCCGTTATTGCGTCTCTGGGGAAACGTATTACCATTCCTATATCGATAGATACCACGAAGTCGGAAATTGCCCGTATGGCACTCGAAGCAGGTGCCGAGATTATAAATGATATCAGCGCAATGCGATGTGATGAAAAGATGGCCGGTACTGTGGCCCGCTGCAAGGTGCCGGTGATATTGATGCATATGAGGGGAACCCCGAAGACGATGCAGGAGGGAGATCTGAGTTACCCTTCACTGCGGGGTGATATCACAAGGTTTCTCGAAGAGAGAATCGATGAGGCAACGTCGTCGGGTATAGAAAGGGATGCTATCATCATCGATCCCGGTATAGGATTTGGAAAGACAGTGGAGGACAACAACAGGCTTATAAAGTACCTGGAGGAATTTAAGGGTTTGGGGAGGCCGATTTTGATAGGAACGTCACGCAAAGGATTTATAGGGAAGACCACCGGCGGAGGAACTGAAAACCGGATGGAGGGAACGGCAGCTACGGTTACGGCTGCCATATTGAACGGGGCACACGTAGTAAGGGTCCATGATGTGGGTTTTATGAAAAAAGTAGCAATCATGGCAGATGCGATAAAAAATGCGTAATAGTATTCACGGCATAGGAACGGACCTTGTCGAGGTCGCAAGGATCGAAAGGATCATCAAAAAATGGAATGGACATTTTTTGAAACGGGTATTTTCGGAAAACGAGATTGTATACTGTGAAAGAAAGGCCCACTCTCCTCAGCATTATGCAGCGCGGTTTGCAGTAAAAGAGGCCCTTCTCAAGTCTCTCGGCAAGGGTCTTTTTAGCGGATTGAGCCTGAGGGATATTGAGGTTGTCAATACGAAAGAGGGGAGACCGCAACTTATGGTTCACGGGAAAGTACGTGGTATTATAGACGCTCTCAATATAATAACATGTCATGTAAGCATCTCCCATACGAATAATTTCGCCACGGCCGTTGTTATCCTTGAAAAATCAGCGACTCTCTGATACTGAATGTCGGTTTCTTGACAAGCGATTGCAGCTAAGAAAAAAGGCAAGGCGAACATTTTTTTATGGAAATAGCGGGCGGTTTGAAATTGATATCGAGATCTCCTGAAGATACGTTACTTCTGGGGCGAATTATAGGCGAAAACCTTGTTCGCGGCGATGTCATTGCCCTGGTGGGTGAACTGGGCACCGGAAAAACGACCATTACTCAGGGTATCGCGCGGGGCCTCGGCATATCGGAAAAATATTATATAACAAGTCCGACCTTCACGCTGATTAACGAGTATCCCGGTAACGTTACCCTTTATCATCTTGATGTCTACCGATTGACCGGCCCTGATGATTTAAACGATATGGGATATGAGGAATACTTCTTCGGTGACGGGGTTGCCGTTATCGAGTGGGCGGAAAAAATCAAAGATATTCTTCCCGATGATGCGTTACATATCGTTTTGAGTTATAGAGAGGGAAGTGAAAGAGATATCGAAATTGCCGGGACATCGCAGAGGGTGTCTGGCATAAAAGAAAAATTTAAAGAGGGAGGTCTTTTGTAAGTGGCTCTGATTGTTCAAAAATATGGCGGCACTTCTGTCGCTGATCTGGAGCGTATTCATAATGTTGCACGAAGAGTGATTAAGACAAAGGACATGGAAAACGATGTTGTCGTAGTACTGTCAGCAATGGCAGGGGAGACGGACAGGCTCATTCAACTGGCGGCCGGGGTTTCGAGCGGAAGGCAGGTCAAGAGAGAGTATGATATGCTTGTTTCCTCGGGCGAGCAGGTCTCCATTTCGCTTCTCGCAATGGTTCTCAACAACATGGGATATAAGGCAAAATCCTTTCTCGGGCATCAGATAAAAATAATAACCGACGGAATGCACGAGAGTGCACGAATTCAGAAGATCGATACAACGCTGATTTTTGACGAACTCCGGAATGGAAATATTGTAATAGTTGCTGGCTTTCAGGGTGTGGATAGTAACAACAATATTACCACGCTTGGGAGGGGCGGGTCCGATACGAGTGCCGTTGCAATAGCGGCGGCGATTAAAGCCGATTTCTGTGAGATCTATACCGATGTTGACGGGGTTTATACGACCGATCCTCACGTCTATGCGAAGGCCCGGAAGCTGAAAAAGATATCATATGAAGAGATGCTCGAACTGGCGAGTGCTGGTGCGAAGGTACTCCAGCAGCGTTCCGTAGAGCTGGCAAAAAAATATAATGTCCCTCTATATGTTAAATCTTCTTTCAATGATGATGAGGGAACATTAGTGACAAGAGAGGATAGAGATATGGAAAAAGAGATCGTTTCAGCGGTAACCTTCGATAAAAACCAGGCAAAGGTCACCATCATTCATGTGCCGGACGAACCGGGAATAGCCGCTCGATTGTTTATGCCCTTGTCTGACCAAAATATAATCGTGGATATGATAATTCAGAATGCGAGTATTGAGGGCCACACTGACATGACCTTTACGGTTCCCAAGGGGGACATGGGGGAGGTACAGCAGATACTCGGCGAAGTGATCAAAGATATTGGTGCCGAAAGGATAGACTATGATGAAAACATCTCCAAGATATCCATCGTCGGTGTCGGAATGAAAAGTCATTCCGGCGTTGCCTCGAAGATGTTTGCCACCCTTGCGAATGAGGGTATAAATATAATGATGATCAGTACCTCGGAAATAAAGATATCCTGTGTCATCAACGAAAAGTATACGGAACTCGCCGTCAGGGTTCTTCATGATGCCTTTGGTCTCGAAAAGGAAGAATGAGGAGGAATCACCTCATAGAGGGACAACTTCGCGGGGCACTTATCATCGTTGTCCTTGCCTTTATACTCTATTCTGCGAGGTGGACTTTTCAGTACTTTCAGACCTCGGGAGGAAATTCCGCTTTTGAATTTGGAGACAGGAACAGCGGGTCCCTTATTGTGGAGCTTTCAGGGGATGCAGATAACGACGGGATATACTATCTTCCCCACGGGACGAGGCTTTCCGGTTTCCTTGACAAAGCGCGAATAAATACGGAGGACTTAAAGGAAACGTGTCAGGATCACACGTTGTCAACGGGTGATAAAGTAGTAATCGGTGTATCGTCAGTCGGTATTGAAAAAATGGATGTGCCGACGAGACTTGCCCTCGACATGCCTATCAATATTAATGATGCTACTGTCGAGGATCTGATCCTTATCCCCGGGATCGGACTCAAAACAGCCACCGCAATAATCGAGTTCAGGGAAAAAAGAGGTGGCTTTTCCCATATCGATGATTTAAGAGGTGACGGGGGGGTGGGGAGGAAGAAATTAGAAGGAATAAAGAAGTGTCTCTTTGTCGAATAGTCGTAAAATAAATTTCTGGTGCTTGACAGGAAAAAGCTATAATGATAGTTCACAAAAAACGTGTCGGGGCGTAGCGCAGTCTGGTAGCGTATCTGAATGGGGTTCAGAGGGTCGGAGGTTCAAATCCTCTCGCCCCGACCATTGAAAAAAGAAACGATCAAGCAGAAGGGCCCTGCCAAATGCAGGGCCTTATTTGTGTCGGGGAAGGCAGGAATATTATTTTATAGTGCTTTAAAATTATTATATATTTAAGACAGTGTATGGTCGCGAAAGTGAAGGATATTCGCGGTTGACAATTCACCGTGCAGTTAATATATTTACATTACTCGTGGCACGCGAGAGTGGCGGAACTGGAAGACGCACTGGACTTAGGATCCAGCCCGCGAGAGCGGATAGGGGTTCGACTCCCCTCTCTCGCACCATTAGATCATAGAAAAGGAGTTCTGTTGTGGGCGAAGTTACCTCGGAAGTTAAAATTGAAGAAATCAACTCTGTAAAGAAAAAGCTGTCATTTGAGATACCCTGGTCAGACGTGAAAAATGAGATAGATTCGGCCTATCTGGTGGTGGGCAAAAAGGCCCGGATAAAGGGATTCAGGCCTGGTAAGGTGCCGAGAAAGGTTCTTGAGGTTCATTACCGGGATGAGGCGGAAGGCGAGGCAATCTCAAGTCTGGTATCCAAATCGTATCTGGAGGCCCTGGAAAAAAATGATATCATGCCGATTGATCAGCCTATAATCGATCAGAAGGGCATAGAAAGAGAACAGAGTTTTAATTATACCGCAACCGTTGAGATACATCCGGTGGTTGATCCGAAGGATTATACCGGTATCGAGGTAGAAAAAGCCGAACTGAAAGTAACAAAAAAAGATGTCGACAACAGGCTTGATCAGCTGAGAGAGATGTATGCAACACTTGAAGACGTAAAAGAGGAACGGGGGCTCAAAGAGGGCGACTTCGCCATTATCGATTTTGAGGTAACCGTTGATGGAAAGGAAAGGAAAGAGCTCGCTTCCAACAACTATATGCTTCAGCTTGGAGCAGGGATGTTCATGCCCGGTTTTGAAGATAAACTGGAGGGTCTAAAAAAGGGGGAGACGAAGAAAGTCGCTATGACATTTCCCGACAATTTCGACACAAAGGAGATTTCGGGGAAGGAGGGTGTTTATTCCGTCACGATAAAGGATATCCGGGAGAAAAGGGTGCCGGAGCTTGACGGTGAATTTATAAAAAATTTTGAAAAATACGAGTCCTTCGATGACCTGAAAAAAGATATAAAAAAATCAATTGAAGAGGAAAAAAAGGCAAATATTAAGTCCGAAGTAACAAAAAAAATAGTGGATGCTCTTCTGGAAAAAAATGATTTCGATGTTCCGTCCGTCTGGATCGAACGGCAGATTTATATCATGACCCTGGATGCGCAGCAGAGGATGATACGAAACGGAATGGCGCCGGACAAAGTCGTGGAGATAAGCGCGAATTTACATGACAGATTTCAGGATCAGGCAACAAGAATGGTGAAATCGACGCTCCTTTTAAATAAGATTGCGGAAAAGGAATCCATTACGGTAGAAGAAAACGAGATAGAGGAGAGCCTCAAGGAGATTGCCACTCAAACCGCAAGGGATTTTGAGACGGTAAAGGAAACCTATGAAAAAAACAATCTTATTGAGGGACTCAAAAATGAGATCCTGGAGAAAAAGACCCTTGAATTTATCGAGGACAAGGCAATAATAAAGACCATAAAGAAGAAAAAAGGGGAGACGAAAGAGGAGGAAGCGGGTAAATGACTCTAATTCCGATGGTCATCGAACAGGACGGAAGGGGGGAGAGAGCCTTTGATATCTATTCAAGGCTTCTGAAGGACAGGATCATATTTCTCGGTACTTCCGTGGATGATGAGGTGGCGAATCTCGTTATTGCTCAACTTCTCTACCTCGAATCCGATGACCCTGATAAGGATATATACTTTTATCTCAACACACCGGGCGGGATAGTCAGTGCCGGCCTGGCCATATATGATACAATGCAATACATAAAACCCTCCGTATGCACCGTTTGTATGGGACAGGCGGCCAGTATGGGGGCCTTGCTCCTTGCGGCAGGGGAAAAGAGCAAACGCTATGCCCTGCCGAACTCCCGAATAATTATACATCAGCCGCTTGGGGGATCACAGGGGCAGGCGACCGATGTGGGCATACAAGCGAGGGAGATTTTGAGACTGAAGAATGAACTGAATGAGATTCTTGCAAGCCATACGGGGCAGTCTGTGAAAAAGGTGGAGAAAGATACGGACAGAGACTTTTACATGACGAGCGAACAGGCAAAGGAGTATGGTATAATAGACGAGGTCATAGTCAAAAGGTCATCGCTGAGCCGATAGGAGGGACGTTTAATGAACAAACGAAATTCAGGTCGCGAGGGAGAAAACGACATGCTTTTTTGTTCCTTTTGTGGGAAGACCCAAAATGAAGTTCGGAAACTTGTTGCGGGACCTTCTGCCTATATATGCGATGAATGTATCGAGCTCTGCCGGTGTATCGTGGAAGAGGAAGGAAACGTTCAGGACATAAGGGAGACAAAAGAAGAAATACCTGAACCCAAGGATATAAAGAAGTTTCTTGATCAGTATGTGGTAGGTCAGGACAGAACAAAAAAGATACTTTCCGTTGCCGTATACAATCACTATAAGAGGCTGTTTTCGGAAGTCAACCGAGATGGTATAGAGCTACAAAAGAGTAACATTCTGCTCGTCGGTCCCACCGGTTCGGGAAAGACGCTCCTGGCACGAACACTTGCAAGGATGCTGAATGTACCCTTCACTATTGCCGATGCTACGACATTGACCGAAGCGGGGTATGTGGGAGAGGATGTGGAGAATATCATCCTGAGTCTGCTTCAGAATGCCGATTATGATGTACAAAGGGCATCGAGAGGAATCGTCTATATTGACGAGATAGACAAAATATCGAGAAAATCGGGCAACCCTTCAATAACGAGAGACGTATCGGGTGAAGGCGTTCAGCAGGCCCTTCTCAAGATCATTGAGGGAACGCTTGCGAACGTACCTCCCAAAGGGGGGAGGAAACATCCCCAACAGGAATTTATTCAGGTGGATACCACGAACATACTGTTTATATGCGGGGGGGCCTTTAACGGATTACGGGAGATAATCGAGAAGAGAATTGGTGTCAATGCAGTGGGTTTTGGTGCCAGAATCAAGAGCAGAAAAGAAAAGAACATTGGCGAGGTTTTATCGGAAAATCAACCCGAGGACCTGCTACAATACGGATTGATCCCCGAGTTTGTCGGGAGGCTGCCCGTTGTCGGAACTCTTTTTGATTTAAGTGAAGATGACCTTGTGAAAATTCTTGTTGAACCGAAAAACTCTCTCGTGAAGCAGTATAAGAAGATGTTTGAACTTGAGAATGTAAAGCTTACCTTTACCGACAATGCCCTGAAGGCAATTGCAAAGTGTTCCGCAGAACGTAAGTCGGGTGCGAGAGGCCTGCAGTCAATCATGGAGAACACCATGCTCGATATCATGTACGATATTCCTTCGAGAAAAGATGTCAGGGAATGTTTAATCAGCGAAGAAGTCGTATTAAACAAAGAAAAACCAATTTTACTTTTTGAAACAATACCTGAATCTTCGGAAAGTAGTAAGCGAAAGGAAATAGGGTAGAAATATGTTTAATTTCAATAAAGATAGAGAAGAGACAATGGATGATGAAAGATCTGCGATTCCTCTGCTTCCTCTCAGGGATGTGGTGGTTTTTCCCTATATGATAGTTCCGCTGTTTGTGGGGAGGGAAAAATCCATCAGCGCACTGGAATCTGCAATGAAATACGAGAAGGAGATATTCCTTGTAGCGCAGAGAAATGCTGAAAATGACAATCCCTCCGAAGAGGATATATACATCATGGGAACCGTGGGAAGCATCATCCAGTTGCTCAGACTTCCCGATGGAACCGTGAAGGCCCTTGTTGAGGGGCAGAGCAGAGGCGTAATAAGGGAGTATATTCCAAACGAAGACTTTTTCCTCGTGAAAGTTGATAAGGTTGAGGAGGAAATTGATGATACTTTGAAGATCAAAACATCGGCACTCATGCGAAATATTGCCGAGGCCTTCGAAAAATATGCAAAGCTGAGCAAAAAAGTTCCACCCGAGATGGTGAGTTCCATATCGGCCACAAATGATCCGACGAGACTTGCCGATGTTGCGGCATCGCATCTTCACGTAAAGCTGGAAGAGAAGCAGAGAATACTCGAGACAACGGATGTTATAGAAAGGCTTGAGAAGATCTACAGTCTCATGATGTCCGAGATAGAGATACTCGAGGTTGAGGGACGGATAAAAAAACGTGTGAAGAAACAGATGGAAAAGACCCAGAAGGATTACTATCTGAACGAGCAGATGAGAGCCATTCAGAAAGAAATGGGGGAAGATGATTCATTCAAGAGCGAGATAAAGGAACTCGAAAAGAAGCTGGAAGAAAAAAAATTGTCCGATGAGGCTCATGAAAAGATAGAGCATGAGATAAAGAAACTGAAAATGATGGCTCCAATGTCCGCAGAGGCCACGGTTGTAAGAAATTACATAGACTGGATATTATCACTGCCCTGGTTTGAAAAGACGGAAAATAAATACGGCCTCAAGGAATCGGAAGTGATACTGGAAGAAGATCACTATGGATTAAAGAAGGTCAAGGAAAGGATTCTGGAGTACCTGGCGGTTCAGTATCTTATAACAAAGAAGAAGGGGTCCATACTCTGTCTCGTGGGACCTCCCGGTGTAGGAAAGACATCGGTCGCAAAGTCGATTGCACGGGCAACAAACAGAAAGTTTGTCAGGTTGTCACTGGGCGGTCTTAGAGATGAGGCTGAGATACGTGGCCACAGGAGGACATATATAGGTGCTCTGCCGGGAAAGATCGTCCAGCTTCTGAAAAAAGCAGGCTCAAACAATCCCGTCTTCTGTCTTGATGAAATCGACAAGCTCAGCTCTGACTTCAGGGGGGATCCAGCGTCTGCCCTTCTTGAAGTGCTCGATCCGGAACAGAATTTTGCCTTCAACGACAATTACCTTGAAGTGGATTACGATCTTTCTGAGATTATGTTTATTACCACGGCAAACGTGCTTCAAACGATCCCTGCTGCATTGCAGGACAGAATGGAAGTGATTCGTATTGCGGGGTATACCGAACCGGAGAAATTGAATATTGCGAAGAAATACCTGGTTGCCAAGGAGATGGATGCAAATGGCCTGACCGTTGATAATATTGACTTTACCGATGGAGCCCTTCTTACTCTCATCAGAAAGTATACCAGAGAGGCGGGGGTCAGGAATCTGCAAAGAGAGATAGCTTCCGTTTGCAGAAAGGTGGCGAGAAAAATCGTCACAGACGGAGCAAAAACCAGACATAAAATAACATTGAAGTCGGTCGAAAAATATCTCGGTATACCGAAGTATCGCTTTGGGGAAACAGAAGGAAAGGATAAAGTTGGGCTCACGGTAGGCCTGGCGTGGACAGAAGTAGGTGGAGAACTTCTATCAATTGAGGCATCTGTTATGAAGGGAACGGGAAAACCGATCCTGACGGGTAAACTCGGGGACGTGATGCAGGAATCGGCTCAGGCAGCGCTTACCTATGTGAGATCAAGAGCGGAGGCCTTGGGACTTGATGCAAATTTTTATAAAGAGACTGATGTACACGTTCATGTTCCCGAGGGTGCGATTCCAAAGGATGGTCCTTCCGCCGGCATTGCCATGGCAACGTCGATAGCTTCGGCGTATCTCGGGCAAAGGGTGAGAAGTGATATCGCGATGACCGGCGAGATTACCCTGAGAGGAAGAGTACTGCCCATAGGGGGACTAAAAGAAAAACTTCTGGCAGCACACCGTGGTAATATCAAAACGGTCATTATTCCGATGGAAAACGAGAAAGACCTTACGGATATTCCTGCAAATGTAATGAAAGAGATGGAAATAGTATTCGTGGAGAATGTCGACGAAGTCCTGAAAAGGGCGCTTATAAGAAATGATGTAAAAAAGGAAGACACGCCGATGGGCGGGGCGTTTATAAAGAACGACGAAATAAGGGTCAATGCTTAGGCAATAAACTCAAATATAGCTTGACAAAGAGAGATTTTTTCTCTACATTTCCCGCCTTGATCGGGATCATTAAAGAGTGAATAAGGGCGGGTAGCTCAGTTGGGAGAGCGCCACGTTTACACCGTGGATGTCACAGGTTCAAGTCCTGTTCCGCCTACCATTAGATATCATTTGCGGGGTCGTAGTTAAGTTGGTTATAACGCCGGCCTGTCACGCCGGAGGCCGAGGGTTCGAGTCCCTTCGACCCCGCCATAAATAAAAAGGGGTTGCGAAGAATCGCAACCCCTTTTTTACTATAATTAAATCCCATTGAATCTCCCCGCAATCCCGTATAAGCGGGATCTCCACTTTTGCTCCGACAGTTGCGGGGAAGCTCCGATTGTTTAGTACGTTAGAATTTATTTTCTGCCAGAAAACACAGAAAATAAATTCGTTAACTCACTTATCCCGATTGTCGGGATTAAGGAAAAATTTATTTTTTATTCGCTCGCTAACCCCGCTGCAAGTAGAGGTGAATGCAATCGCTCTTCAATTCAGAACTTAAAAATCGGATGATAATCCTCAAACACCTTGCCAAAGGTGTGCCTGGAGAAACGCGGAAGTTTTAATCCTTGAGGTGATTGTGTTTTTGATTCTAATTCTGCGGACAGCAGACTGTAAAGAAAGGGCGGCGTTTCAGATTATATTGAAACGCCGCCCTCATATGTTGCTCATAACCTCCGTGAGCGTTCAAAATATCCGTCAATTCGTGGCGATTATCGCTTCCTGATCATCCGATTTGCAGTTCAGGATGCGTTTCAGAACCCCTCAAGAAGTTTATGCTGCGATCAGGAGAGGTCGAAGCGGTCAAGGTTCATTACCTTGTTCCACACCGCTACAAAGTCGTGCAGGAATTTCTCCTGAGAGTCCTCACATCCGTAGACTTCCGCCAAAGCCCGGAGTTGGGAGTTAGAACCGAAGATGAGGTCGACACGGGTGCCGGTCCACTTGAGTTCGCCCGTTGTGCGATCACGACCCTCGAACACGTCTTCGTCTTCCGAGGTT
>JAFGBH010000102.1 GCA_016933215.1 Deltaproteobacteria bacterium | reverse complement strand
TCTCGACGACGCCTCGATGACATCTCCGAGAAGAACGAGACCAGCCTCTTTTGTCTGGGGCTTTGGTCCCGGGTATCGGTAATCGATTTCAGGTACCTGATTGGATGAAGGGTTTTTCTCCTTCTTGGCCTTTTCATAGAAGTACGTAGCGAGGCGCGTGCCGTGGTGCTGCCGTATTATGTCGGTGATTGCCCTTCCGAGCTTGTATTCCTTTGCGAGTTCCCATCCATCCTTTACATGCGATATTATGACAAGGCTGCTCATCTTCGGCGTCAGTTTATCGTGCCTGTTTTCCCACTTTTTCTGGTTTTCGATGTAATACTGGGGTTTTCTCATCTTTCCAATATCATGATAGTATGCGCTGACTTTGGCAAGCAGCGAGTTGGCCCCGATTGCTTCTGCGGCAGCTTCCACCATTGATGCCACCACAATACTGTGATGGTAGGTTCCGGGTGCGACCATGATCATCCGCTGGAATACGGGCTGGTTCAGATTGGCAAGTTCAAGGAGTTTGATATCGGTGGTATATCTGAAGAGCGACTCCAAAAGGGGAATTATGCCGGAAACGATTCCGCCGGCAACGATTCCTCCAAAGAATCCCATAACGAGTTTAAAAAGCGTGTCCATCGATACTAAGGTGCCGGAAAGGAGTGAAAGACAGATTATGAGCACCATGTTGACGCCGCCGATCAGGAGCCCCGTTTTGTAAAAAGCGGAACGCTGTCTGCAATTGGCGATAGTGTAGGCGGCAAATATGCTCCCGATGAAGGAAAAGAGCAAGAAAGGGATCTTTTCCTCAACGAGAAACGTGACCAGCAGTGACAGAAAAACGGAGAATATGAGACCCGCATCCCTGTTTATGAGGACGGTGACAAGCATCGTTCCAACGGTGAAGGGTATGACATAAAGAGAGATGAATGTAGGTATGGAAGGAAGCGCGATGCTGACCGCTTCACATATGAATATGCTTGCCTTCACGAGAAGAATCTGAAGGATAGCGGTGGTTCCAAGAAAAAAGAGATCAATATTTATGTCCTTTAATGTTCTCAGCCAATTCTTTACGACATAATAGAGAATTATGAAGAGGAAGAGCACGATGAGAACCATTCCGATGAGCCGGGAACCGTATAAAAATCCCTTTCCCTCCTGACCTCTGAAAAGGGCGTCAAGTTTATCGAGATCGGACGGGCTTACTTTCTGACCTTCGCGAACGATCATCTCGTTTTTCTGAACTTCATAGAGGACCGGTTTTACGTTTTCAGCGGCAACGATCTTGCTTGCTTCGGTGGCATCTCTCGAGAAGGTAAGATTCGGTCTCATGACCTTCTTAATAAGGGAGACAGATATGTTCCGTACCTCTTTTTCGCTGTTATCAAATATCATTTCTGAATTTTCAGACAGAAGCTTTTCGATATCATTCAGGGTGAGAATCGATGACAGATTCTTATGCTCCACAACTTCCCGGCTTATTATATCGTGGATTATTATACCCTTTTCACTGTCGCGATTGGAAAAGGGTTCATTCATAAACGGCCCTTTGTTGTAAACCGAGTACACAAGTTTTACGATTTTATTCAGGATCGTAAAGGAAAATTGATTTTTGTTGAGGGATTTGAATTCACTTTTTGAAAGGGTTATCCCGAGAATTGCTTCGAATTGCTTTCTGGCGTTATTTATTATGGAGTCTTTTTCTTCAGAAGTCAGGTCTTCCTTTTCGATCAGCGTATAGGCATTTTCCATTATCAGGAATGCCTTCGACATCCTCATCCCGATTTTTGCCGGAAGGTTCCTGTCATAATCGAAAATCGACTGGACCCGGGTTGCCGCCTCCAGTCGCTTCTGTTCGGTGACCGCCCTGTCCTCTACGAGGAAATTCCGGTCAGCCTTGATGTCCTTTGTCGCAATTGAACCTAATTCGTAGTCAGGAGGCCGTAGGTGAGAGATCCGGGGAGAAAGAATAAAGGCGATGACAAGACTGATCGATATGAAAATGACCCATCTCTGGAGCAGGGGATTTTTCACAAAGCGAGGCACAATCCTTGCCGCAAGCGAGGTATTGTTCTTCCCGTTGTTAATTTTCTTCTTTTTCAGGAACATAAGAGGGCCTTTATTCGTTGCGATTGTTTCTTCTTTTTGAATCCAGATGATTGTAAGCCCTGATAATATCTTGGACCAGAGAATGCCTGACGACATCGATTTCAGAGAAATAGACGAACGTGATCCCTTCGATCTTTTTCAGGATGCCTTCGACCTCGACGAGTCCTGATATCTTATCTGGCGGCAGATCTGTCTGGGTCACATCACCCGTGATGACCGCCTTTGATCCGAAACCGAGCCGTGTCAGGAACATCTTCATCTGCTCCGATGTGGTGTTCTGGGCTTCATCGAGAATCACGAAGGAATCGTTCAGGGTTCGTCCCCGCATAAAGGCAAGCGGAGCGACCTCGATGATTCCCTTGGTGATCATGTTAGTGGCACGGTCAAAATCCATCATATCGAAGAGGGCGTCATACACGGGCCTCAGATAAGGATTCACCTTTTCTGCGAGATCGCCCGGGAGAAATCCGAGCTTTTCTCCCGCCTCGAGGGCGGGTCTCGTCAGGACGATGCGATTGACTTTTTTGTTGAGAAGGGCACCCACAGCCATCGCCATGGCGAGATAGGTTTTCCCCGTGCCGGCGGGGCCGATGCCGAAGACGATATCGTTGCTCCGTATCGAATCGATGTAGAGTTTCTGCGCGATGCTCTTTGGGGTTATGATACGTTTTTTTGATGAGATAAAAACCGTATCGAGAAAAATCTTTTCGATATCGACAGAACCGTTTTCCGACAGTATCCGGTGCGCGTACTCCACATCTGCCGGATAGACGGGACAGCCTTTTTCTATTAGTGAATAGAGCTGTGAGACGAGCTTATATACAAAGGCGGTACATTCTTCATCTCCGGAGATAGAGAGAGTATTCCCCTTGGCTCTCAGCTTCACCTTTTCGAGCTTTTCGATCTTTTTGATATTTCCGTCATACTCTCCGAGGAGTGTCTTTAAGGTGTTGTTGTCGGGAAAGTTGATTTTTCTGACGGAAATGCCCTGGATGTTTTGTGGATTCAAATAGTTGTAAACCCTTTGTTTATCACAATGGTTTATAGTTTACCTTTTATTAGCGATGGATGCTACCACTTGATGACCCTGATTGCAATAGTTTTATATGCCGTCATTTTAAAAGGCACAAAGTGACAGAGGCACAGAGGCACAAAGGGAAAGATCGAAAAACGTTAGTCACTGCGAGTTCCGATAATAAAATCCCGATTTATCGGGACACAATCTATTTTTTTCTTTGTCATTCCGGAATTCGCAAAAGCGGATATCCGGAATCCAGATTTTTCACTTAATCCTTACACCTCTATCCCTTAATCCAATATTCATGTAGCCTGCCCATTTCTGGGCGGTTTTTTTAAAAGGCACAGAGTGACAGAGGGGCAAAGGCACAGAGGCACAAAGGGTGTAGATTTATAGATTTGATGTTCTTTTTACGATATTCGTTTTTCGAATTGCAGTTTACGAATTTTCCCTTACCCATAATCCTTGATCCTTAATCCTTTTTCACCACTTGAAATTGGCATTGATGGCGATCACGTATGACGTAATTTTCTGCTCGTAGTCGAGACCCGCAAAAGGGTTGTATACGGGAATGGTAAAATTGGTAGAGTTGAAATTTTTGCTGGTATTGCTCTTCAGTTTGTATTCAGAGGTAAGCCAGGTAAATCCTACATCGATACTGCACGGCTTTGAAAGCTGATGCTGGAAATCCATCGGATCTTTGGGCTTTTTCTTTCTGGCGTCTTCAAGGTTCAGGCCGAGGCCAATGGAGTATATCTCCATATCGGGCATGGGCACGGGGCCGAACCACTCATCCGGAACGGAGGACGGCCTCTTTTCATAACCCAGACGAAGCGCTAATTGTTTTGTTACATCAAATTCGAGTCCGTACCCCAGATGCCAGGTGTTTTCAAAACCCGTTTTCATTATGAGCTTTCGTGGCCCCCCCTGATAACCCATCATACGCGCGAACTGCAAGAGCTGTATGTCCTGATCAAAGCAAATTTCCATATTTTCCCAAGCCCCCCATTCGGTCCAATTCAGGTCGCAGAGAAGTCTCAGGCGTTCAATAGGTCTCAGCATTATTCCAAACTGTGTCCGGGCCGGGAAGGGCACATCAATTGTCATTGTTCCCTCTTGCAAGGGCGTACCTCTATAGGGGAGAGCAAAAATTGCGGCTATCGATATGGTCATAGGCGAACTTCCCAGCCAGTTGACAACATTTTGAAACGAACGTTCGAACTCCATTTCGTAATGCCCCGACATATCGGTCTCAGACTGACTCTGATAAACTGCGCCGAAGGCGAACCAGTCGTTGGGCTCCCAGAGGAATCCAAGGTTATAGGACGTCGTGAAAAAGTCCTCACACAGGAAGTCGAGTTTCCCGACTTGCTCATAAGGGCTCAATCCACCCCCGAACCAGGGTGGAGGGAGTGTTAATTCTGTTATAGGCGGGATTTCGAGATTTTCAGTGGCTTCACCGAGAGCACCGGTCAGGGCAACCATATCGTTCGGTGTTCTCATTGATGATGTGAATTTCATAGCGTTTATTCCAATGCCGGTGGATACACCAACCGACACGGTATCTGATAACTGGTATGCCACTGCCGGGGCCGCTACAATTAAACGTTGAATTCCCACGTTGCTTCCAATGAACCTGTTGGGATCATTTTCATCCGCGTGTTCCATACCGACGCCGAACGGAACATACTGAGCAATGCCGAATGTCCAGCGTGAACCAGGCGGAGAATAGGAAACACCCATATCGGGTGCGATCAGCACGGGAAGATCCCCAATTATCGGAAGAATCATCGTTCCGTTGTCAGTCGTCCCTTCGGTGCCATGAAGCGGGTCCTTGGGTTCTCCTTCAGGCCTGTTCAAAGGATTAAAATACCCGCCGAATGGGGCCCAGTATTCACCCGTGTCAGGATCGATTCCTTGTTTAAATTTGCCCGTTTTTGCCATAACAGGGATCCAGAACACCCCCTGATTAAAATGGGTTCCTTCGAGCTTGGTGAGGCCCGCGGGGTTATAATGGATTGACATGGGACCGGGGGGATAGGCTGTGACCGCATTTCCGAGTGTACTCGCTTTTGTCGATACGGCGAGCTGCTCAAACAGTGCACCGTAACTGTATGCTGAGAATGTGAAAACCAGGAAAAATGTGACAACAATTACTGTAGTTGGCCTTTTCGTCACAATCATTCATAAGTCCTTAGAGGCTGAAAGGTACTCTCACTGACAACGTGAAGTTGTCGGATCCTGTCAGGCCGATGCCAAGACCCACGGAAATAGTGGTTTTAGGCGAAATTCTCCACCCCGTGCCTATGGAGATGGAGGATGAAGTTCCAATCGAAGACTCAGCGTCAGGCAGGTTCTTGTAATGATATGTCGTGCTGAATCCATAGGAATAACTGAATCCAAGATTCATAGAAGACTGATATGAAAGGGGGAAGGCCATACCGATCGACAAGCCTATGCTGTCTCCCGGTTCAACGCCGGTAAGAACCAAACCAGGCGAGAGATTTTGATAAAGGTCGGTTCTTTCGAAGCTGTGAGAATAACTCAGACTCCCGTATGCTATAACGGGATCTATGGCTTTACTAAGGCTGAGACCCAGTCCCGTTGAATAAAGGCCGCTGCCGGTAGAAATCTCTTTATTGATATCGATCTTATAAGGACTTCGTCCGGTTGGTAATGTCACTGATCCGCTAACGGATATATTCGGCATCGCTCCGGAAGTTTTAAAGGGACGAAGGCCAAAACCGAGTGTTATATCACCAATATCTGTTACGTCCTTGGACGAACTGCCGCCAATGTCGTAATAACGGTAGATGAAGGGTATTCCGGTATTAAGGGTAAGGTTGTTGAGGAGCCCATAATATACCGATATCTTATGTTCCATGGAATGATTATATTGATGCTCACCCGTAACGTCTTCAATGCCAAGCTGCAGCCTGTCGGACGATGCGTAAGCATATTCAAATGTGTACTGAAAATCTATTGATTTCTCTTTTGTAAGGGTGTATTCCTCCTTGTCAACAGCAGTGAGTATTTCTTCCTCCTTTTGGGCCGCCTCTTCTCTGGTAATACTCAGTTTTTGCCGGGCCTCCGATTCTTCTTTTAATCTATCCACCTGATCTTCCAGCTCTTTTACCTTGTCTAATACATCCTGCATTTCTGTCGATTCCTGGGCATTAACGAAACTAACGAGTAAAAATACCAGCAATATGACAAGAGCAGCAACTTTATGAATAGATGATCTTTTCAATTATTTTGTCCTTTCAGCTGTTGATATTACAATATTCCAAATGCTGTATTTCCCGTTAATGTATCTTTTTGTAGAAATATCCGCCCGTCGATTCCAGAAGCATTTGTTCATTATCGACAAGAGAACGCTGCGGTATCTCGCAGATCGCTCTTTCCGTCATATCAAATTCAACAATGCGGAGATCCTCGTCTTTCAAAAATAACATATCGATTTCTCTTCCGGTATTCGTAACAAGCAAGCATATGTTTTTATACCATATATCTTTGAAATGTTCAATTGTATAGCTCATGTTCCCCTTAAAGGGATCCGCCACAAATACATGATCCTTGTAAATTCCCCTGAATACCACGAAGTGATTGTATCCAAAAACATTTATGGGGATTATGCCAGGTATTCCAAGTGATCTGAGGTCATCGATTTCAGCGGTATACCCGGCTACATTCAGGCCAAGTTTAGTGGCAAAACGCTTCATATCGAGCAGGGAAAAAGCTCTGCGTCTGTTAATTTGCTCTTTATCGCCGTACTCAAAAAGACCGTTTATGACATCTTCTTCAGTCAAATCTTCTCCCAGATAGTAATTAAGAACGGTTGCAAGGGCAGCAGAACCACAACTAAAGTCATGCTTCTGCCGTACAATGTTTGCATAAACAAACTCGCTGAGCGGCTTGACACGATGGCCATGCCTCACATTTTCGATCCCGGGTGTATCGATATTGAGAATGATTTCATCTGCGAGTCTGTCCTTGGCAGGATGAAATGAACCAACCATGCAGATTATTACTATAAGACTAAGGATCATTTCCATAATGATACCGGATACTCTCGACTAAACAAGTGTCTGATCTGTTCGGCAGCACCTGCGTTTAGCCATACTATGCGAATAGCATAGAAAAAAATTAATCTAACGAAAAAAAGTAGTCATGTCAAGCTTAAAAGAGATAATATGTTTAAATAATTTAAGGACATATATCACTCTGCCACCTGTCTGTCTGATGTTGTCATTTAGAATCGGCTCTCAAATCATTACTATTATGGTAGAGGAATAGTATCAGGTCATATCTTGGAAAGGAGGAAAAACCAAGGATCAGACCACGTTACATACTTACTATGCAAGTATTGTACCAGCTACATAAGATTGTGTAATTCTTCTAACTACTAGATTATATTAACTATTTCTCTGGAGGCATTATTGGGCGGGATTATTAATCGAAGGGTAGGGGCAATAAGTATCCGTCTGAAGTATCCAACTGGTTAGAAAGTATCCACAATTGAAGCTCCCCGCAATCCCGTATAAACGGGATTAAGGAAAATTTTATTTTTTATTCGCTCGCTAACCCCGCTGCAAGCAACGGGGAATGGGCTCGCTGTTCAGTTCAATTTGGTAATGAAAAAGATTATTTTTGTCTCTAAGTTATACGTGCATATCGTTCAGATTTTATTTATTTTTCAAAACCTCTTTATACTGTGGAGAATTTCTGAGATTTGCCAGATCACTGTCTGTCTCCAGAAGCTTCCACTCCCTGAACCCCCTGCTAATCGCGGCGTTAATCCATGAAAGAGCCTCGTCTATCCTGTTTTGTTTCGAGTAAATACAGGCGATGTTATAATAGGCGTCAACGGATTCAGGGTAGAGATCAATTTTTTTCTTCAGAAGTTGCAACGCCTCTTCATCTCTACCGTTTAGCATAAGTATGGTAGCAAGGTTATTCAGCGCCTCTCCCATATCCGGCTTCATTTCAAGAGCTTTCTGATACTCGAAAACGGCATCATTGAGCCGGCCTGCATCCTTGTAGGTATTTCCGAGTTTATAGTGATAGAGAGGATTGTCAGGGTTGCTGTCAGTAAGATTTTTGTATTCATGAATTGCTTTATCGACATTCCCCATCTTCTTGTATAGCGTGGCAAGCTTGTAACGTGCATTTTCGCTGTCAGGCTTTATTTGAAGAGATGTGGTATATTCTTCGAGAGCTCTGTCAAGCATACCTTTCCTGTAATAGGCATTCCCGAGATTGAAGTGAACCGAATTGTTGCGTGGGTCAATCTCAAGGATCTTCCTGTATGAATTTATGGCTTCATCGATATTTCCCGATTCAAAATGTATATTTCCGATACTGTTCAATGCTTCTATGCTATCGGGTTTTTCTTTCAAGACCTCCTTGTATTCCTTAACAGCATTATCAAATTGCCCTGCTTCCTTGTATAAGATTGCTAATCGGTAATGAGCATTCAAATTGTCCGGTTTGTTCCTTAGTGATGTATTATATTCGGCAATGGCTTCGTCCCGCATTCCTTTTTCATGATAGATATTTCCGAGATTATAATGGACGGTAGAATTATCCGGATCAATTTTAAGAGCTTCTTTCAGTAAAGCGATGCTTTCTTTGAATTGGTCCATTTTAAAATAGAGGATAGCTAAATTGTTATAGGATTCTATTATCTCGGGATTGAGTCCGAGGACCTTCTTGTATATCAACATCGCTTCTTCCAGTCGCCCGCTCTTCTGATAAACATTTCCGAGATTATGGTACGCTTCAATGTAATAGGGATTGATCGTAAGTGCTCTTGTGTATTCCTTCTCAGCTTTTTCGTAGAGATCGTTGTTTAGATAGATTCCACCGAGCTCGTAGTGAGCTCGTGCCTCATTAGGGTTCAGAGAAAGGGCCTGCTGATAATGCTGAATTGCTTCGTCTATATATCCCGAAACCTTGTATATGTTGGCTATGTTGTACCACAGGTCCGAGGAACCAGGATTAACACTGAGACCCTGCTGATATTGCTCGATGGCCTCATCATATTTCTCCATCGACGCGTACACACTGCCAAGATTGTTATATGCATGAAAGTATTCTGGATCGAGGGCCAGGGCTTTTTTATATTCTTGTTCTGCTTCCTCAAAGATCCCTTCTCTGTAATAGGAGCGCCCGAGATTATTATGACACCGTGCCTTACCGGGTGATTTCTTCACACAATCACGCCACAGGGTGATTTCATCCCGCCAGACACTGTTTCTCTGATAGGTCGCAAGACTGAGCAGAAGAATGAGGGGTATCGAAACAAGTAAAACATATTTCGCTGCGCGATTATTACGACGGGTCATATCCTTTTCTTTTCTGAATACGTATGAAACCAGGCGAAAAAGTATGAACATGACGAGTACAAAAAAACCGATGGAAGGCAGATAGAGCCTGTGTTCAAAGACCATTTCGAGGCCGATCACCGATGATTCCATCGACAGGTTAATAAAGAACCAGAAAATACAGAATGAGAGCAGGCGTTCCTTACTTGCAAGGTAGACGGCACCGCCGATGCAAATGATAATAACGATAAAAGAAAAAAGGGTCGTTATTGGGTCAAAAAATGAGAGGGAAGTCTCGATCTGATAATCGAGGTTGAAACGGGAGGGAAGGGGATAGATGAGAAGACTCACATACAGCAGTATCACTCGAAACTGTGTCATGACCCTTCCGGAGAGCGTAAAATCTCTCGTTTCGTATCTACTCAAGATTCTCTCTATGGGAGAGTCACCAAGGTAAACGAAGGCAAGGATGACAATAATAAGCAACGGAAGTATGAAATACTTAATGTTTCTTTTTAACCATTCAAAATTGAGATTCCTGAAGAAGAACCATTCATACAGAAAGATAATGAGGGGCAAGGTAGCCGATATTTCCTTGCAAGCAAGTGATACAAGCCAAGATACGAGGGAAAGGGAAAACAGAAGCCAGCGATTTATCATTATTTCGGTTCGTCGCGCATAGATATAGAGAAGCAACGAGAGCATGTAAAACATGACTGCCATACTTGTCATCCGCTGCACTATATACGTAACCGCCTGTGTCTGTATCGGATGAGCAAGCCAGACAAGTGCAGTGCAGAAGGCGAAGACTGAGGCATAAAAGGAATCTTCAGCATTGAATGTTTCGTAATCCTTGTCTGGTGTTGACGAAATGATAAAGGTGATCCTTATAAACAGATAAATAAGAAACCCGCTGATAATGTGGATCAGTGTATTGACAATATGGTACCCCCGTTCATTATACTGATCGGCAATATAGTTCAGAGCGAAGCTGATGTTCGGAAGCGGCCGTCTGTGAGCGACGCTTTTGAATCCTGCATTCCAGAGCTTTGTGAAGTCGAGATTCTGCAAACGGATATGAGGATTATTAACGATACTTGACTCGTCGTCGAGGACGAAGGGAGAGTTCAGCGTGTTTGAGTATATGAAAAACCCTATGGCACATATTGCACAAAGTGCAACGACGTGAAAAAAGAAAGTTCGATATCGTCCGGAGAGTTTCGATTTTGCAGTGCTTGTTTGAGACATAATAATCAGTTCGAGCCGTTATAAATATTGGACACGAAATCGGTGAGCTATAATCCCCGCGATGCCCTGGTGGTGAGATTGCCGCGTCCCCCGATATTCATCGGGGTCCTCGCAATGACCCCTGGAGTTTCATTTCGTCATTACGAGCGAAGCGACGCAATCCTGTTTTTCACTCTAATCCTTATCCCTTAATCCTTATACATTTCGTAAACTGCAAATCGAAAAACGAATATCGTAAAAAGAATATCGAATCTATAAATCTTTCCCCTTCGTGCCTGTGTGCCTCTGTCACTTTGTGCCTTTGTGCCTTTATTTTCTAATCCTTACCCCTCTATCCCTTAATCCTATTTCTCTTGTATTTCTACCTCGAATCTGACAAAATCTTCCTTTTCCGCGAGAAGGCCGAGGGAATGTACATGAGTGGGAGAGGTGAATACCGGGATAGAACCGGGCAGAAAGTTGTCGACGCGCTTGGCCGTTTCCTTGCCGTCCACGACCAGGAGCCATTTGTTTTCCTTTTGTGCCATGTAGGCCGTATGGGCTGAATCGGGGCTGAAAACGGGCGAGCCCTCCTCAGGAACCGCATCATATAAAGGGCCCTCGTTGCCATCAATAACAATTGTCCATTTATCGCCCCTCATGGCGATATAGGCAATTCGCCGGGAATCCGGACTGAAGAGAGGATTCGTCACTAAATCGTATGCCGGACCTTCCTTGCCATCGAGTACTAAGTACCATTTATCATTTTTTTTAGCGCAGTAGGCAAGGCGAGCTGAGTCAGCGCTCATTAGAGGACCGGTGACTGTGTCGTATGCAGGACCTTCCCTGCCATCCTTTATCATGTGCCATTTTTCACCGCTCTGTGCCCTATAGGCAAGATGTGCCGAATCACCACTTATCAAGTGGTTTTCCAGAGCATCATAGGCCTTTCCCTCTTTACCATCTTTTATCATATACCATTTGCCTTTCTTCATAACAGGATAGGCCAGAACCGAAGAATTGTGACTATAGAGGGGTATGCCTATCTGCTCGTATTCTGCACGCCCTTTTTTTCCGTCAATTACCATCATCCACTCGTCGTCTTTCTTGGCAGAATAGGCGAAATGACGAGAATCCGGGCTGAAGGTTAAAAGGCCCGGGAGATCATGAGGCGGGCCCTCTTCACCATCAACGACGACGACCCATTTTTCATTGTCTTTTTTGGCCGTGTAGCCGAAGCGGGCTGAATTTTTGCTGTAGAGAAGACCGCCGACAGCACGCCACGGAGGAGATTCCATTCCGTCACTTCTAACAACGTGCCACTTACGTCCTTTTAGGGCGATATAGGCAAAACTTGAAGAGTCAGGACTGAAGGCGAAGGGGTTACGTTTCCCGATCATGTCGTAGGAGGGTCCGTCCTTGCCATCGAGGACGACGAATTGTTTTTTATCCTTCTGAGCAGAATACAATAGATGCGCAGAGTCAGGACTGAACGCAAATGCGCCGATGCCGTTATAAGGAGAAAGCTCCTGTCCATCTAAAACGATGTGCCACTTTTCTCCCTTTCTTGCTATATATACAAAATGAGCAGAGTCATAGCTATAGACAGGGGTTCCCTTCTGAATGCCATCGTAAGGAGGACCTTTTTTCCCGTCTTGAAGGACATGAAAGCCTTCCTCGGACTTGATTACGTAAGAATAGTGTGCTGAATCGGGACTCACCTGAACAGATTTCGGGAAGAGTGCGACATTGACCGGAAGTATCCCCATGGAGGTAATTTTCTCGGTCAGAATCACATCCTCTCCCTGAGCCCAGAGACAGGACGCTGCCGACGTGATTATCAGGACTGCAGTTGCGAATAGTATCACTATCCTCCCGAGCTTCATAATGTACTCCTTTCATCAATAAGATTTACATCAAATCAAACATCAAAAAACCCGCAAAGAATGCCGGGTGTAATCTGAAAAGGCTGTAATAATCCTTAATTCTTATTCCTCTATCCCTCAATCCTTATTTCTCTGTGCCTATGTGCCTTTGTCACTCTGTGCCTTATAAAAGCGCCCATAAATGGGCAAGCTACATAACCCTTAACCCTCTCTGAATCCTTATTCAATGAGATTGCCGCGTCGTTCGCAAAAGCGAACGCCTCGCAATGACCTCTTGCATTAAATTATGTCATTGCGAGAAACGGAGTGACGACGCAATCTTGTTTTTTCCTAATCCTAATCCCTTATCCCTATTTATTTCGTAAACTGCAAATCGAAAAATGAATACCGTAAAAAGAATATAGAATCTATAAATCCTTACCCTTTGTGCCTTTTGATCGCTGATGAATCAGCGGGATACTCCCGCTAACGCCGATGAATCGGCAGGCTACATAATCCTTATCCCTTACCCCTTGTCCCTTATTACTCTGTGCCTTTCTTCTTAATCCTTAATCCTCTATCCCTTAATCCATCCTACGGTGATATATCGAACTGCAGACGCTGCACATCGATACCATCGATCGCACAGGGACCGAAGTCATTGCCGCCAAAGTTAACATCTTCAATCCTGAAAGAACCAGTCATCGGGAGATTCAACATAATGTGTGTCGTGCCATCGGTGGTAAATGTTACAACGTCCATCGTGGCGGGATTCGACGCGGTGGTATTGAATAAATCGCCTATTTTGAAAAGGCCATCAAAAGACCAGGTCGAGGGCTGATGAACCGTGCCTCCCGACGTTGCTGAAAAATGAATGCCTTCAATTGAGAGGGATTCGATTTCTTCGGTCAGTATGTCTCTGGGACCGGTGTAGTAGTAGTGTTCATCTTCCGCGTCGAATGCAAAACCCCCCTCGCTTGTCACAGACTGGTAATTGCCGCTATAGACATACTTGAACTGATCGATCTCGGTCTGGAAACCGTATTCCCAGCTCGGTCCGCCGTGTGCCGTTATGAAGAGGTACGAATTAGGGTTGGAGATATTGCCGATGTCAAGTGCTCCGAGGTCCTTATCGCAGAAGACGATGTTTCCCACCGAGAAGGAGAGATATTGTGTCCAATCAGGCCTGTTTATAAACAACATAGTTTGCCCGTCGACGGAAAGTGACGAATCGGAAATGGTAAAAATGTCGTAGGTCATAACACTATCGTTTGAGTCAAAATAGACGGGATGAAGCAATCCGTCAGTGGTAATAGTGTTAGCGGTACTGGTAATGGGATCGATCGTTCCCCCGCTTATGGTGATAAACCTGAGATCGAGCGAACTTCCCGTGTCCGTATCGGTATACTTCATGCTTATGATACTCTGATCATAGGTAAAGTCCTTGATCCAGTAGCTGATGCCTGTCTGACCATGTATCTCGGCCATCTCGTCGTCATCGAGGATCGACAGACTCGCAAACGATTGAGAGGGGAGAACAATCCATAAGAAAAAAAATAAAAACAGTAGACTGTGTTTTAAGATACGCATAATTTTATTATCTTACGTATATACTTCTTTCTTTTTCTCGCTTATGTTGATGAGAAAGCGAGAATTATGAGACATAACCACCGCGCTTTCCTCCTTAAATCTTATATTTATACCCTCCACAAAAACTAAGGTATGATGGGTGATGGCGGCGGTGGTCTGGGACCCAATACTGTGCCCGCAAATGTACCCGGGCACTCCAAGTTCGTCTTGCAGTGAGGCGAAATGATGACGAGTGCTCTGTTGCCGGGATAGTACCTGTCCGAAGC
>JAFGBH010000026.1 GCA_016933215.1 Deltaproteobacteria bacterium | reverse complement strand
TTTCGTGCAGCTATTTGATAATGTAAGTGGCCTTGGATATTGCATATTCACATTATATGCTAGTACCAAGTACTACTCAATTACCTTATTTTAAGACTGATAAGAAAAACTTGTTTTATCTAAAAAAGTTGAAACTGATGTCTGAGGAAACTTTGATTTATTGACTTGACTCTTCGTCTTGCTCCTATTGCTATGCTGTATGCACGAAAGATAAATGGGTGTCAATACATTAGAATAGCAAGTGGAATAAACTGAGGAGCGTAGATTTATGCGCGGCATCTTCGCTCCTCGACTTAAAGACACAGTTGAGACTCTAGATGAAACTGAAAATCGACTTCTCTCTAAGATCTCACATATAAAATCTCAATATATCAAAGGGTAATCAATAAATTTCGCATTTAGATGATACTGAAGTTTGGCAGGCGTAACCTTTTGAGGGAGGGGATTCACTTCTCAGGAAAAAAAAGGGGGCTGCGATATTATCGCAACCCCCTTTATATATTTATTGGCGTCCCCACGGGGAGTCGAACCCCGGTCGCCGGCGTGAAAGGCCAGTGTCCTAGGCCTCTAGACGATGGGGACGCGCGTAAAAAGCAAAGCGTGAATTGGGACTTATATATCTTTCACTCCAATTATGTCAAGCATCAAAATTGCCTTCATTGGTCGTTAATGCAAAAAAGGGATTAAGGGCAGGAAAAAATTGAAACTCCCCGCAATCCCGTATATGCGGGATCTCCGCTTTTGCTCCGACAAATTGCGGGGAATCTGCTCGCTGTTCAATTCAACTTTCACTGAAAAGAAAAGGCATTTCGGACTCTGCTATCTAATTCCGAAATGGTCTATGAGACCCAGGCTGAGTGCGGGCATATAGGTTATGATCGCAAGTCCGATGAGCATGATAATCAGAAAAGGAATGGCCGCCCTGTAGAGGGTAATGACGGGCTTATTGAACCTGAAGCATGAGATAAAAAGATTCATTCCCACAGGAGGTGTGGCGTATCCTATTTCCAGATTTGTCAGGAATATGATGCCGAGGTGTACGGGGTTTATCTCGTAGCTTGCCGCGATGGGTACGATAAGGGGAACAACGACGAGGAGCGCGGAGAATATATCCATGACGCATCCGACAATCAGGAGAAATATATTGAGGGTTATAAGGAAGAGTATTTTAGAGCCGATATGGGCCTGTATAAAATCCAGAATAACCATGGGAATCTCTGCGTCAATGAGATAGTTGGTAAGTGCAATGGCAGAACCGAAGATGATGAATATGCCCCCCACGAGGATCATACTGCTCGTCATTATATTGGGTATGCTTTTTATCTTTATGTCCCTGTGAATAAAGACCTCCACGATAAGGACATATGCCGCGGTAATGGAGGCGATCTCGCCGAGCGTGACAAAGCCCCCGAAGATTCCCAGGATGAGTATGACGGGGATAAGGAGCTCCCACTTGGCCTCGTTGACCGATTGTGTGATCTCACCCATAGAAACACTGGCCTTTGAAGTAACGGTTTTTCTGCCGATAAAAACCGAAAATATTGAAAGCAGAACAATGAGGAGTATCCCCGGCAGAAGACCGGCGGCAAAGAGCTGGGTAATGCTCGTTTCCGATACGACGCCGTAGATTATTATGGGGAGGCTTGGGAAAAAGAGGAGTCCCAGGCTACCCGAAGAGGTCAGAAGACCGAGGGAAAACCGCTCCGTATAATTGTCTTTCATGAGCGCGGGATAAAGGAGACCGCCCAGGGCGATAATGGTGACCCCCGATGCACCGGTGAAGGCCGTGAAAAAGGCGCAGGCAACCAGCGACACGATGGCAAGACCGCCGGGGAGCCATCCCAGAATTGCCTTTGAAAAATTGACGATTCGTATTGATGCCCGGCTTTCGGCCAGTATGTACCCCGCAAAGGTAAAAATCGGTATCGTGTAGAGGACGGGATTGCTGGCAAATTTGCTGTAGATATCCACGATCAACGCCGCTATCTGAATATCGGCGGCGTAGAACCCGAGAATCGCGAAGGCGGAGATGACCACAAAAACGGGCGCGCCCAGAAGGGCCATGATGATGATAAAAAGTGCGATAAGGAGAATCACGTCTCTTCTCCTTTTGCGATATGTGAAAGAGCGCTGATTGCATTCGCCGAGAAACGGATGGTGACGATCAGGTATCCCACGGGTATGATCGCTTCCATTATCCAGAGGGGAACGTTAAGAAACGAAGCAACCCCCGAGTTTATGTAGTCCATGTATACGAATTTGCATGAGGCGACAAAAAGGATAGTACAGACAACCACGGAAAAGAGGGTGCTTGCAATATCGGCTATTTTTCGCCCCCGTGTTGAGAGAATCCGCGAGGCCATGTCAATCCTGACATGTCTTCCCTCCCTCGTGGCGAGCCCGGCGCCGACAAAGGCTATCCAGAGGACAAGATGCCGTACAATCTCGACCCCCCCGATAATTCCGCAGTTGAAAAAGTTTCTCAGGATTATCTGGGTTAAAACGAGGAGAATCATCGCCGTGAGTAAGCCCGATAAGAGGATCTTTTCAACCCCGGCAATCTTCTCAGAGATGAGTTTCCACACGTTCACTTGAATAACACCGCCTTCTGCGTGTACTCAAAATGGTCTAATGAATTTTTGTCAATGTGCTCGCGGGATGATCTTTTCTGTATTCCTCAAGATACGATAAGGTTTGATCCAGGAGCTCCTGAGAGTAAAGAGTTCCCACCAGACTTTCACTCGTCTTTTCTGAGGCATCGAGAATAAACTGTATCTGGTCATCGTCGATATCGACGCTAACAACCGAGATGCCCGATTGTTTTAAGAGTTCAATGCTCCTCTCATTTTCCTCCCTGCTCGCCCTGTTGAATTTGTCGTGATAACCTTTGGCTATCTCCATGATTTTACGTCTGCTTTCGGGCGAAATTGTGTTCCATATCTCCTTTGTGATGACCGATGCACCCAGGATGTGCGTCGTGGGATACTCTGACATATACTTGAAACGCGTATGCCATTGAAAGGCCAGTGCCCCATAGGGCGTTGAGCTTGCCGTATCGATAAGATTTGTAGAGAGTGACGTTGCCACATCGCTGATTGAAAGCGGTATGGGAGATATGTCGAGAGCCTTGAACATGGCCTTCCCGATCGGATCCCCGTCGAGGGACCACCACTTCTGTTTCCGTGCAATCTCTAACGATGTGATGGGGACTTTCGAAAATGAGTATATAAATCCGACCTCGATCCAGCCCAGAACAACGAATCCCGCCTCGTCAAAATACCGGTTCATCGTGTCTTCCAGCCTGGACCTCACATAGGCGACCTCATCATAATTCCAGAACATATAGGGGATTTCCGTGACCCGCACCTCGGGAACGATGTATCCCAGCCCTGTACCCATGAAACCCCCGCCGTGGAGCTGCTTCAGTTTGATCTTGCGGATGACATCTTTTTCTTCCCCCTGAACACCGCCCCAGTAAATCTTGAATCCCACCTCGTTGTTCGTGGCCTTCCGTACCTCTGCCTCGAATTCTTCGTAGACCTTGACGAAGGAAGACCCACGGGGTGCAATCGTTGCCATCTTAATAATTACTTTTGGCTTTTCTTTTGCCTCGGCGGAAGTGACGGAAATTCCCAGTCCGATCAGTAGGGCGAATGCGATCGCAATGTATTGTCTCATTGAGTGGCTACCTTTCCTCTTTTCTGGTGATGGTTTCTGACAATCAGAAATACATATCAACGTTATCCAGGAGTATTCTGGCCTTCCTCTTTGCTATTTCGTTTATGAGATTGAGCTCAGGGTAGAGATTTTCCGGTGTGGAGAGTATATGCTCAAGCGTGTCCGTATAGAGTTTTCTGTCCTGTATCTGGTAGGCGTAATATTGCGCATACATGACGTGAACGACGAGCAGTTTGGATTCCGATATCTCGAAGGCCCTGTCGAAATGATACTTCGCTTTAACGGGGTCGCCGCCCATGGACAAGGACTGTGACGCAAAGTAGGCGCCCAGAGATGCGTGAGTGCTTCCGTAGTAGTACGTTTCGTCAAGCTCGAGAATTCTCGTCCAGATTGCCTCAACCTTTGGCAGATCAAGCAGCACCGCGGGGTCGTGAAGATTAAGCGCTATCCAGGCAATCCATGCGGTTGAGCATCTGAAGAGGGCGGGCACATCTTTTTTGTTAAATGTCTCCAGAGATGAAACGAATTCATCCAACGGTCCGTTTAAGGCCCGTCGGAAATTCCTGTTCTTTTCGAGTGCCCGCAGTGCGTAATCCTTCGACTTCAGGTAGAGTTTTTTGGCCCTCTCTTCGTCCGTGTCTTCAATGAAGGCGAAGCTGTAGCCGAAATATGCCTCCGATGCCTTGAGGAGAAGGTCCTCGTTATAGGGGGAGGCCTCTATCAATCCGTCGAGCTGAATGAGGTTCGCAGGGTAGGCGTCGCGCACCATATCCACATCAATATTCTTGTTGATGGAAAGGGCCATCTGCTCCATGAGCGGACTCATCGAGTCGACCATCATTCTCGTTTTTGTCGCGGCGCAGGATGTTATAAGGGGTGTAATGAGCAGGATAAGACAGAAAGCGGTGATAATTCTTGGGCGATTTGTCATGAGACTTTCCTCTCCAACTATTTCTTTTTTTGAAACAGGGACCAGAAAAAATCAAAGAATATACACGCTGCTTTTATGTCTATATGATTTTGGGAACTACGTCAAGATATGACTATTAATATACAAGTAGCTAAAGAAAATAGTGTTTCATTAGTCGAATATCAACGGCTCTCTCAGGATTGCGTTTTTTCCTTTCGTTGCGAGTTCGGCAATGTCGGGATGGGAATCTTTGAGCGATGATATCTGGTTGAGATTGTCGGCGGTCCTCGATATCAGCATGGCAAGATCGCCGTCGGCTATCATCAGTTTTTTCGTCACCTTTTCCCACTCACTTCCCCGTGCCCAGTCGTAGAGGGCTATAGAAGGCCAGAAGGGTAGCGGTGCCGTATGAAATCCGGCCCGTTTCATCCTTTTTAAAAGCGGGGTTACGGTTTTAATGACCCTGCCGTAGGCGAGTTGGATTTTTTCAGGGACCTTCTTTTTCGGTATCGTTATCTCCTGATTCCTGTCGTAGACGAAGATGGCAACGATGGCTGCGAGAAGGGCCTCGTCACCCTCGGGGAAGGCACCTTTCCTTATGCACTCGGCGATAAGGAGCGGCTGGTCGAGCCTGAGTTGCGACGTCCATTCGCCTTCCTCGGTCAGGTGGCCTTCCTTTCTGACAAACCCTTCCGATATGAGAAAGTCCAGATGTCTCTCGAAGTCCCTGATGAGATCGATGCTCTTTTTTTTCTTTCTGTCCTGGTAATTCGCAAGGGACCGTTCGAAAATATCCTTGATCTCTTCGGGTCGGTGAGAGAGGAGGAGATTCAGGATCATGGAAAAGTCATTTCTGATCCGGCTTTTTATCTTCTCTGGTTTTGTGAAAGTGAGATCTTTGAAAAGGGTGATGTCCATGAACTTTCCCGGAAAGACCAGCATGAATCCTATCTTGTCCTGACCGCGCCTCCCTGCCCGTCCTGTCATCTGGTGAAAGGCAGTGGCATTCAGGGGGAGGAATTCGTGGCCGTTAAACTGGTCCGAATTGAAGAGCACCACTGTCCGCGCGGGAAAATTGACGCCCGCCGCCACCGTCGAGGTGGCAAAGACAGCGTCGAGATGTCCCTTCTTCATCATGGTTTCCACCATGAGCTTCCACGCAGGGAGCTGTCCGCCGTGGTGGGCCCCCACCCGTGAACGGTAGAGACTTTCAAACTGCCTGTGGTTCCTCAGATAGGGAAAGTCCACCAGGATTTTGTCAAGGTCCCGTTCGAGAGATTCCTCCATTTTCCAGTCCAGGTGAGTCCTGCAGAAACTTACGGCCACGTTGCATTCTTCTCTCGATTTGAGGAAGAATATGGCGGGAAGGAGGTGAAGCTTTCTCAAAACCGTTATGATTTCGTCAAAGGGAGGGAGTTTATATCGTGTCTTTCCTTGTTTTGCCTCCTTTTCGAGATAGGACGAAACCTTATCAAAGATTTTCTTACCCCGCAGAAGGGGCATCAATCGCCCTGACGGGTGGAGAAAAAGGGGATAGAGCGGCACGGGTCTTCTGTCCTCTTCGACGACGAAACAGGCCTTTTTCCTGAGGGAGCCGAGCCATGAGGCGATTTCCCTTCCGTTTCCAACGGTGGCTGAGAGAAGAAGGAGGTTGATCCTCGGGGGAAGATACATCATGATTTCTTCCCAGACGACCCCCCTCTCGTTGTCGCCGAGATAGTGCGCTTCGTCGAGGATTACGAGATCACAGTCGAAATCTTCTCCCCTGTGCATGGCGTCGTAGAGTTGATTTCTCAAGATTTCAGTGGTTCCCACGATAATGGGGGCATCGGAGTTTTCCTTTGTGTCTCCCGTGAGGATACCCACATTCTTCTCATGAAAGGCGGCTCCGAATTCCACCCATTTGGAATTGGTAAGGGCCTTCAGGGGAGAGGCATACCAGGATCGGCCGCCCCCATTAAAGGTGTGTTCGATTGCCTTTTCGGCAATCCAGGTCTTCCCCGCACCCGTGGGCGCTATGACGAGACAGTCTGTTTTCTTGATTGCTTCAAGCGCCTCTTCCTGGAAGGAGTCGGGGGTAAAGGGTGCCGGTTTAGGTCTCCCGATCCGGGAAAAGATCTCCTTCAGGGCCGGGTCTCGCTCCGGCTTCATCCGTACATATTGTTCGTGAGTCTTGGTGCGGGGCCCCTTTCGATAATTGCGGTGTCTCGGTCTCTTGGCCTTTTCGGGAGCACCCTGCCGCCCTCGTGTGTATTTCATTTGCGAAACCTGTCCTGGTTTGAAACTGAACTGAGAAGTGAGCATTCCCCGCATCAGGATGCGGGAAGATTCAATGAGACAGACTATAGGTACCATACTTTGCGGGGGCGGTAAAGACGTGGATTTACTGACCACTGTTCCAAAACTGACCGATATTCCTTTGTTTTTCAAGGAGCTGTTTATATCTTTTTTATGGCAGTTCGGTAACCTGCTAAAATCAGGCATAAATATTTTAAGTGCTTGATATATAAGGTATTATTATTTGCCTATACAATATGCAAATCGGTATAAAGTTGAAACTTTAGCACACTTGCATACTTTATAAACAGGCTTATCAACAGTCTTGTCAACAACTCTGTGGATTCATATTTTTCATTGACGTGCCGCGTCAAATTTCATTCACGAGAGGTAACATATTGGATACGGAACATATTATGGATTCCCCTTCCGGGTTTTATAATGACCTGAGAGTTGAGAGGCATACCTTGCGTCATGACCTGTCCTGGAATGATGGTGGGTCAAAAATATGACATTAAGTTTCAGTACAAATATGGTATAAAATGAAAACAATCTGAGGGTCATTTTGTATGCCGAAGGAAAATACACACATTTTTTTTGCAGAGATGGTGCGGAAGGGGCTTGAGAATTTGGATCTTTTCACCCTCCTTTCGAGAGAGAAGAAATATTACTATTTAGGGGCCGTCATGGCCGATACGTTTTTCTATGGGAAGGCTGAGGCAATCGTCAAAATATCGGACACGCTCCATGGAAAAGACGGCAATCCCACCAATGAAATAATCATCGATGTTCTTAAGAAGGGAGAATCTGATAGGGACCTCGCTCATATCCTGGGGTATATTACCCATTGCGCCCTCGATATGACATTCCATCCCGTCATTTATTATCTTACGGGCAACTATTATACGCAGAAAGAGATGGAAGGGAGCGTAAAATACCGGCACCGGTATATGGAAACATGCCTCGATATAGTTATCGGAAATACCTTTCGCATGCATTCCCTATTCAAACCCGAGTTCATGGAGGGCCTCATCTTCGAGTCACTTATCGCCGATAAGTTTTCTCTCCCCCTCTCGACCATACGACGGACTTTTGTCAGGCAGATGCGATTCAACAGATGTTTTACAAACACTGCAGCCTATCTTGCCGCCCTTGTAATAAATATGTTCGGGTTGCTGAGAGACCCCGATCTGATCCCTCTTTTTTACAGAGGCGTGAGGAGTCGTGATTGCGGCTCGACAAAAAATGTACAGTACCGGGATCTTGTGTCGGGCGAGAAAAAAGTCACGTCGGTGACAGAGCTCTTTGAGCTGGCGAAAGAAAAGGCGCAGGAAATGATGATCGCCGCCTATGAGTATTCGAAGGGCGCGATGACTCTTGAGGAATGTATGGAGAAAATACCGGGAGAAAGTCTCGATACGGGCCTTTTGAAGATTCCGGTGAGTGACATACGATATACAGCTTATAACGGGAAGCATTAGCAAGGCATTACTTTAACTTAATAAAAAAGGGATTGAACGTTTTGAACATTCAATCCCTTTTTATCATCTGGTGGGCCGTAGGGGATTTGAACCCCTGACCAATTGATTAAAAGTCAACTGCTCTACCGGGCTGAGCTAACGGCCCATTGGGCTGCGTAAAGAATCAAGCTACCTAACAGGAAGCTTCTTGCGTTGTCAAGGAGAAAATGAACTGAACAGCGAGTGCATTTCCCGCTGTCTGCAGCGGGGTTAGCGAGCGAATAAAAATAAATTATTCCTTAATCCCGACAATCGGGATAAGTGAGTTAACGAACTTATTATCTGCCAGAAAACACAAAAAATAAATTCTAACTTACTAAACAGTCGGAGATTCCCCGCAACGTGTCGGAGCAAAAGCGGAGATCCCGCTTATACGGGATTGCGGGGAGCTTCAAT
>JAFGBH010000101.1 GCA_016933215.1 Deltaproteobacteria bacterium | reverse complement strand
ATCTTGGCATTTTTTATATACTTGTTACTTATTGACATGACTAGACTTTTAGCACATTTCATAGTGCTGTTCTAGTCAAGACCCTTTTTAATTATTCTATAGAACTCCACAAGCAGCACGTAACCTTTATCTTAGCCATAGAGTCAAATGAAATTGCTGTTATTAAATTCGATCATTTTAGGAAGTATATTCTACTTAAGATAAACGAATTAAGTAGTGATATAAAATTCTTAAGAGAAACTTTCATCATGCCACTCGCTGATTTGCCAGCCATAGAAGAATCAGAATTTCAAAGAAAATGTGAAGATATAAGTTCAAGATTAATTGATGTTCAATGTTACTTAATTGATTATAGGATAGAACTTATGAATCACATTTTAGGCGAAATTTTCGACTGCAAAGTACCTGAGCGCAAACCTCATGATCCAAAATTTAAAACTCTGAAAGAAATAGCAATACCAGAGGAAGTTGAAAAGCAATTTAAACAAATGGAAGATTTAGCCCTTAAAGGAAAATTAACAGTCCTCTAAATATTAATAAAAATACTTTCAATTATCACGATGTGTGAAATTATAGACAGCGCCCTTTTTTAACGTAAATATGCTTGCATTCACTGATTACCACAAGAAAGCTGGCATCCTTTGTTCAATTTCAAATCTGATGAGTACAGGAAGTAGCAGCTGAAACTCGTAAAACAGATTCAGTGAAGGTGTGTCCTTCCCCAAATGAATTGCCGGCACCTAATTTATCCCAATCAGTACATGCTCAGATCAGAAATTTGTGATAGAATAATGCCCGCATTATAAAAACGCAAATTTATGATAATAGGCGGAAGTCCGCTTCCTGGTCTTTTCGAAACCTTCACGGCTCTGAGATTCGGGTCGTTCCTTTGAAATATAATAGAAAGGGAGCTGAAAAATGAAGATCGAGATTCACTACTGTGCAGAGTGAAACTACAAACCGAGAGCCGCCAGTCTGGCGGACGAACTGAGGGGTGTTTTCGGGGTCGATGCAACGCTCGTCGCCGGTGGCGGCGGCATATTCGATGTGATCGCCGACGGCGATATGATTTACTCTAAATTTAAAACGGGCCGATTTCCCGAACATGATGAGATCATCGAAAAACTGAAGGAATAACAACCGGCACCCGCAGGTTTCCATAGCTATATTTCAAACCAGTGTAGAATCAGGGAAAAGGGGCTTTACGGAAATGTTCGAAAATCCCCGATGCCGCCCCTTTCCCTATTCCCGGGACATTATGAAGCTCTTCTTTTGAGGCTGTTCGTATCTTTTCCACGTCACGAAAATGGGCGAGGAGCACCTCTTTCCTCTTTTTTCCAATGCCGGGAATGTCATCCAGAATGGAATGGAAATCACCCTTTTCCTTGAGTTTCCTGTGGTAGGTCACGGCAAATCGGTGGGCCTCGTCCCGCACCCTCTGAAGCAGAAATAGTGCCGGGGGATGTTTGGTAAGATAAACGGGGTTTTTCCTCTTCGGTACATAGATCCTGTCCACATCCTTACGGACAATCTTCAGGCCTTCGCCGGGCATTATCCTCGATTCCTTTGCAAGGCCGATTATATCGACATTTTCAATGCCAAGCTCGCAGGCAACTGAAATTGCAACGCCGAGCTGGCCTTTTCCACCGTCCACGACGATAAGATCGGGGAGGTTTTCCCCTTTCCTATAACGCCTTTCCAGAACCTCCCGTATCATCCCATAGTCGTCGGCACCTTCTTTCGTCCTGATTCTGAAACGCCGGTATCCTGCCCTGTCGGGCTCCCCGTCTCTGAAGGTAACCATGGACCCCACGGCGTATTTCCCCTGCAGATTGGAAATATCAAAACACTCTATCCTTCGGGGTAACTTTTTCAGATACAATTTACCGGCGAGAAGATGGAGCGTTTTTTCTCTTTCCGCCTTGGAATCTTTCTGGGCAGCAAAGACATTTTCCGCATTCTTTACGGCAATTTTGAGAAGGTCCGCCCTCCCTCCCCGTTTTGGGACCAGAAGCGAAACTTTCCTTCGCCTCTTGTCCCTCATCCATTCCATAACAACGTCCCTATCCTCAATCTCCTCCGGAATGATCACCTCTTCCGGTATGGCAACATCGCCATCGTAGTACTGTTTGAGAAAGGAGGAGAGTATCTCAGGCGATCCGGCCCTCGTCTTGAAGAGCGGAACTTTTCTCTGCCCGATAATCTTTCCCTTTCTCACATAAAGGGCGTAGATCTGGGTACTGTTTCCCGCACGGAAGAGCCCGTAGACGTCCTGATCCTTGAAGGACGTGGAAACGACGCGCTGTCTTTCCAGTGTTTTTTCTATGGCATTGATGCTGTCCCTGAGAGCTGCAGCGTCTTCGAACTTCAACGCCTTCGACGCCTCCTTCATTCGTAAACGGAGATTGGAAATCAGCTTCTTCTCGCGACCTTCAAGAAAAAGCATCGCGTCGGAGAGAATCTTCTTGTAATCACTGCTCGAAATGTAGTCGCAGCAGGGGGCGGAACATCGCTTTATCTCGTATTCGATGCAGGGTCTCGTTCGCTTCCTGAAGGCCCGCTCCCTGCAGGTCCTCAGGGGAAATACCTTTTGAATGGCTCTGAGCGTCTCCTTTACCGCTTGGCTCGACGAATAGGGGCCGAAATAGCGGGCGCCGTCATTTTTCATGTGTCGCACCAGCTCAAGGCGCGGATATTCCTCACCCGGATCAACCCGTATACTGAAGTAATTTTTATCATCTCTGAGGTTGACATTGTAGCGGGGTCTGTTCTTCTTTATTAGGGTGTTCTCGAGAATGAGCGCTTCTTTTTCCGTCCCGGTCACGACAAACTCGATATCGTTTATCCGCGAAACAAGGAAGGGAATCATGGGACGGCTGTCCTTTGCCCCTATGTAGGAACGGACCCGTGCCCGCAGGTTTCTAGCCTTGCCCACATAGATTACGGCATTATCTTTATCCTTCATAAGATAGACGCCGGGCCTCGCTGGGGCCCCCTTCGTCATCTTTTCAAGAAGAGTGTCTTCCACCGGCTACCCCCATATCCCAAGTTCCGTCTCGAGACGGGAGAGTTCCCTGATTTCGTCCCTCAGCTCAGCCGCCCGCTCAAACTCCATGTTCTTCGCCGCCTTCTTCATCTCCTTCGTCAATTCCCGTATCGATGACTGGATATCCTTTTCCGAGACATACTTTTCGATCCGCTCCTCGACGGGAACAGTCATGTAATCCGCCTCGTAAATAGAGGCGAGAATGTCGTTGATCTCCTTCTTGATAGTCTCCGGGGTAATGCCCCACTCTCTGTTGTAATCTTCCTGAATTCGCCGCCGTCTCTTCGTCTCGTCGAGACACGCCTTGATCGAGGGAGTAATGATATCGGCATACATAATCACCTGACCGTTCACATTCCGGGCAGTGCGACCGCTCGTCTGGATTAGCGAGCGTTCCGAGCGGAGAAATCCCTCCTTATCGGCATCGAGAATGGCGACGAGGGAAACCTCCGGTATATCGAGCCCCTCTCTCAGAAGATTGACGCCGATCAGGGTGTCGAATTTTCCCATCCTCAGATCCCGGATAATGGCGACGCGTTCCAGGGTTTTTATGTCGGAATGGAGATAACTGACGCGCATCCCGAGATTCTGATAATATTCGGCAAGGTTTTCCGCCATCCGCTTGGTGAGCGTGGTCACCAGGACTCGCTCGCCGCGTTCCACCCGTTTTCTTATCTCCCCTAAAAGGTCATCCACCTGATGCGTGACAGGCTTTACGATTACCTCCGGGTCCATAAGTCCCGTGGGCCTGATTATCTGCTCAACCACCCGGCCCCGGGATTTCTCAATCTCGTATACGGCGGGAGTTGCCGAAACGTAAAGCCGCTGATTCGGAATGGCCTCGAATTCCTCAAACATGAGGGGGCGGTTGTCGAGGGCCGAGGGAAGCCTGAAGCCGTACTCCACGAGATTTTCCTTTCTCGAACGGTCTCCCCGGTACATCCCGTTCAGCTGTGGAACGGTGACGTGGCTTTCGTCTATAATGATCAGGCTGTCCTTGGGGAGATACTCCATCAGCGTGGGGGGCGGTTTACCCTTTTGTCTCCCCGTTATGTGCCGTGAATAGTTTTCTATTCCCTGGCAGTAGCCCATCTCCTGGATCATTTCCAGATCAAACAGGGTCCGCTGTTCAAGCCTCTGGGCCTCCAGGAGTTTGTTTAGGGAGCGCAGTTTCACGAGTCTCTCCGCCAGTTCCTCTCTGATTGCGTCGACGGCCCTTCTCATATTTTCTTCATCCGTCACATAATGACTCCCCGGATATATTGTCACCGCGTTTTCACTCCGAATAATCCGGCCGCGGAGGGGATCGACGACGGATATACTCTCGACGACATCACCAAAAAAATCGATCCTGATCACATGCTCCTCGGCGTAGGGCGGGAAAATCTCCACCACATCGCCACGGACCCGGAAGGTCCCCCGGTGAAAATCAATATCATTTCTCTCGTACTGTATTTCCACCAGACGTTTGAGAAGACTGTCCCTCCCGAAGTCATCGTCTTCTTTGAGAAAAAGCTGCATCTTCGAGTACATCTCCGGCGCACCGATGCCGTAGATACATGATACGCTCGCCACGACAATCACGTCGCGTCTCTCCAGGAGCGAACGGGTGGTAGAATGACGGAGCTTGTCGATATCGTCGTTTATCGACGCATCCTTTTCTATGTAGGTATCGGTGGTGGGAAGATAGGCCTCGGGCTGGTAATAATCATAATAGCTCACGAAATATTCCACGGCATTTTCAGGAAACAGGAGCCTGAATTCATTGAAGAGCTGGGCAGCCAGCGTCTTGTTGTGGGCGATAATGAGGGCCGGCCTCTGCGCACGCTCGATGACATTCGCTATGGTGAAGGTCTTCCCCGAACCGGTGACACCCAGGAGCACCTGATTGTCGAGTCCCTTTTCGATACCCTCAGCCAGGGCATCAATCGCCCCTGGTTGATCCCCGCCGGGTTTAAAATCCGAAACGATTGTAAATCTTCTCATTCACCTGTTTTCCGCACTGAAATTTTGAATTGAACAGCGAGCGCATACCCCGCTGCTCGCGGCGGGGTTAGCGAGCGAATACATAATAAACATTTTCCTTAATCCCGACAATCGGGATAAGTGAGTTAACGAATTTATTTTCTGTCAGAAAACACAGAAAATGAATTCTAACTTACTAAACAATCGGAGATTCCCCGCAACGTGTCAGAGCAAAGCGGAGATCCCGCTTATACGGGATTGCGGGGAGCTT
>JAFGBH010000100.1 GCA_016933215.1 Deltaproteobacteria bacterium | reverse complement strand
TCTTGGCATTTTTTATATACTTGTTACTTATTGACATGACTAGACTTTTAGCACATTTCATAGTGCTGTTCTAGTCAAGACCCAAAAATAAAATTTTCCTTAACAGTCGGAGATTCCCCGCAACTTTTTGCGGGGAGCTTCAAAGGGTATACAAATGGAACAGCGTGCCTTTAACCTTCTCCCCCGCAATGTGAAAATTGCCATTATAAGCCTCTTCGGTGGCTGGGCATTTTTTATCATTGCAAGTGCTGCTTTCTACGGGCAGATCCCCTTCATACAGGCGACGCTCGGTATTTTCTGTTGCGTCATCGTCTATTCGATTCGAAACTGGGGAAGGATACTCTGCATTGTTTACAATGCACTGTTTATCGCGGCGAGCTTTCATAATCTGTACAATCTCAATGAAAAGGGAGAGATCTTCTCTTCTCCCTCTCTTATTGCGGTTGTCAATATCGGCATCTTTTCGGTTGCTACCTATTTTCTTCTTAACGGAGAGACGGTCAGGTTTTTCAAAGAATATGGCGCAAAGAAGGGGGCAGCCGGAGAAGGGGAGTAAAAAAGACCCTCGGATTCATCGGCTTTTTTATTCTTGACAACCGTTTTTTCCTTATGTTAAGAAAATCAACATAGATTGGTGAAGGAAGAAAGTATGAAGGTATCAGGGATAGCGAAAAGACGTTTTTGGTGGTGGCAGGCTGAAAAAGACCTGCCCGCATAAGCTCTGGTACATGTAAATAGAGATTGAGAGCCGTGGGTATGGAGAAGGATTCACCCACGGTTTTTTTTATATGGTAGAGGAAGCCACGGTAAATCCCGTGGCTTTTTTTTATTTTGGAAACAACAAATTTGATTTTAAATTTTATTTCAGTAAAGGAGGATGATCTATGAGACAGACAAAGGTATTTTTGAATGAGAGCGAGATACCGAGGCAGTGGTACAATATCATGGCAGATATGCCGACGCCGATGAGTCCGCCGCTTCATCCGGGAACGGGGAAACCTCTGGCAGCCGAAGACATGGCGGCCATTTTTCCCATGAATCTGATAGAACAGGAAATGAGTCCCGACCGCTGGATCGACATACCCGAAGAGGTTCTGGAAAAGTATATGCTCTGGAGACCGAGTCCGTTATACCGGGCCTATAATCTTGAGAAGATTCTGGATGCCCCGGTGAAGATCTATTACAAGCATGAAGGGGTAAGTCCTGCCGGTTCTCACAAGCCGAATACGGCTGTCGCGCAGGCCTATTACAACAAGGAATTCGGGATAAAGAAGATTTCGACCGAAACAGGCGCCGGTCAGTGGGGAAGTGCTCTCAGCATGGCCTGCAACATGTTCGGCCTCGAGTGCCGGGTGTTCATGGTCAGGGTCAGCTACGATCAGAAGCCGTACCGCCGTTTGATGATGCAGACATGGGGAGGCACCTGCTTTCCGAGCCCGAGCGAAGAGACGGAAACGGGGAGAAAAGTTCTTGCCGAACACCCCGATTCACCCGGAAGTCTCGGCATTGCCATAAGCGAGGCGATCGAGGATGCCGTCGGCAACGGTGATGCACGCTACTCGCTGGGAAGCGTTCTCAATCATGTGCTCCTCCATCAGACGATTATCGGCCTTGAGGCACAGAAACAGCTCGAGAAAGTCGGTGATTATCCGGATGTGGTGATCGGCTGCGCCGGTGGCGGAAGTAATTTTGCCGGTCTTGCCCTCCCATTTGCGAGAGACAAGATCCACGGCAAAGATATTTCGATTATCGCCGCCGAGCCGTCATCCTGCCCGACCCTCACGATGGCTCCCTTTGGGTATGATTTTGGAGACCTCGCAATGTCGACGCCGCTTCTGGCGATGTACTCTCTGGGTCACGATTTTGTTCCCGCGCCGATTCATGCGGGAGGGCTTCGGTATCACGGCATGGCTCCGATTATCAGCCATCTCGTGAAAGAAAACATTATCGAGCCACGGGCGTATCATCAGCTTGAGACGTTTGAGGCAGGAGTTCAGTGGGCACGGTCCGAGGCCTTCATCCCCGCTCCCGAGACGAATCACGCCATTGCATCAGTAATCCAGGAGGCGAACCGGGCGAAGGAAGAGGGAAAAGAAAAGGTGATTCTCTTCAACTGGAGCGGTCACGGACTGGTAGACCTCGCTTCGTACGATGCCTATCTCACCGGAAAACTGTTTGATTATCCGCTTCCGCTAGAAGAGATCGAAAGGGCGAAGAAGGTCCTTGGCCAGTACCCGAAGCCGTAAAAGAGAGTTTCAAATTTCATGGCTTCGTAAAAAGTTTTGAAGCGGGTCATTGCGAGAAGCGCAGCGACGAAGCAATCTAATGAATACAGCCGGTTATGGTGTACGAGATTGCTTCCCGATAAATCGGGATCATATCGGGACTCCAATGACATCTTTTTTAACCGGGGGCACACCCGCAAGCCCTGCCCTGTGGGCGGGGAGCTTCACTTTTTACGAGACCGTCGAGTTTCAAGTTACAATTAACTTTAGACTTTAAACGTATAAATGGAATGATAATGAAAAGATTTGACCATTTGGTTTTGAGATGTCCCAGATTGGGAGGGGAGATTACCTTTGCCTACTGCAGAAAAGAACAGGGTGATCTTCCCTGCCCGAGGATTATACGGTGCTGGCAGGATTTAATTCCCGTCGAGCAGCATTTGGGTGCATTCCTTTCGAAGGATGAATGGGACCGCTGTTTCAACGCACCGCCGAAAGACAAGATCACCACCATATTCGAGATCGTCGATGAAGTGAAGAAGCGTAAGAAAATTTAGAATTTTCTCAAAGTGTGGTATTGTGCCCCCTGAAATAAGTCAGGATTGTATGACGATCTGACGTTAAGGGGCAGTGCTCTTCATGCACCTCTTCGATGAGCGGGAAAACAAAACGGAAATGATGGGTCGTCCGCTGGCGGACAGGATGAGGCCGGGAAACCTGGATGCCTTTGTCGGTCAGGGGCATCTTGTAGGAAAAGGGAGCCTTCTTCGGCGTGCCATTGAGGAGGACCGGATTTTTTCCGTTATTTTCTGGGGCCCTCCCGGTTCGGGAAAGACGACGCTCGCCAGGATCATCGCCAATGAGACAGCATCTCATTTCGAGATGTTTTCCGCCGTCCTCTCCGGTGTCAAGGAAATTAAGGCCGTCATATCGGAGGCGAAATCACAGCTCCGTTATCACAACAAAAAAACCATCCTTTTTGTCGACGAGATTCACCGTTTCAATAAGGCCCAGCAGGATGCCTTTCTCTACCATGTGGAAAGCGGTCTTTTGACCCTCATCGGTGCCACCACGGAAAATCCATCCTTCGAGGTCATATCCCCCCTCCTTTCAAGGGTTCGAGTTATGGTTCTCCATCCCTATTCGGAGGAGGAGCTCCTGACCATGCTGAAACGCGCCCTTAACGATAAAGAAAGAGGTCTCGGTGCCCTTTCTCTCTCTGCTGATGAAAAAACTCTGCAACATATTATACGGGCCGCCGACGGAGATGCCCGAACAGCCCTCAATAATCTCGAGGGAGCGGCATCGCTTGTCAAGGAGCGTCGGGGCAAGAAAAAGATTACCCTTGCAATCGTCGAGGAGGCCGTTCAGAAAAAGGCCCTTCTTTATGACAAGGAAGGGGAAGAGCATTACAACCTTATCTCCGCCTTTCATAAGAGCCTGAGAGGGAGCGATCCCGATGCGGCCATGTACTGGCTGGGCCGCATGCTCGATGCGGGCGAAGATCCCCTCTACATTGCCCGAAGGATGGTGAGGTTTGCCTCGGAAGATGTGGGAAATGCGGACCCGAACGCCCTTTCCATTGCAGTTTCCGCCATGCAGGCCTTTCATTTTATCGGACTTCCCGAGGGCGATCTGGCACTTGCCCAGGCCGCTGTCTATCTCGCGACTGCGCCGAAAAGCAATGCTCTCTATGACGGTTTCGGAAAGGTAAGGGGAGCCATAAAAAAGAGCGGTTATCTCCCCGTTCCCCTCCATATCAGAAACGCCCCGACAAGATTAATGAAAGACCTCGATTACGGCAAGGGCTACCGATATGCCCACGATTATCCCGGTGCCTATATTCCCCAGGAATACCTGCCCGAGAAACTGCGGGGAGAGACCTATTACGCACCCACCAACCGGGGATATGAAAAGATCATCAAAGAACGGCTTGAAAAGTGGTATGCAATTCGGGAGCGACTGAAAAAGGAACGGGAAGAGCAGAAAAAATAACCGCCTTTACTTTAATCTTCATTAACCATGGGTGGTGTTGTCGATGACAGAAAATAAACGATCATTGCAGTTTACGCGCTCCGACGACTATTTTATAAGTGGAGGGATGAAATGTGCCGGATGGCTTTACAGGCCCGAGGGTGCGAAAAATCCTCCGGTTTTGATCATGGCCCATGGGTTCGCTGCCGAGAGGACCTTCGGTTTACCCCTCTTTGCCGAGAGTTTTTCCGCGAAGGGTATCGGCGTATTTCTCTTTGATTACAGAAACTTCGGCGACAGTGAGGGGAGTCCGCGAAACCTGGTCAATCCCTATCGCCACATCAGGGACTGGGAAGCGGCCTTAGCCCATGTCAAGGCCCTTCCCGATGTCAATACGGATAAGATTGCTCTCTGGGGTTCTTCCTTCAGCGGTGGCCATGTGATTTGTGTGGCGGCACGGCATCCAGAAATCGCCGCCGTCATATCACAGGTGCCTTTTGTTGGTGGAATTGCCTCAACGGTGATACGAAAACCGAAAGATATAGTAACGGCGGTTATTGCCGGATGGCGTGATCTGGGCAGAAAATTAACATTTCGCTCCCCTTACTGTGTGCCTGCAATAGGACCCCCCGATGAATTTGCCATCATGAACACCGAGGAATGCATGGCCGGCTACTCTGCCTTGATTCCCGAAGACTCTTCCTGGGAAAACAAGGTGCCGGCCCGGGTCTTACTCCTCGTTCCCCTTTACAGTCCCATGCGGCAGGCGGGTCGCGTCGAGAGTCCCGTCCTTATGGTCACCGCCGAAAAAGATTCTCTGATTCCCATAAAGGCGGTGGTAAAAACGGCGGCACGGATAAAAAACGTCACCCTTCACCGGTTGCCCTGCAACCACTTTGACCCCTATGTAGGCGAGTTTTTTAAAGAGAATGTAACGGTAGAGACCGAATTTCTTGAAAGACATCTCTTTGACTGAAAACATCTGGATTGAGGACTTATGATGTTAATGTTTGTAGTTAAGATTTTGGGACTATGGATTCTCCTTGTCTTTGTTGCTGTCGTAAACGGGGTATTGAGGGATAAGCTGCTCGTCTCGCTCATCGGCCAGAATTGGCACTCCCCTTGAGCTGTGCTGCTTTCCCTGCTTATTTTTCTTGTTACCTTGATTTTCTGTTAAAAAAAGACGATTGAAAACTCGTCATATAAGAAAGAAGAAACAGTGCTATGGAAATATTACCATTTTTTGATTCACCATTTGTCACATGGGTTGTCATCCCCCTTTTAATTGTACTCGCACGTATTGTAGATGTGACTCTCGGTACGATACGCATCATCTATATCTCCCGGGGAATGAAATTTCTCGCTCCCATTTTCGGATTTTTCGAGATCCTCATATGGCTAATCGCTATCGGTCAGATTATGCGAAACCTGAATAACCCCGTCTATTATCTCGCCTATGCTGTTGGTTTTGCCACGGGGAATCTTTTAGGTATCTTTGTAGAGGAACGACTGGCCGTCGGGAGGATTATTTTGCGCATCATCACCCAGAAAGACGCCACAGAACTTACTAAATACCTCAGATCATCGGGATACGGCGTTACCACTGTAGCTGCCGAAGGTGCCACGGGACCGGTCACTCTTCTTTTCACCGTCATCGACAGGGATAAAACGGAATCGGTCGTCCGGAGCATACAAACCTACAATCCCAGGGCTTTTTATTCCATCGAAGATGTCCGCCACGTGAAAGAGGGTATTTTCCCCCCGTCTCGAAGGTTCAGCGATCTGCTCTGGTTGCGGAGAAAGGGGTAATTGGTAATATTCCATATTGCTGATTCCCCCGGTCCTGGAAATACTTTTTTTGTCATTTACCCATGAGGGTCGGCATGATCGATGACCTCCGCCAATCAGGGAGTGCCACCGCAGACTGAGAATAATGTCCTTGACTGAAATTTTTTGAGGGGGTATCTTTATTATCGGATTTTATAAAGTTTTGTTCTATGATAGTCTTGTTGCTCTGACATATTTTAACGGGAGTAACTATGGGCTGAACGTTGAAAATCCTGTTTCTCAAAAGAGACGGGGTTTTGTTTTTTATGTTATGTTTCAACTGAAATAGCAAAAAACGAGACCTGATCCCAACATCCGCGTTACCATAAAAATCGCATCCCGTGAGATTCTCTCTGACGATAGAAGACATGGCGTAAAAATACATACATAAAAGTATTACAGACTGGTGATCTTCATGTAATTTGGCAATCATCATTACGATTAAGTGAGGTGATCTATGAAAAAAATCTTGATTCTTTTCTTCGTAACCCTCTTTGTAGCAACGGCAGCATATATTTATGCACAGGGCATGATGGGCGGGAGAGGGTTCCCCATGCATCACCACATTATGCATGCCCAGAACCTCAAGATACTGGAGCGTCATCAAGTTTCACAGGCAATGATCCATTTTAGCGAGTCATTGAATGTGAAGTGCAATTTCTGTCACAAAGCGTCTGCTGACATTGATTCCAACAGCATACGGAAGGATCAGTGGATACAAGGGGAGTTTACCCTGGACGATTCGTCGGCAATAACAGATGAATCGTTGAAAAAGGTCCTTGGTTATAAGAATCGGGCACGCGAGATGCTGAAGATGGTACATTATGACAATCATGAATTTCTAAACTGGTCTCACAGCAGTGGAAGAAGGGCTGATCAGGTGAATTGCTGGATATGCCATCGCGGCAACCATGACAAGATGGTATCTGATTACAAAACAGAGCATGGGGATTTCATGGACCTTTATTAGATGTTTCTTTAATCTTGAACTGGGAAGTGAGGGTATTCCCCGCTGCTTGCGGCGGGGTTAGCAAGCGAATAGAAAATACATTATTCCTTAAACCCGATAATCGGGATAAGTGCGTTAACGAAATTATTTTCTGCCAGAAAACACAGAAAATAAACTCTAACTTACTAAACAGTCGGAGATTCCCCGCAACTTGTCGGAGCAAAAGCGGAGATCCCGCTTATACGGGATTGCGGGGAGCTTCAATCTTCAGAAAGGTAGAATTAATAATTGATACACTA
>JAFGBH010000025.1 GCA_016933215.1 Deltaproteobacteria bacterium | reverse complement strand
TTGCCATGGGGGATGCCCAAACTCCCTACAACCCACGCTATTTGGAAGAGGACGATGTGTATGACCTCTATTTAAAAGCCCGGTAATGTTTAATCATGAGGATGCAGGATGGTATTGATATAACGGCAAGGAACGCACATCGATTATGTGCTGAAGATGTTTAAATATTGAAGATACTATCCCTCCAGAAAGGAGGTGCATCACATGAGTGCGAATCTTTCGCTGGAAGAGCGAATACAGAGATTGGAAGATATAGAAGCAATTAAAAAACTTCACGCCACATATGGACATTACGTTAATAAAGGATGGAATGATAAAGTCATGTTCTGTAATGAAGTGACTGCAATGTTTACGGAAGACGCAACGTGGGAAGCCCCAGTAATGGGCGTGCTGGCTCAGGGACGAGCTGAGATTTTGGAAATGTTTGAGGATATGGACGCCGGCAATGAGTTTTTCATGCACAGTTTCAGCAATCCGATAATAGACATTGACGGGGATATGGCGAAGGCGCAATGGCTGTTATTGCTTGGAGGGAATTTCGAGGACAAAACAACTTTGACATTCGCAAGCTATGACAATGATTATATCCGGACTTCCCAAGGATGGCTTATCAAGGCCATTCGACTCCACGTTGCCGGAATATTGGAAGCTTCATAATAACAGAACATTTCGTGACAAAGACTTACTGTACCTCTTGCGTGGCGATAGTGATCTATGTCTTCCAGAAAGTACTTAACTGGCAATGTTCTCAAAATGTGCGTTTCAAATGGTTGTCAATAATCTTCTTGACTTCTAATTCCTATATTGCTTAGTTATTGTTTAATAAATAAATTTGATGAATCGTCCATGTCGCATCAGGCGCTGACTATCCGGAGGGTGTTGATCTGAACGCGAGTAATTTTAGTAGATTCAGGGAAGGTTGGATATGGAAACGAAGGACACACTCACTGCGAGATTGAAGTACTTGGAAGAACGGCAATGGAACTTGCCCGTTATTAAAGAAAAGTTCGATAAGAATGTTCAAAATGGATTCCCGCAAATATCTCTCCTTAAAAGTGATGTCATGCCCCGGCGCGATGAGATTTTGGATCTCGTTCAGCTTCGTGCTGAGGAGTATTGCTACCTCACCAGAAACTGTGCGCGAGGAACAACTACCGCCTTGTTTGAAACATTTGGTTTGGGCTCAATGGATATCATAAAAGGACTTGCGGCAATGCCGGGATTCGGAATGACTGGCGGACCTTGCGGAGCGGTAACTGGCGGCATTATTGCGCTCGCACTTTGTTTCGGCGATGATGATTTGATCAATTGGGAAGACATCATCCCCTTGGTCCTGTGCAGAGAATACCTGGCACGCTTCGAGGACTTATTCGGATCGACTCAGTGCCCGGGAGTGCAGGAACGAATTTTTGGTAGATATTACGATGCTCTTGCAAATTGGGAGAATTATGAACTGTTTATGAAGGCGCGAGGACGCGAGAAATGCCCGCTTGCTCCTGGAATGGGTGCCCGGATGGTAGCCGAGATAATCATGAATAATTTAACGTGAGCTGTTTTTCATCGATACAGATATTTCCGATATAAACCCGTGTAACAGTCCCGCTTCATTTATTTAAATCTCAGTTCCACATTTTTTCTAAACACCAATCCTGATGTTAACTGCTGTGCTTTGTTACGGGAAAACCATCTTTTTGTGAATGTAACACCATATAATAATGCTCTTCTTCCTGCAATACTGTTTTTATGCTTCTGAACGCACATGCAAAATTACAATCAGTAATCAGCAACCGTTTTGATATAAAAAAGGCAGAACCTTGTGAATGGCTCTGCCTTTCCAATCATTTCTGTTCATTGATTAAGCTTTAACTTTCCTCCTCAATCCCGCAAGACTGATTATACCGAAACCTAACAGGAGCATGGTTGCAGGTTCGGGAGTAGAAACTGTCGTATTCACTTGTACTTGTCCGGTACGAATGGCCAAGCCATAACCGCCACCAACGCCATCGCCGCATGTTCCGTACGGGATGCCGGTGCCCTGATAGCCTACGCTCATATTGAAGGCCCACGAGTCATTCGCCGATGCATCCTGATGGCGAGTGCCTGACCAGTAAGCGGAGTTGATAAGGTTTTCAAAGGCTCCAGTACTTAGGAGACCGTAATCGTCATTACGGTTGTCCGAGGTGTCCTGTAATCCCAGATTATTCAGTTCCTCATAAAAGAGGTGCCCCATCTCGGAAGTCGTAATATTCCAACCTGCTGTGGTTGTGCCATCGAACCCCCGTTCCCAATCACCATCAACGGTTGCCGGTAGTCGCCAGGCTGCATCGCTCCAATTTACACTATAGGCGGCGGCGATATTGTAGGTTAAAGACGAATCAAGCCCCGCAGCCCAGTCAGTCTGAGCTTGCCAATAGGCAGGGTCATTACTGTAATCCAGCCAGATTACCGAATTACCGTTGTTGTTATCATCCCAGATTAAATTATAATCTGTCCCGTTGTAGGTGGCCGTGCCGATGGTTACTAAACTAGCTTGAGCCATTCCTACCATAACAAATAAGATCATACCTGCGACAATTCCTACACGTTTCATTTTGTCCTCCTTTATGATGCTTTTTTCTTAAAAAATATTTATAGTTAAAAATTAATCAGTTACGATAGATATTGAGAAAACACAAAACGCATGCCGTTAAAATTTGCAATAGGCGTGCCATAATACGTAAGATGTTAGGCACTCGGTCAACACAAGATCTATCCCCATGATTTAAAAGGCAAATCTATATGTCGATGTCGCGATGAGATAGTCTCGATTTATTATCCCTTTAAAATATGTGTTCTGAAACTGTAAAGAAATCCGACAGTAAAAAGTAACTTGACTGGTCTATATGCAAAAAACTGCCCACCAATGCTGGATATTTTTAGAAAATCAAAAGTGTAAAGTATTTTGACAGTAAGGGCATTTATGATGATTTGTAATTTTAAGATATAGATTGTGAAGCCCTCGATGATAAGCACTACAACATATAGTTCTTTAAAATGTAAAATTCAAGGGATAACCACAAAATAGCTTAGATATTTAAATTTCCAGGGTCATTTATCGGGGATCAACAACAGGTGATGAATGAAAAAAAACAAGGCGGAGAGTCAATTTTTTGAGGCCGCGTCTTTAAAAAATGTAAGATCATTACAAACAGCATCAATGTCTGGGCAACCTCATCAAGTGGACACACAGCATCAAATCATCTGCGCTGCTAACGGCAGTTCAATGTATTGTGATCGGCTTCCTCGGGCTGATCGTGCTCGTTTCTGCAATGAAGTATGGAGGATATTAAGCGGTGGCCGAGAAGGAAAAGGAATTAACGAAGAAGCGGTTGTTGTTTGTCGATAAGTATTTCGAGACGAAATTCAACGGCATCGAAGCGTACCTCCAGACATATCCGAGGGTCAAGAAGCGCGAGACGGCAAAGGCGGCGGCTTCAAGATTGTTAACCAATGTTAACGTCAAGGAAGAGGTCGAACGTCGCAAGCGGGAGATGGTGCGACTGTGGAGACATAGGGAAATGTATTGATTGGTACGTGACCACTATCGAGAAATAATAGCTTCAAAATAGTGAACGCCGAGATTCCCTTTTCGGGTATGTCTGGAGATTTGCTTATCCCAACCTATACCTTACCATGGCTTTCAGCAGTTTTATCTTGGAGACCCATAAATTGACTACCTGCAGAGCAAATAAAGGGATATTCAGTCGGGTTTTGTGATGGGGTCTGGGAAGGGTTCCTTCCTGAAAGAAACAAATCGCTATTTCTTTCAAGGATGCTTTCTTTCAATCCGTAATGATTATTCTGCGCCCATAATGTAGTTGACATTCATGTGGCTTTACCTTACTTCTCTAAAGAAGAAACATGTCGGGTATTAATTGTATATATTGGAATGATATCATACATTAAATAGGACGTGTTTATGCGCCGTATTTTCCTGAGCCACATTGAAAAAGACCTCCCCGTCATGCAGGAAATCTCCCAGGGACTTGAAGCGTCAGGGTACCGTACATGGTACTTTGAGCGTGATGTAGTCGCTGGAACAAGCTACCTCATACAAATAACGCATGCCCTTGAGAACTGCGATGCCGTTGTCTTGATTGCATCCCCGGATGCTTGTAGTTCCGACCAGGTAACCAAAGAGGTAGTAGGCGCATTTGAAAGGGGCAAACCATTCTTCCCTGTATTGATTAATATGACACCGCCCGAGCTGAAAAAGTCTCAGCCTGAATGGCGGCATGCCCTGGGCGGGACCGCCATGATTGTAGTCGGGCCGGAAGGACTTTCTCCTGCCATCACCCGTATCATTGACGGGTTGAAGGCCAAGGGTGTTCAGCCTGAAGCAGGCACGTCTGAGACATCACCAATTTCTGCCACAACGAAAGACAGCGAACCCGCTCCCCGCCTCAGCACACACGGTGAGCGCAAGCACGTCACGGTCATGTTCAGTGACCTCTCCGGATATACTGCCATGACTGAGAAACTTGACCCTGAAGAAGTGAAAGAGATTATAGACAGAGTCTTCGGGAAGATTTCCAATGTGGTGGCAAGGTATGAAGGCTTCATTGAAAAGTTCGTAGGGGATGCCGTCATGGCCTTATTTGGAGTTCCCTCTTCCCATGAAGATGACCCGATTAGAGCAATCAAGGTGGCAAGGGAAATCCATGACATCGTAAAAGCTTTAAGCCCCTCCGTTGAGAAACGCATCGGAAAGCCTCTTTCCATGCACACAGGCATTAACACTGGCCTCGTCGTCACGGGAAAGCTTAATCTGGAGAAAGGTACCCATGGAGTTCTTGGGGATACCCTTAACATAGCCTCCCGTCTTTCCGGCCTGGCTAAAGCCGATGAAATCATGGTGGGAGCCGACACCTACCGTCGTGCTGAGGATTATTTTGAATTTAAGAAGAAGAAAGCCGTCAAGGTTAAGGGTAAAGAAGAGCCTCTTCAAATCTACAAAGTCGTAAAACCCAAGGAAGCTCACAGCAAGACCCATCGTCTCTCCGGCTTGAGGGCAGAGCTGATTGGCCGCAAGGTGGAGATGGACCATCTCAAAGAAGCAGTGGACAATCTCAAGCAGGGTAAATCCTCCAGCTTCTCCATCATCGGAGATGCCGGCACCGGGAAGAGCCGTCTGGTGGAAGAGTTCAAAAACTCCCTGGACCTTAAGGCCATCCAGTGGAGAGAAGGCCATTGCTATGGGTACTCCCAGAACATCCCCTATTTTCCGTTAATTGACCTTCTTAACCGGGCATGGCAGATTAGGGAGGGAGACCCCCCGGACCAGGTCAGGCAGAAAGTGGAGAACGGGGCAGGGGCAATCCTCGGAGAAAGAAAAGACCTGATTCCCTATATCGGCAGCCTGTATTCTCTTCCCTATCCGGAGATAGAAGAGGTCAGCCCCGAGAACTGGAAGGCAAAACTCCATGAAGCTCTTCATCTGCTTCTGGCCAACCTCTGCAGACGTGCTCCCACGGTCATGTGTATTGAAGACCTCCACTGGGCAGACCCATCCTCAACTGAACTCCTGCGGAATATCCTGATAGACCTCAAATACCCCGTACTCTTTATTTGCCTCTATCGTCCCAGCTTCAACCTTTTCACCAGCCACCAGGCGGGTAGTATAAAGTCCTATCATGAGATTAGACTCCAGGACCTTACACCCACCGATGCCCAAGGTATGGTGGAGTCTCTCCTCAATACCAAAACCATCCCCAGACAACTGCAGTTGTTTGTCCGGAACAAGGCGGAAGGGAACCCCTTCTACCTGGAGGAAGTCATCAACTCCTTGATTGAAACCGATACCCTTACACGTGATGATGGTTCCTGGACACTCACCAGAGCCCTTACCGAAAAAGATATTCCTTCCACGGTGCAAGGGGTCATCTCGGCAAGACTGGACCGCCTGGAACGTGAGACCAAGCGTATCCTCCAGGAAGCCTCTGTTATCGGAAGGGCATTCCTCTATGAGATATTGCAAAGGATAAGTGACCTGAAGGAGTACATTGACAAAAGCCTGATGAACCTGGAAAGGCTGGACCTCATCAAGACACGCTCCCTTCAACCTGAACTGGAGTATATCTTCAAGCATGCCCTGACCCAGGAAGTGGTTTACAATGGTCTCTTGATGAAAGAACGCAGACTAATCCATGAAAAGATAGCCCTGGTCATGGAGGGCCTCTTTCAGGACCACCTTCCCGAATTTTATGAGACACTGGCTTACCACTACTCACAGAGCGACAACCTCCAGAAGGCCTATGAGTACCTGAAGCTCTCCGGGGGAAAGGCGGTAAAAAATTACGCCAACAATGAAGCCATCGGTTTTTACAAGGAAGCGGTCCGCATGCTGGATGCCCAGCCGGAGAGCGTGGAGAATAAAAAGAAAAATTTTGAAGTGTACCTTATGATGAGAACCCCGCTCATGTTCTTGAGTCACCCGGAGGGTAGCCTTGAAATCTTTCAAAATGGGGAAAAGCTTGCCTATGAGTTGGGGGATGAAGAAGGCCTTGTACAGATGCAATATAGTTTGGGTGTATATCATACATCTGCCGGCAACCCATCCCTCGGTCTGGAATACGCTGAGAAGTGTTTCAATTTGGCGGAGAAGAGTAAGGACTTTGGACTGATGGCACAAAGCGCAGGGCAGCTTTGTGTTGTATACATGTATTCAGGTGATGCTGAGAAATGTGTGGATATCGGAAGCAAGGCAATTTCTCTCCTTGAGGAAAACCATCGGGAAAAGGACTCTTTTGGATTGGGATATAGCGCATATTCAGGCATCTGTTTGCTTTGTGGTCATCAATTAGCATGGCTGGGAAGGTTCAAGGAAGGGAACGATGTTTTAGAGAAGGGATTCCGGAACGCCTGTGAAGTCAATGATAAATTTGGGATGGGAATGACACAAGTCATGTACGCCTCTGTTACGTATGCGGCAGGATGCGGGGATAGTACAATCATGCATGCGAAAGAAGCCATTAAAATTTATGAGGAGGCGGAAATTTCTTTTGGCCTTGAGAGTGCGTGGCTCCACCTCGAGGGAGGTTATTATCTCTGTGGAGAATATGAAAAGGCTATAGATACTGGAGAGAAGGCACTCAAGCTTGCGAAAGAGGTTGGCAGTCCCTTTGTGGTATCGTGGAGTTATTCTTTCCTTGCTTTTGCTCTTAGGGCTACAGGTAATCTGGGCCGTGCCAGGGAATGTGCTAAAGAGGCCTCAAGAATTTCACAGGAGTGTAATAATAAACCCTGTGAGGGCATGGCACGGGTCCTTCTTGGAAGCATGGTGGAGGAAATGACCCCGGCCATTATTGAAGAGGCGGAGCAACAGATTAGGCATGGTATTTCAATCTGGGAGGAACTCAAATTAAAACTATGGAGCGCTGTCGGGTATCTTCACCTCGGTGAGTTCCTTGCCAATGCGGGCCGGAAGGAAGAAGCTATGGAAAGCCTGAAGAAAGCGGAAACTCTCTATCAGGAAATGGAGATAACACCCGAAAGCTACTGGCTCACCCGTACGAAGGATGCATTGAAGAAATTGGAATGCCTACCAGGTACAACTTAGCATGATGAATGCTTCCGATTAAGAGACCAATGGCAACAGCGGTTCGTGATTTCTGTGTTGCATCTTTCGAGTCGTAATTCACAACGTCAGGATGTTTTAAAGTCATTTGTTAGTAGGTGGCGTCGAGAATCGACTGAATGTTGAAGTCTGCATATATTAAATATCAGTACTTCAATTGGTAATCGATAATTTTTACGTTAAACTATTTTATTGATTTGCAGGCGTTATCTAAACCTATTCGATACTACGCATCTCATCATTATTTTTTACTTTTCAAGATCACAAAATACAAAATATCTCCAATACGTGAACCTCTTTATCACATCATTATCCCTCTCAGCCCGTAAGGAAACTTTACATTTTCTAAATATGACACCAACTCTCTTTAATCATTAGTATTTATGCCTTTCTAAGGCGTGTATTAACCAGAAGACTGTCGGAAAACTTTACAGTTTCGCACTATAATAAGTCGGTGTTTTTATAATCATCATGACACATGAAAAAACGTCCAATAAACCTCCTGCTTAATCATCCTCCTAAAATCCCCTTGACAATCAAATTTCCTCTTCATATAAATACGCTGCAAAAAAGCAATGCCTGATCAATCAATATTACCTGAATTTTTCAGCCACGGTTTTTCTGCATTATGCCGATAGTTTCCCGTATGTCGGCCAAGAGACGGTTACAATTGATTTTAAAGCACCAGCATGTATAGCGGGAAGCTATAATTACCATTAAATTTATTTATCGTTGAAAGGAATGGTACACCATGTCCGATGCATATTTTAATGAATCACACCAGATGCTCCGCGAGAGTTTAAGAAAGTTTATTGCCCGCAATATCAGCCCTTTTGTTGACGAGTGGGAAGAACGAGGCACGTTTCCGCGGGAGCTGTATCAAAAAGCAGGCGGTGAAGGTTTTTTGGGCATGGGGTATCCGGAAGAATACGGTGGGACTCAGGCCGATGTCTTTCATCAGATCGTGTTTGCGGAGGAAATGATGCGCTGCGGCTCTGTGGGACTGGTGTGCAGTCTGGGATCCAGCGCCATAGCCGTTCCACCCATCCTAGCCATGGGCACGGAGGAACAAAAACAGAAGTACGTGCCGCCAGCGTTGTGCGGCGATATGATCGCCGTTCTGGGAGTTACCGAACCCAGCGGTGGCTCCGATGTGGCCAATCTTCAAACCAAGGCAGTGCGCAAGGGCGATCATTACCTTGTCAATGGATCAAAAACCTTTATTACCAGCGGCACGAGGGCAGACTATGTCACGGCGGCAGTGCGTACGGGCGGGCCGGGGTTTGGGGGCATCAGCCTGCTCATTATCGAAAAAGGCACCCCCGGATTCACCACCTCCAAAAAGATCGAGAAAATGGGCTGGCTGGCCTCGGATACGGCTGAGCTTGCATTTGATGATTGTGAAGTCCCGGTGGCAAATCTTATCGGTGAAGAAAATAAAGGCTTCCTCGGGATCATGGTGAATTTCCAGAAGGAACGGCTCTATCTTGCTGTGCAATCCTATTCCGTGGCCGAGTATGCCCTGGAACTGGCCATTAAATTCGCGAAAGAGCGGGTGGCTTTCGGCAAACCGATTACCGGGTTTCAGGTTACCCGTCACAAGCTGGCAGAGATGGCCACCCTTGTGGAAGCGTCCAAGCAATTCACCTACCAGGTGGCGGCCAAACTAGACGCTGGTCAAGATGTCTTGCGCGATGTTTGCATGGCGAAGAATTTCGCCACCAAGACCTGCGACAAGGTGGTCTATGATGCGCTGCAGATCCACGGCGGTTATGGCTATTGCCGGGAGTATTTGGTTGAACGGCTCTATCGTGATTCACGGCTCTTTTCCATTGGCGGCGGGACCTATGAGATCATGAACGAGGTGATCAGCAAGCAAATGGAATTGTAAAAAAGAACCCCCGAGAAATACTGAGGGATTCTTGATCACAATAGACATAAGCCTGACCAATTTTTCTTCATTTGCCTTGATAGTTATTGATTTGTAGGTGATATTTATGATCTTCTCCGCAAATCCGTTTGGAAATGGATTCTTTCCGAAAATCAATCTTTCTTGAAAGCGCGTGCCTCTGCTTTTCCCATTCTATAAACTCTTTCAATCAGCAATAAATAAAGAAGGCAGGGCGCTTATTGACCCTGCCTTCTTTGTAAAAATCACCTACTGGAGATAACTCTTTTACCGCCAGAATCCTCTCGGTGATTTGTCGCTGATTTTCTGCTCCAGATCGTACATTTCCTTTTCCAGTTTAGCTATGACTTCAGGCTTCGTCTCGGGATTCCTCAACGCCTCGTGGTAGTCAAACCTTTTTGCGTGAAGCTCTTTTCTGAGACTCGACGTTTCATCAAGAAATTTAAGAGATTCCTCCCGGTCACCGAAACCCCATCCCGGTTCCATCATATGATAACCACGGGACCATCCTCGTGACATCATGCCGGGACCCATTATAGCCGGTCCTCGTCCGTAATCGTCATCGTAGCCAAGATGTGAACCACAGTAAGATCTGTAATTGTATCGATCACCATCTCCCCATCCACGCCTGTCAGCCTGCACAACAACGGCAACTGAGACGACAAGCAGCGCGATGAGTGTGATTATTATTATCTTTCTCTGCATAACTTTTCTCCTTCCATGTCTGCCTTTCCGGAATTTCTCCGGTGATGGCAACATTTAAGGTTAATTTAAGCACGATACCCGGGATATCAATGTTATGGTTCATTTTAATCGATAATCAGCATATTAGTCTTATATTTAAGAAAGTTATTGATGGATACACAATAATAGTGCTATTGGATTTCCAAGGGAGCAGATTTTCAGTTTATCCTTTCATATACGAACTCCCGAAGCAAATGTAGGTTCAACTGATAATAAAGTTCGACGAAAGATATGAAAGCGAAGTACAAACACACGAATATCATTGCCCAAGACTGGCGAGCATTGGCACAGTTCTACCAGAATGTATTCGGCTGTGTCTTTATTCCACCAGAGCGTGATCTGTCAGGCGAATGGTTGGATAAGGGAACTGGTGTGAAGAATGCCCGTTTCGCGGGTGTACACCTTCGGCTTCCGGGTCATGGGCCCGATGGGCCGACGCTCGAGATCTACCAATACTCCCACAATGAATTGAAACCATCAGCTGCTGCCAATCGTGAAGGCATCATGCATCTTGCCTTCGAAGTCGAGGACGTGGCGGAAGCCACGACTGAAGTCTTGAAAAATGGAGGCAGCAAACTGGGTGAGGTCACATCGGCCGAAGTCAAAGGTGTCGGCCTTCTGACCTTCGTGTATCTGGCTGATCCGGAAGGCAACATCATCGAGCTTCAATCATGGAGATGAATCGTCGAACAACAAGGACTTAAAACAAATGGAACTAGAAATTAGCTCCGATCAGGATAAACTTAGAATATCGGATATTCGTGCAATGCTTTCAAATGCATTTTGGTCATTAGGAATTACTGAAAAAGAAATCTCCAAAGGCATCCAGAACTCCGCCCTTGTCGTAGGCGCATACAAAAATAAACAACAAGTGGGTTTCCTTCGCGTAGTATCAGATAAAATTAGATTTGCTTATATCATGGACGTAATTGTGTCTGAAAACTATCGCCGAGAAGGTATCAGCCGCAAAATGGTTCAGTTTGCGATGGAGCATAACGAAATGAAGGATGTCTATCAGTGGTTGTTACGTACAAAAGATGCCCATGGAGTGTACGAGAAATTCGGATTTCAGAAACTTCAGGATCCGGAATTATGGATGTCACTCATCAAACCGCGTCCTGATCGGCACGATTACCATGGCTAACAGGGCATCTCAGCCGACCCTACCAGCGGCGCGGTCGAATTTTATGGTAGGGCGACTTGAACTGAAAAGCGAGCGCATTCCCCGTTGCTTGCAGCGGGGTTAGCGAGCGAATAATAAGTAACATTTTCCTTGACAGTCGGAGA
>JAFGBH010000099.1 GCA_016933215.1 Deltaproteobacteria bacterium | reverse complement strand
ATTGTTTAGTAAGTTAGAATTTATTTTCTGTGTTTTCCGGCAGAAAATAAATTCGTTAACTCACTTATCCCGATTGTCGGGATTAAGGAAAATTTATTTTTTTGCTCGTTCACCAGTTCAAAACGAAGTGCTCAATCTCTCCTTATTCTGCATAGTATTCAGACGTCTCACCGACGTTACACGTCATTAAACGCTTCGGGATACTCAACAATTCCCGTCTTCCCTTCAAGTTCCCCGAGAACGATTTCAAGAGCCATAAAGGCATTGTCGGGCACCTCAAAAGAGGGACGTATCCCCCAATCGCTTGCCTTTTTGAAGGCAAATCTCTGATAGTATTCGGGATATCCAAGCACAATAACTGACTTGTGACCAAACTTTTGTGCCCTCCTCAATCCCCCGATCACCAGTGTGCTTCCTATTTTTTTCTTCTGATATAGAGGTATCACGGACAATGGAGCCAATGCCAGCGTGGGATATTTCGTTGCGCCTGAATTTATTTCGACGGGAAAGAAAAGGATATGGCCCACGGGAATGCCGTCAAGCTCTGCCACCAGGGAGAGCTCGGGAATGAATTTGTACATCTTTCTGAGCCTTTCAACGAGTCTTCCTTCATCCGGCCTTTCAAACGCCTCATCGTGGATTTCACTAATGACCCCATAATCATCAGGCGTTTCGGATCTGACGCAGAGCCTCATGTTTTTCCTTCATCAATCAAGCGAATTACAATTCTTTATTCCAGGACATCATCCTGAGACAAACGGAACCCCCTCAGAAAACTGTCAATCGACAGCCTCTTTTTCCCCTCGAGCTGGACATCCTGTATATAGACGTGACCGTCCGCCGTTGAGACCTGGAGACCTGATTCCATGAACTGACCGATTGTGCCCGGCTCTTTTTCACCAGTGCTCAGTGGTCCCGGAACGGCATGGTAAATCTTCAGTTTCTTGTCCCTGAGGAATGCATAAGCCCCGGGCGTAGATGAAAGCCCCCTGATCAGATTCACAATTTCATGGGCACTTTGATTCCAGTCTATATAGCCCGTATCCTTGGTCAGCTTGGGTGCATAGGTGGCACGTGATGAATCCTGCGGCTTCCTCTCTATACTTCCCTCGGCAACGCCCTTCACCGCCTTCAGAAGAATCTCCGCACCCAACTGCGACAGTCGATTATGGAGATTGTCAAATATTTCATCTGGCGCAATATCCATTTCTTCCTGAAGCAGGATGTCTCCCGTATCGACCCCTTCATCCATCATCATTATCGTCACGCCCGTTTTTTCTTCACCATTTATCAGGGCCCAGTTAATCGGGGCCGCTCCCCTGTAAAGGGGAAGGAGTGATGGATGTACGTTAAGGCAACCCATTCGCGGCAGTTCAATAATTTCAATGGGCAGAATCTGCCCAAAGGCGGCCAGCACAACCATGTCGGGTGAAATCTCTCTGAAAACCCTCAAAAATGTTTCATCTCTCACCCGGTCGGGCTGGTAGATGGGAATTCCCGCATTCTCTGCAAATATCTTGACCGGCGGGGGAACCAGTTTCTTTCCCCGCCCCTTCGGCTTATCGGGCTGTGTGACGACACCGAGGATCGTATAATCATTCTTTACCAGTATATCGAGGGACGGAACGGCAAATTCCGGTGTTCCCAAAAAAAGTATTGTCGGTTTCATGGTTCGCTTCTCAACACTCCTTTTCTGTATTGACTCTTCTATACCCTTTTGCATGCCTTTAATCAATCGGAAGGCCGTCTGTGATTTCTATTACCGAACCCGCACCGGACACCAGAAAATTTTCTCCCCAGGTCTCTTTGAAGAGTTTTCTGGCAAGGGGCCCGCTGCAGTGACTCGGCGCAACTTTTTGAACTCCGAGTTCCTTCAGACGGTTGACGATTTCTCCTATCCTGTCGCCCGGTGCGCCGACAAGATGAAACCCGCCCATTACAAGATAGACATTTTTGCCACACATTTCTTTCGCTTTTTCCACAATATCCACGATGCCCGGGTGGGCACAGCCCGTGATAACAACGAGGCCCCTCCAGGTATTTATCACCAGTGATTGTTCCTTCACCGATAAACCCATCTCTCCCGTGGTATAAACACGGTCAAAAAGCTGTCTCGAATCTCGTACTTCTTCATACCGGGCACCGGCGCTCTTGATAAGCTTTTTAAACGAAGCCGGAAAATTCGCCGGGATATAGACGATAACATTATGGTTTTCCAGAAGAAACTTTCTCAGCCCTCCCACATGATCCCCATGGATATGGGAAAGGACGATCACATCGACGGTGCCCGGATCAATCCCCATTTTCCCCATATTATAGAGAAGGATGTCTCCGTCACCTCCCGTATCAAAGAGAACCGTTTTCCCCAATCCTTCCACAAGGCAGGAGAATCCCCAGCCGGTCTTAAAACCGGCGACGGAAGAAACATTATCAAAAAGGCCCCGTATCCTCAGAGAGGTCTCCTCTGCCTCCGAAATGTCCGAAATAAAGGATAAAAGAACAAACAGAGCGACGATGAATGGCAGAATTTTTAAATCACCATTTCGAAAAGGCATATATCTCATCCTCACAAAAAGGTGTACGGTACAGCTCACTTCTTTTTTTAAATGCTACCCAATTTTATGCTTCCATTCAACCACGTTCTTTGCTATATGGCCGAAGGCAACACGCCTTTTGTTCTTTTGTCAGCATTAAAGTCGGCGTCGTTTACCTGAAGACCAGGAAACCAATTTTTTCACAATCAAAACGTAATCGTCCGAAGAGCTCAACGTGTATCAAATTGTGTCCGCAAAATCGGTCCACCCTGTTTCTTCATAGAACGTCACGAGAGTCTTTAATATATCTCGAAGATTGAAGGAGTGGATATGAATAATTTTACCAAAGAAGATAAAAAACGATTCAGCACTGTTAATAAAGAAAACTTACAATTTCTGAGAGATCGCTACAACAGGGTAAACCGGTGGGTCATCGCAGACACGATCCGCAGGAGCCGTTACCATTACCCCGAAAAGGCGGCCCTCATCTATAAAGATACGACCCTTACCTATAGAGAGATGGAAGCGGATTGCAACCGCGTTGCCAATGCACTCATCGACCTCGGGGTCGAAAAGTATGACCGCGTCGCCATTCTGGCCCACAATACACGTCACCATGCCCTGACATGGTTCGGCTGCTGCAAGGCCGGGGCAATCTATCTGGCAGTCAATTATCTCTTACGGGGTGAAGACATCGCCTACTGTATCAACCATTCCGAGAGCAAGGTCTTCATCGTGGAGGACGATCTCTATGACTTGGTAAAGGATGTCCTCGACGAAATGCCCACCGTCACAACCTTCGTCTGGTCAAAGGACGGAAGCGGGAGATCAGCAGCCGATGAAAGTTTTATAGATTTTGACGAGTGGTACACACAGTATCCCACCACTGAACCAGATGTCATTCTGCACATCGAAGATCCCTGTCAGATGACCTACACAAGCGGTACGGAATCACTGCCCAAAGGGGTGATCATCGGAAATCAGGCGCTCATGGCCGAATACATGGGGTGCATCATCGACGGGAACTATGACGCCGATGATATATGTATCAATGCGCTGCCTCTCTACCACTGTGCCCAACGGGACTGCTTCATGAACCCGGTCTTCTGGGTGGGGGGAACCAACATACTGATGAGCCCCGATATCGGACAGATTCTCGCTAAGATAGAAAAGTACAGGGCCACGATGTTTTTCGCTCCCCCCACGGTATGGATCGGTCTTTTGAGACACGCCGACTTTGAAAAGTACGACCTTTCGAGCCTTAAAAAATGCTACTACGGCGCATCAATAATGCCCGTGGAAATTCTGAAGGAAATTATAGAAAAATTTCCCGGCGCAAAGATTTACAACTACTACGGTCAGACCGAACTCGCCCCCTATCATACGGTCCTCAAGGCGGAAGACGCCCTGAAAAAACTCGGTTCCGCCGGCATGGGCGGCATCAACATGGAGACGAGACTCGAAGATGACGACGGAAATCCCATCGATACGATTAAAACTCCCGGCGAGATCTGCGGCAGGGGTCCCCATGCAATGATCATGTACTACAAAGATCCCGAAAAAACGGACGATGCCATGAAGGGCGGATGGTTTCACTCGGGCGACATCGGCACCATCGACGATGATCGATATATCGAGGTGGTCGACAGAAAGAAGGACATGATAAAAACGGGCGGTGAAAATGTCCCGACAAGTGAAGTGGAAGAGGCGATCTATAAGGACAGGCGGGTTCAGGAAGTAGCCGTGGTGGGCATTCCCGATCCCAAGTGGGTTGAAGCGATCACGGCGGTGATAATCCCGCGCCAGGACGAAAAGATAACAGAAAGAGAGATTATCAAGCACTGCAGGGAGGAACTTGCCATCTTCAAGTGCCCGAAGCATGTGGTGTTTGTCGAAGAACTCCCCAAGACACCGAGCGGAAAGATTCTCAAACGGGATCTGCGCGAGACATGCAAAAAGATTATCTCAAAAAGAACGGCCGACGCCGCTTAGACAAAAGGGGCGGAATCGCCACCCATGAGATTCCGCCCTCTCATTATTATTATTTTTCAATATCATATAGGTTGCAAGCCCCTTGGCAATGAGATCTCCCTTAGAATTTCTCACCTCCACATCACCCAGGGCCGTTTTGCTTCCCTTATAGACTATTTTAGCCTCGGCAATAATCTCACCCTCCTTGAAGGGTATCAGATAATTAATCTTCATCTCAACGGTGGTAAAAATTTCATCTTTTTCCACCAGGCCAATCAAGGCCATGGCCACCGCCGAATCCGCCGGCGAAAAGATCGCACCGCCGTGGGCGATTCCAAGGGGGTGGACAAGTTTATGGGCAAAGGGAAGCCTCACCTTTGCCCATCCCTTCCTGACGTCAAGGAGTTCCATACCGAGAAGCGACCAGAATGGCGATTTCGTCTTCATCGTATCGATCAGTGCATTTTTAAAATGAGGCTCAAGCTCTTCGAATTTCATCATGTTCCTTCTCCTCTTTCTTTTTCACTCCGTTCACGAACCCTTCATCAGATAGTCCGCTTCCTTCTTCCCCTTTTCTTCATCGACAAAAAAGAAAACAATGCCTCCCGCTATAAACAGGAGCGCTACTGCCGATATGCCGATGCGAGACGCACTTTGGCTCGCAAAACCCCAATTTTGTGCCAGAAGGGCAACCATCCCGATGAGAATCGGTCCCAATACAACGGAAAACTTGCCTATCATATTATAAAAACCGAAATACTCGGCAGATTTATCGACGGGTATGATCCTGGCATAAAAGGAGCGGCTCAGCGCCTGAACTCCCCCCTGCACAAGACCGATAGCAACGGCAAGCATATAAAACTCTTCCTTTTCCCGGATGAAGGCCCCCCACAGGGTAACAACGACATATACGGACAGCGCAATTAATATTGCGCGCTTCGTCCCTATTTTTCCCCCGAGATATCCGAATCCAAGGGCAGCGGGAAATCCCACGAACTGTGTCAGAAGGAGGGCGAGGATAAGATCCCGGTGATCGAAGCCTATCGACATTCCGTAATCAACGGCCATACGAATAATCGTGTCCACGCCGTCCATATAGAGCCAGTAGGCAATGAGAAAAAGGAAGATGGTCTTGAGGTGGCGCACTTCCCGGAATGTTTTTCTTATCTGGTCTATCCCCTCTCCCACAATTTCCGGCACCGATTTTTTCTTCTCTGGCCCTGGTTCCCGAACGAACAGAAGGATCGGCATCGAAAAGACACACCACCATATCCCCACAATAATAAATGAAACCCTGACGGCCTCGGCACTATCGGAAAACCCGAACAACGCGGGTTGCAGGGTCATCCACACATTGAAGGCAAAGAGGATTCCACCCCCCAGATAGCCGAGGGAAAAGCCGAGGGCCGAGACAAAATCGACCTTTTTTTCGGATGCAACAAAGGGGAGGAAGGCATCGTAGAAAATATTTCCCCCAGAAAAGCCGATAATCGCAATAATATAAAGGATTACAGCAAGGCACCAATCTCCCACAGACACGAGGTAGAGGGACGAGGTGGCAACGACCCCCGTCAACATAAAAAGAATGAGGAGCTTCTTCTTTACGCTCCCCCTGTCCGCTATCGCCCCGAGGACTGGTGCAAAGAGGGCAACGAAAACCCCCGAGACCGAATTTGCTATTCCAAGTCGTGCCGTACTGGTAACGGGGTCGACTCCTGCGCAGCAGACCTTCTTGAAAAAAACGGGGAAGAACCCGGCCATTACCGTGGTCGCGAAGGCCGAATTGGCCCAGTCGTAAATGGCCCAGCTTGCGATCGTCTTTTTATTATCTCGCGTTTCTCTCATCTATTATCATTGAATATGATTTCCTAGTGACGGAGCCAGTTTACCGTTCTATTCAGGATTCGCTCGCAGACCTCGGCCTCTTCGGTCTCGGAAGACTTCGGCAGGTGAAAGGAATGGTCCCCACCCTCGATAACCTCGAGGTCCCAGGAAGCATCAAGTTTCCCAAGCACCCCCTTGAGCTCGGCGAGATCGCAGAACGAGTCTCTCGTACCGGCGAAAAAGAGCATCGGTACCGAAATCTCGTAAAGATGTGCATCTCTCAACTGCTCTTTTTTCCCCGGCGGGTGGAGGGGATAGCCAAGAAAGACAAGACGGTCTGCGGGCAGGCTCCCTTCCGCCACCATCTGGGATGCCACACGCCCTCCCATTGACTTCCCGGCGGCTATGAACCTGTCAGGCTTCAATCCCGACTCTTCCATCAGAAATCTGAAAACGCATCCCCAGGTATGAACGAGTTTCTTCTGGGAATCGGGCGCCTTGTGTCCCCTCTCCCGATATGAAAAATTGAACCGTACCGTCGCAAAGCCCTCTCCGGCCAGACCATCGGCCAGATATACAATGAGAGGGTTTTCCATATTGTTGGCCGCACCGTGGGCAAGCACCACACAGGTTAATGGGCCCTTCGTATAATCGTCCGGGAGAGAAAGCATGCCCGAGATGGTTTCCCTTTCACCGATGGAAATTTTTACCTTCCTGACAGTCATCATGCTGACCGGACTCCTCCCTTTTTTCTTCAGGATTCCGCTCTTATTTTCTATAAGACGGGATCAGATCGAAAACCCTGCCCGCGATATGATCGACAATAGACTGCAGCCAGATCGTGCCTTTTCGCTTCTCATCGGCGCTGAGAGATTGAATCGTCGCCAGGTACCCCGATTCCCCCTTCTCTACACTATCCACGACAATCTCGAGAAAGGCGTTCCGTTCATCAAGGGCAGTCTTCTCCTCGTATTTTCGGGCAAAGCACTCCTCAATCCTCGACCAGTTATTCGAGAATTCCCTCTTCATCCCGATGAGCTCTTTGACACCCTTACCATCGAAAACCCGACCTGCTATCGACATCGACTGCTCCATCTTTTCCGAAAGTGCCGCAAACCGTTTCAGGCGTTCTTCGATCGCCATATCAAGCTTTTCTCTCATACCCTCGTAAAGCTCTGCACCAAATTCCTGCACCTCAAAAAAGGGTTTTCTCACGTGGAGGTACCACTCTCTCAGCGCCAGAAGATTGGCAAGATAGAAGATATTGTTCGTGACCCTTCTTTGAATATCCCCGTAGAAGCCGGGATAGAAATCCTTTTCACCCGTTGTATTGGCCTCACTCAGAAGTTTTCCCCCTTCGGGACAATCCCCCCGGTAAACGCTTCCTGCCGCAATGACCGTTCCGTACCCTATCCGAGCCGGCCCAACAAGTCCGCCCTGACCGCCGAGAAAAATGGGGGGCTGGTCGAGCATGACGCCCCGCGGTACATCACCGATCAGCGAGGCCGTCGCCTTGTCCTGATTCGGCGTGTAGTTGAAATGAATATAGGAACTCCCCACCTCGCTGTGATTCTTCCTGCTCGTACCACCGGCCATAAAACAATCACAGAAATTGATCAGGCTTCCCAGCGTAACAAAAGGGAAGAGTATAGTCTGTTTGATCCCAACCGTATGACTGCCGTTGGCCTCCTCCTCAAGGATACATCCTTCTCTCACCTGGGCCCCCGAGGCCATATTGGCCTTCTCAAGAAAGACCGACTTTTTGAAAAATCCTCCCTTCAGCTCCACTCCGGGACCGATCTGACAGTCGGAAAGGGTAACCGGCGCCTCATATCCGAGCTTTGTGCCCGAGCCAATGAGGGTCGATGACCCGTAGATCTTCGTGCCGCTGTACAGCACTATTCCACCCTTGGAAATTCTCTCAATTTCAACATCATCGCCGATCTCGACTGAAGAGGGATTGGGAATCGACACCCCCCTTTCCATCAGCCGAATTACTGTGTCAGAAAGTCTCTTCTCGTCTCCCATATATCATCTCCTGACCTTTGAAAATCTTTGCGGATTAATCAGTTTTCGCCGGAAGCGTTCTTGCTTTCGAGCTCCATTTTCTTCGCATGAATGAGGACGGCCGTGAGGGCGGCCTGTGTCATACCCGGAATCCTCTGGGCCTGACCAAACGAGGCGGGGCAAACGGCGGTCAATTTCTTCTGCAGCTCGCTCGAAAGGCTCGGTATTTCACAATAATCTATCCCCGGGGGTATTTTTTTCTCCTCCAGGCTTCTGAATTTCTCGACTGCCTCTTTCTGTCGTTTTATGTATCCCTCGTATTTCGCTTCTATTTCTACCTGCCGTTTTATATCCCGGTCTTTTATTTCTTCCCATCCATCAAAGACCTTCAGCCCGTCATAGGCAACTTCCGTCCTTTTCAGAAGCTGATAGAGCGTGACGGGATTCTTGATTGGTGCCGTTTTCATCTTCTCAAGTATCTCGTTCGTCTCAGTGACGGGATAGATTTTATGTGAAGAGAGGTTGTTGATACCCGCCTCGACCTGGCGAACCTTTTCCTTCAGGTCCCGGTAATCGTCATCCGGTATGAGCCCGAGTTCGTGCCCCTTCCCCATGAGTCGCATCGTGGCGTTATCTTCCCTCAATATGAGACGGTACTCCGCGCGGGAGGTAAACATCCTGTATGGTTCGTCAACACCACGTGTCACGAGATCATCGACAAGGACTCCCATATAGGCCTCGGAACGATCGAGGATAAAGGGCTCCCTCTTCTGGACCGCACAGGCGGCATTGATCCCGGCCCACATCCCCTGGGCGGCCGCTTCCTCATAACCGGATGTTCCGTTGGTCTGACCCGCCAGATAGAGACCTGTGATGAGCTTCGTTTCAAAGGTCTGTTTGAGTTCGGTGGGCTGGACAAAGTCATACTCTATTGCATAGGCGTTGCGCATTATCTCCGCCTCTTCAAGGCCGGGCACTGACTGGACCAGTTTTTCCTGAAGCTCGAGGGGAAGGCTGTTTCCCAGACCCTTGGAATAGATCTCTTCCGTTTCGAGACCCTCAAACTCCAGAACGACGGGGTGATGCCCCTTGTCTTCAAAACGCATCACCTTATCTTCCAGGGAGGGACAGTACCGGGCGCTCACCCCCTTAATTGCACCTGAATAGAGGGGGGATTGCATGATGTTTTCCCTGATTATTTTGTGCGTTGCCGCCGTCGTTGCTGTAAAATAGGAGGGTAATCTTTCCTCCCGTAATGTCTTCGTCGTATAGGAAAAGGGGGTTGGATCAGGGTCGCTATCCTGTCGCTCGAGGTTTGAGAAATCGATGGATGAGGCTCGGAGTCGGGGCGGTGTCCCCGTTTTCATGCGCCCCATTTCGAATCCGAGTTCTTTGAGATTCTCCGCCAGGCCGATCGAGGCGATTTCACCCGCCCTTCCCGCCGACTGTCGGGACACGCCCACATGAACGAGGCCGTTTAAAAAGGTTCCCGCCGTGATAATAACGGTGTTCCCTTCGTAATAAAACCCCGTATTATCCGTCACACCCTTTACGACACCATCTTCGACGACGAGCCTCTCCACAAGCGCCTGCCTGATGTAAAGATGCTTCTCCCGTTCCACCACCTCTTTCATCGCCAGGCGATAGAGCTGTTTATCGCACTGCACACGGGAGGATTGGACGGCGGGCCCTTTTGAACTGTTGAGGAGACGGAAATGGCAGGCCGTTTTGTCGGCAATCTTCGCCATTTCACCCCCGAGGGCGTCAATTTCCTTCACGAGCTGCGCCTTCGCGAGACCGCCGATGGCGGGATTGCACGACATCAGCGCGATGGAATCGAGATTGATGTTAAAAAGGAGCGTTTCGCACCCCATCCTCGCCGCGGCAAGGGCCGCTTCACAGCCCGCGTGTCCTGCCCCGACGACGATTACATCAAATTTCTTTGGCAAGCTCATACCCTTCTCCTTGAACTACGGACGATAATTTAATAACATAGCGTTTGAAAAGACAATAGAAAAATGAGGCTTACGTGTCAAAACCTGATTTCTGGAACAATACTAAGCGTTATTACGACTTCAAAAGTTTTCTCGTCAACACCTTCGGATGCCGGGTCTATAAGCTGCAGATCGACGCCGGATTTACCTGCCCGAACCGCGATGGTAAAATAGCGACGGGTGGCTGCATCTACTGCGACGGGCGGGGCTCCCGCCTGAGACAGGAAGGTCCTCTTCCTTCGGTCGGCGAACAGATAGTGAGGGCAAAACAACTCTTCCGACGCCTCAGGGGCGCAGAAAAATTTATCGCGTATTTTCAGACTTTTACCAACACCTATGCCCCCTACGAAACACTGAAGGAACTCTACGATGAGGCACTCCGCCAGGAGGACATCATCGGTCTCGCCGTGGGTACCAGGCCTGATTCTATTTCCGACGATGTTATCGAGCTCTTTTCCGAATACGCCCGGGACTCCCACATCTGGCTCGAATACGGCCTCCAGTCGGCGCACGAAAAGACCCTCAGATTTATCAACCGCGGGCACGATCTTCAGACCTTTATCGATACCGTCACGAAAACGGCTGGACGAGACATTTATATCTGCACCCATATCATCGTGGGGCTCCCCGGCGAATCTCACGATGATATTCTTAAAACGGCACGGCTTGTCGCATCCCTCCCGATACAGGGAATCAAGATTCATCTCCTTCTCGCCCTTGAGGGAACAGCACTCGGCACTCTTTACAAGGCAGGCAAAATTGAGATGATCGGAATGAAAGATTACGTTAACACGGTATGCGATATACTCGAAATACTCCCCCCCGAGATGGTGATTCAGCGATTGACGGCGGACGGCTACAGGGATATATATCTGGCACCCGAATGGGGGAAACGCAAGCTTACGGTCATCAACGCAATCGATCGCGAGATGGAGAGACGGGATTCTCACCAGGGCATAAAATATGATCGCTGAAAAACACTATTCGGACAGGAAATCAATATGAAAGACCACAACAACCTTGTCCCAGAAGACCTCGAAGTACAGGTGCAGGATCTCGACAGACTTTCCGGAGGCGATATAACGAAACGGATTCTCGAGGCCCCGAATCCGGCAAAGATCGTGCAGACCTTTTCGGAGCAGGACTTTTTCTGGCTGATGAAAAAAGCCGGAGAGGAGGAGTATCTCCCACTCCTGAAACTCGCTTCGGCAGAACAGCGGCAGTATATATTGGACATGGAATTATGGACCAGAGACCAGATCAAGGGAGACGTCACATTTCAGTGGCTCGAGAGGATGAAAGAGGCCGATCCCGATCACCTCGCCTGGTGGCTTTTTAATGAAGGTCAGGATCTTGCCCACCTTATACTCTTCAGAAATATCGACGTCATCGTTAAAGGACCAGATGAAGAGCTTGATCTTCCCGATGAATTTTTTACCAATGACGATGTTATCTATATCAGGGTCATCAATTACAAGCACTACGACACAATACGGGAAATCATTGATCTGCTGTTCCGTGAGGACGAAAACTATGCGAGAAATCTGATAGAAGAAGTGGCCAGTATCATACCCGCGGAAATCGAAGAAGCTATGTACCTCCAGAGAACCACCCGTCTCGCTGAAAAGGGCTTCCTCCCCTTTGACGAGGCATCCTCCGTCTTTTCTCCCCTCGATCCTAAAATTCTTGAAACAGGGGAAACACTGCCGCAGCGCTTCACCCAAACCGATGAGGAAATTCGAAGCTCCGTTCCTGCGCTCCCCCTCCTCAATGCCGGGGCGGAAAACATTCTGGCGCAGGCATTATTGGACATCAGCGATGCATCTCTCATCGACCGGGCGCGGCTCGAATTCGCCGGTCTTTGCAACCGGATAACGGCGGCCGAGGGTCTCGGCGATCTCGATCCCGACATCTTGCGGGAAAAATGCAGGAAAGCCGGGGGATACATAAACATAGCCCTTGAAAAAGTGTGCGGGACCGATGTCCGGTACGCACAAGAACTGATACAAAAAAATTCTCTTGAATCTCTCTTTCGTGTCGGTTTCGGTTATGCCATGAAACTCAAATGGAAGGCGGAATCATGGATTGACAGAAGCTGGTTCAGCTCTCTCGGTCTTGACACACAGTTCTGGGGCACCTCCTGGGGCATGACCCTCACGGGCCTTACGAAAGAGAAGCCCCTTTTCTATACCGGGCTTCCCGAGGCAGAATACCGTGGTTTTGAAAAACTGCCGGAAATCACTGACGCCGAAGAGATACTCGATCGCGTCATAGTGCTCGACGATTTTCTCAGACATCTCCATGAAAACGACGAATACGAGAGAAGTCTTTACGAAGAAAAAGACCTTGTGTTTTATCCCCTTATTTTCAGCTTCTGGGCCCAGCTGCTTCTGAATCTGAAACCCGGTCTCTCAGGCTTATCCCTTGAAGAGGCAAAGGTCTTTTTCGAAACGATGAGAGAGGAAGAAGACAAACCTCCCTATAAAATGGCCGGGTTTGAAGAAAAGTTCAGAGCGGATTTATTGCAATACTCCCCCCAATTCGAGGGGAAACGTCTCGACGTTTTCGAGGAGACGCTTTCGCTCGTCTGGCAGAAATTTCAGGAAGAATTTGAATCGGTCACAATGGAAGCTCTCGACACACGCTATTCAAGATTCCTGGTGATCAGAGATTAAAGAAAGATACAATACCACAACCTTTTTTGGAGACGTTAAGGCATCGAGGCCGGCGGTGACCCCGTTCATCCTGCCCAATAAGGAGAAAGAATTGGCTGGTTTGAAAGCACCAAGTGCCGATTCTCACAGAGCATCAATAACTACAAGTAATACAAATAAATTGATAGCAAAAAAATGAGACCCGAGCCTAAAATATCATTAGTCGGTCCAGAATGTTTGTGCCAGACGGCGTCGATTTTGCCATAACCCGTCTTTATCCCAGAATCCTGATACTCCGGCCCCCTTATCGGCATCGTCTATTTCCCACATCCCATTTATCGCGCCGGTGAGCGCTGCAGACAATGCCTCAAACCCCTGTGCTGTATATAGATCGCACTCAACACCACGATTGATCATGAACTTGAACTGCCGAAGACCCTGCTGATGTTTGGATTGCAATACTTCCAGGAGTTTTTCAACCTCTTCGTCAAGCATTTCGTCCGGCACCAATCTGTTCCACAGGTTCCATTCAACGGCACGTCGTGCTTTTTGAAGTGCCCCAAGCATGTTAATTTCTTTCGTGCGCCGTCTGCCAATTAATCTGGCCATCCTGGTTGTACCTCCCCACCCGGGAGTAATTCCCGCATCGACCTCAGGCATACCCCACTGGGCTCGCTCGGTGGCTATTACAAAATCGCATGCCATGGTGATTTCAAGCCCGCCGCCAACACAGTACCCATCGACGGCGGCAATGGTAATTTTATCAAGTTCTTCTAACTGGTTGGCCATGTTCTGATAGTACCTGACGCGACGCATAATCATGTTGGCGTTTCCCCATTTGTCCATCTCAGTTATATCGTCACCCACGCAAAAATTGTTGCCGGCACCATTGATGACAAGAAACTTAACAGAAACTGACTGACGAACCATTTCAATGGCGGCGACCAACTCATCTGATAACTTGATGCTCAGCGCGTTTAGTGCATCCGGCCGATTAAGCGTTATTCTTGCCGTGTCACCTTCTTCCTTAAAGATCAATTGTTCAAATTTCATGGTTCCCTCCTCTTGCTTTTAAAATTGGGGTATAAGTCGATGATTGGATAGCTTCCTCCTGAAAGCGTTTATCTGGTAATGAGCCCATAACACACGATTTCAGAAGATAATCGAAATCTTCCTTTCAAGAGAAAAGAAATTATGTTAACTTCATGACTACAAGATCGAGACAAGCAGAATTGTTATATTAACCTTGAACCAATCATCATTGAAGCCATACGATGATATGAACCTCATTAAAAAAACAATCTTCCCAATCTTCTTAGCGACAATATGGATCAGTCTATCGGAATTTGTTAGAAATGAATTTTTAGTAAAATCGTTTTGGACGACACATTACCATGACCTTGGCCTTCACTTTCCTTCAGAACCAATTAATGGGGTTGTATGGGGCATCTGGTCGCTTTCATTCGCTGTTTCTATTTTTATTATCGCTAAAAAGTTCACAATGATTCAAACGACTTTCCTTTCTTGGTTTGTTGCATTCGTTATGATGTGGGTCGTTGTTGGCAATCTCGGTGTATTGCCATACGGCCTCTTATTGTATGCGATTCCCTTAAGTATTCTTGAATCATTTATTGCAACATTGATTATAAAAAAACTTTCTCAATAAATTATCTGTATATTACTTTCTTCGAATTCGTAATCCTATCTATGATAATTACCCTTAATGCTTCCTTCCTCCTACCATGAATTAGTGTAGTGTGATGTATAATTGGCAATCAACAACAAGCGCTCAGTGTAGACCCCATAAAGATCATACATGATGAACTCATAGAAGCAACGCCCCTGAAATATCCACCTACGGAAAATGGAGATTGACAAAACAAACACCCGTTGAAACAGAATGCAGGTGGCATTGAGTGGAGACCAAAGGTATGAAGGGACTGTCGAACACAGATGAGAATCTACCCGTTTCTAATCAGGTTCCACGGCGGCGATCCCTTTTTTTTCATCCTCTTCTTCGCCGTTCGGCTGCAGGAGTTCACCGATGAAAACACTGGAGTTTTTCACGAAGAACACCACGGGGAGGTCTCCCGCCAGGT
>JAFGBH010000024.1 GCA_016933215.1 Deltaproteobacteria bacterium | reverse complement strand
CCTCCCGTAGGAGTCTGGACCGTGTCTCAGTTCCAGTGTGGCTGGTCGTCCTCTCAGACCAGCTAACCATCGTCGCCTTGGTAGGCCTTTACCCCACCAACAAGCTAATGGTACGCGAACTCATCCTTGAGCGATAGCTTGTAAACAGAGGCCATCTTTGGCTATACTCCCGAAGAAGTATAGCATTATTGGGTATTAGCCCACCTTTCGGTGGGTTATTCCTAACTCTAGGGCAGATTGTCCACGCGTTACTCACCCGTGCGCCACTCTACTCATTCGCCGAAGCGAACTTTCTCGTCTGACTTGCATGTGTTAGGCACGCCGCTAGCGTTTGTTCTGAGCCAGGATCAAACTCTCCAGTTTAAAATATGTTACTACTTTATTGTAAACTTGAGTTGGACCCACAAGCTACTATCCCACTATTTAATTTCGAAAGAACTCTAAAAAACGAAGCTGTATTTTTAAACAAAAAAACTTTTGTTGTCAAGCATTATTTATATTTAGGAAAAGATAAAAATGCTGTGCAGGAGGGCGTGTATACCCTCTCAAAATGAAAGAGTCAAGAGATATTTTCAAAAAAATGAGATTAATTAAAATTAATTGTAAAAATAATCATTATCACATAGACTCAGACCCCCTTTAACGGGGTAAAAAAAGGTGTATTTAGGGGTTTAATAGAGAATGTCGCATTGATATCTTTTGATAAATTATGTACTTAGGCAAAATGCACATAGGAACGCTCTCATTGGCGAATAATATATTTCTGGCTCCCATGGCCGGTATTACCGACTTGATATTCAGGACGCTTGCACGGGAGTTCGGGGCTTCGCTCTGTTTTACCGAAATGATAAGTGCCAATGGCCTGGTCAGGAAAACGGAGAGGAGCTATCACTATCTTGATTCTTCAGACCATGACAGACCCCTCGGCGTTCAGATTTTTGGTTCCGATCCCGATATCCTCTCGGAGGCAGCCCGGATCGTTGCAGAGAGGGGAGCCGATCTTGTCGATATTAATATGGGCTGTCCCGTAAAAAAGGTATTGAAAGCGGGGTCCGGGGCTTTTTTGATGAAGGAGCCTGAAGAGGTTTCGCGTATACTGAAGAAGGTGAGAAGCGCCATATCAATTCCACTTACGATAAAGATCCGTTCCGGCTGGCAGAAGGTGGGAATCAATGCCGAGGATATTGCCGAAAGGGCACAGGATTGCGGCGTCGATGCCGTGATACTGCATCCCCGGACGGTGGAGCAGGGGTTTAGCGGTGCAGCCGATTGGGGTCTCATCAGGCGTGTCAGGGATCGCCTGCAGATTCCCCTGATCGGAAGCGGAGATATCCGAACCCCGGAAGATGCCTTCAGGATGATTGATGAGAGCGGCTGCAACGGTGTAATGGTGGGAAGAGGATCCCTTGGAAGGCCCTGGATATTTAAAAAGATACTGGATTCTTCCCCCGGCAGCAGTCATTTTCCCTCTCTGGCCGAGAGAGAGGTCATCATAGGCCGTCATCTGGATATGATGTTAGGTGTCTACGGTGAGGCGATCGGAATGAAGAAGTTTCGGAAGCACTTACTCTGGTACACAAAAGGATTGAAAGGGGGGACGCAGTTCAGACAGTCGGCTGTTTCCATAGTTGATAAAAGAGCCATGCTCGATGCGGTCCATACCTACCTCCGGTCCCTTGCTCAATAAGAGAGAAGCAAAGGGAATTTTCCGTGCCGGGACCCCTTTCTTTAAGAAAAACAGCGTCGTGTTGTGCGACTCTTTTCGGATACCGGAGGGGACAGACGTTGCAATTTCGAGTGATTATGTTTCCCTTTCTGTGTGAGATGATCTTAAATCGTAACTGTTTGTCTTGATTGGGGAAATAGATCCTTGACTTTTGTCCGGTGAGGAGGCATAATCAGAACACATTCAAGTTTTTTAAGTTTGAAGTGTGTAATTGAAGGAAGGCGTAGGGTAGTTGTGGAGTTGGATAAATTTAAAGAACTTGAGGAGAGAATACAAAGTATAATAGAAGAATATTCTTTGGTAAAAAAGAGAAACAGTGAACTTGAGGCATTGGTGGAGGGTACTAACGCGGAGCTTGAGAAAGCAAAAAGCAGCGTACGGGTTCTGACCGAGCAAGAAGAGGCCATTCGTGCCAAAGTGGATTTGCTTCTCGATATGCTCCATGATGTAAAAGTACCTCAGTAGTCTAGGGGGCGGTAGCACTTGAAACAACGGTACAATATCAAGATAATGGGGCAGGAACTGTCCGTTTTGAGTGACAAAGGGGATGAATATGTAGAAAAAGTTGTTCAATATGTGAATGACAGGGCAAGAGAAATAGGAGATGCTTCCGAAAATGTAACAACGTTGAGTATTGCTATGCTGGTCGCTTTGAATATTGCCGACGAGCTTTTTAGGATTAAAGAGGAAAAGGAAGATTTATTTAGCAGCTTTGAAGGAAAAACTGAGGAATTAATAAATTATATAGACGAAAAAAGAAAGAGTATAAGTAATCCCCTGCAATGTTCGTGATTAGCTTTTGTTTTTTGAACCATCACTTTGTACTGGGAACCCTTCCTTGTTAGTGGTGAGCAGGTCTGTCGGTATTTCTTAGGAGATACTCGCGGAAAGCCTAAAGCAGCAACAGGGAGCCACTTTTTTAGTAAGGTTCAAAAGGAATGTTAACACGGCATCTGCGGGGGACCCCAATGGAAGTTTTAGCGTAGGTAATTTTTAAAAGCATTCTAAGCAGTAAAAGTTGAGCATTTTCTTCAGGTAATTTTCTCTTCACGATATCACTCCAATTTCTCTCCCTTTTATTCTCTTAATTTTTCCTTGTGTTAACTGCAAATAGTGGTTTTATATTAGATACTTGTGGGGGAGGTGAAGTATTTTGTTAATGAATGGTCTAGCAATAGTAATAGTAGTAGCAGCTATCATTGTGGGTGTTTTGCTGGGATATCTTCTGAGGAAGAAGGTCTCAAGCAAGATACTGGAGTCTTCTGAGAATTTATCAGCGAGAATTGTGGAGGAGGCCAAGAAAGAGGCCGAGACAATAAAGAAAGAGTCTATACTGCAGGCGAAAGATAACCTCTTAAAGGCAAAGAACGAATTTGAAAAGGAGACAAGGGGGAGAAAACAGGAACTCGATGGCGTTGAACGGCAGCTCCGTCTTAAGGAGGAGAATCTGGACAAGAGATTGGATATGCTCGTCCAGAAAGAAACGAACATTGAAAAAAAGGAACAGTCTGTTATCAACAAGGAAAACCTTATCAACGAGAAACATGAAAAGTTGAATGAGGTTATAGAAGAGCAGAAGGAACGGTTGGAAAAGATAGCGGGGATTTCATCTGAACAGGCAAAGAGTCACCTCATCCAGTCGATGACGGCGGATGCGAAGCGTGAAGCTGCGGGGGTCATCAGAAAGATCGAGGAAGATGCAAAAAGGGATGCCGATAAGAAGGCGAAAGAAATCATCGCCTATGCCGTCCAGCGTTATGCGGGCGATTATATCACCGAGAATACCGTATCGGTGGTTAATCTTCCCTCTGATGAGATGAAGGGAAGAATAATCGGCAGAGAGGGGAGAAACATCAGAGCCATTGAAGCGGCAACGGGTACGGATCTGATTATTGATGATACTCCCGAGGCAGTGGTCCTCTCAAGTTTTGATCCGATACGCCGCGAGGTAGCGAGAAGATCCCTGGAAAACCTGATCAGTGACGGAAGAATTCATCCCGGGCGGATCGAAGATGTGGTAAAAAAGGCCAAGACGGAGGTTGATGAAATCGTTCGTGAAACGGGAGAGCGGGTATCCTTCGATGCAGGGGTTCACGATGTGCACCCGGAACTTCTCAATCTCCTCGGGAGATTAAAATTCCGGACAAGTTTCTCTCAGAATGTACTGGTCCATTCCATAGAAGTTGCCCATCTTACTGGCATGATGGCCTCTGAGCTTGGAATAAACGTAAAAGAGGCGAAAAGGGCAGGGTTGCTTCATGATATCGGCAAAGCCATCGACCATGAAGTGGAAGGAACACATGCCGCCATTGGCGCCGATTATGCGAGACGATACGGCGAGTCGGAGAATATCGTGAATGCAATCGCAACCCATCATGATGATGGAAGAACCAACACGATTCTCGGTGTACTCGTGCAGGCTGCCGACAGTCTTTCAGCGGCGAGGCCGGGGGCTCGCAGGGAGATGCTGGAAACATACGTAAGACGTCTGAACGAATTGGAATCAATCGCAAACTCCTTCGGCGGTGTCGATAAGTGCTATGCTATTCAGGCGGGAAGAGAAATAAGGATTCTTGTGGAAAACGAGAAGATATCGGACAATGACGCCGTCATGCTCTGCAAGGATATCGTGACGAAAATCGAGGAAGATCTCACCTATCCCGGACAGATAAAAGTAACGGTAATCCGGGAGATGAGAGTCAGCGACTTTGCCAAATAGAAAGGTTTTCTGAGATGAAGCTGCTTTTTGTGGGAGACATAGTCGGAAAACCGGGCAGAAGAGCCGTTGCCAAGCTCCTCCCCGATTTGATCGTCAGTCATGAAATAGATCTTGTGATTGCCAATTGCGAGAATGCCGCCGGTGGATTTGGCGTCACGAGGGATGTTGTCGAAGAACTGTATAGAAACAGGATCGATGTCCTCACATCGGGGAATCATATATGGGACAAAAAAGATGTAAAGGACTATATGGAAGATTATCGCACTCTCCTGAGACCGGCTAATTATCCGGAAGGATTACCCGGGTGGGGAAGTGTGCTTGCCAATAACAACTCCGGAAGCTCGGTTGGTGTCATAAATGTGGAGGGGAGGGTCTTTATGAAGCCCCTCGATTGTCCCTTCAGGACTGCCGAAAGAGAGGCCGCCGATTTAAAGACGAAGACGAATATCATTATCGTCGACATCCATGCAGAGGCGACCTCCGAAAAAGAGGCCCTGGGATGGTATCTTGATGGAACCGTGAGCGCCGTTTTAGGGACACATACCCATGTTCAAACCGCCGACGAAAGGGTATTGCCGAAGGGCACGGCCTACATAACGGATGTGGGCATGACCGGTTCACTGGATTCTGTTTTGGGGATAAGAAAAGAACTGGCAATCGAAAGGTTTTTGACGCTGACGCCCAATAAATTTGACGTTGCGAAGGAAAATGTCTGGCTTCAGGCAGTCGTAATCGATATCGATAATCGGAGCGGAAAGAGCACTTCGATCGAACGAGTGAACGAAAAATTGGAAATGTAAAAATCTGATTCAGGTGGCTAATGTGAAGAACGTCTATGATGTGTTATTGGAAAGGGGTTTTATAGAACAGGTAACGGATGAGGAACCTATCAGGGAGATTCTCGGCAGGGAAGAGGTGACCTGCTATATCGGTTTTGATCCAACGGCAACCAGCCTCCATATCGGGAGTCTCGTTCCCATAATGTCACTCACCCACATGCAGAAGCACGGCCACAAACCGATCGCTCTCGTGGGGGGAGGGACAGCCCTGATCGGTGATCCCAGCGGCAAGACCGAGATGCGTCAGATACTGACCCGCGAGGAGATAGACAAAAACGCCGAGGCCATAAGAAAGCAGCTCTCAATATACATTAATTTTGAAGACGAAAAGGCCCTTCTTTTAAATAATGCCGAGTGGCTGACCTCGCTCAATTATGTCGAGTTTCTCCGGGATATTGGCCGCCATTTCAGCGTCAACAGGATGCTGGCCGCCGAGAGCTACAAAATGAGGCTGGAAACAGGTCTCAATTTCATAGAATTCAACTACATGCTCCTTCAGTCCTACGATTTTTACTACCTTTCCAAACATTACGATTGTACCTTTCAGATGGGCGGGAATGATCAGTGGGGTAATATCGTGGCGGGCATTGACCTGACAAGGAGGCTGGAGGACAGAAAGGTTTACGGAGTAACCTTTCCGCTTCTCGTGACATCTCAGGGACACAAGATGGGAAAAACCGAAAAGGGAACCGTATGGCTCGATGGAACCCTCACACCTCCCTATGAATATTTCCAGTACTGGATCAATACCGAAGATGCTGATCTGGAAAGGTTTCTCGCGCTTTTCACCTTCTTGCCCATGGAAGAGATCAGGGAGGTCCAAAAGTTGAAAGATGCCGATCTTAATATGGCGAAGACGGTGCTCGCCTATGAGGCGACAAAAATAACCCATGGCGAGGAAGAGGCGGTTTCCGCATGGAGGGCATCGACGGGTGCCTTCAATCTTAAACCTGTTGCCGAATCGCTCTTTCCTTCCAGTTCCGTACCCCGATCGGGTAAAGCTGCCGATATTTCCGCCATACCAACGGTGATGAAAACGCGGGAAGAGCTTGAAAAGGGGATTCCCGCCTTTGAACTCCTGCATGATGTTGCTCTGTGCGCCACCAAAAGCGAGGCGAGGAGGCTGATCAGCCAGGGGGGCGGTTATGTCAATGGTGAGCAGATTGCGAGCTTTGATGAAATAATTGGCATCGCTAATCTCGACGAAAATAACGAAATTCGTTTGAGAAAGGGTAAAAAGAGGTATACCGTAATCAAGGTAAGATAGAGACCGGAAAGAGCAATTCTTTAAAAAGATAGGAACGAAGCGAGGGAAAGCCGATGGCACTTTATCTCGTACAGCATGGACAGAGCCTGCCGAAGGAGATCGATCCGGAACGTTCACTATCTGTCGAGGGCAAATCCACCGTGGACCGCATCGCGAAAGTGGCGGCAGATTACAAGGTCCACGTTTCACGTATACAACACAGCGGTAAAGCACGGGCACGGCAGACGGCGGAGATCATGGCATCTCATCTGCATCCCGAAGGGGGCCTTCAGGAATCGGCGGGATTGAATCCGAACGATGATGTCGAGACCGTCGCAGGGGCCATATCGCATGACGAGAATGTGATGCTTGTCGGTCATCTTCCATTCATGGAAAAAATCGTGTCGCATCTCGTTGCCGGTTCGCCCGATAAAAGGGTTTTCAAATTTCAGAATGGCGGCATTGTCTGTCTGGACAAAGATCCGGGGGAGAATTCGTGGTATATTAAATGGACAATCATGCCGCAGATAGGGTAGTCTGCACTGAACAGCGAGTGAATTCCCCGCAACTTGCTGCGGGGAGACTCAATCAATATCTTTATAATTTATATCGGTTCAGTTTTTATGCCGCAGTGTAAAAATGAGCGCCTTGACAGGTGAATCCTTTGTGCTTTCAGGCCGCTCAATGAGGGAGGTGTGGTGAACCTGAGAAAATGCCGTTTTATCGTTGTGTTTCTGATCTTCATCTGCTTCCTTATTATCCCCGGATGCAGGGCCTCTCATGACGCACAGACTGAGGATAGAGCAACATCCCCGCCTTCCGTGAAGACTGCGGGGAAGTCTGCGGAGGCTCCATACTATGATCTCACCGGTATCTGGAAGTCGTCAATATTTGGCGAGATGAAGCTCAGGCAGTCCGGTAACAGGGTAACCGGCGTCTATGATTGTAATGACGGCCAGATCGAAGGAGTCGTCGAGGGGAGCCGTTTCATCTATGACTGGTGGGAGCAGGCACCGGGACGGCCATATAAAAAGGCATTCAAGACACACCGTGGTGACGGATATTTCGATATTTCGAAAAACGGCAAAAGACTCACGGGAAAGTGGCGCCTTGAGGGTGTCAAAAAATGGGGGGGGAACTGGCAGTTTTCATGGAGAAGCAATTTGCGCGTTAAAAAGATTAATTAGGAGTCAGGAAAGCCAGAAAGATTGTGATCGTGAAAAAACAGAAAATACTACAGGATGAATTTTTTATATGGAAGCATGATTTAAAAGAGGAACTCAGAACCAGAAGCAGGGTTATGAAGACGGCGAAAGGTCGGATTGAGTGGTCTCTTTCCGGCGATAAAGGTCCCTTAGTGGCCGGTATACATGGGGGGCCGGGTGGATATGATCAGATAGCTGCACTCTACCCTGCCATGTTCGATAAAGGGTTCAGAATTCTTTCCTGGTCGCGACCGGGATATCTTCGTACTCCTCTCAAGGTCGGGAAGACATTTGGAGAGCAGGCCGATGCCCTAGCGGCACTGATGGACGCGCTCAAAGTCGAGAAACTGGCAGCTATGGCTTTTTCCTCAGGAGGTCCTGTCGCACTCGAGTTTGCTCTTCGCTACCCGGAACGTCTATCGGCTTTGATTTTGGAAAGTTCGGTCAGTCGTCGCTATGTGATTAATCCTGAAAACGCGGAAGAACATCTTCTCTATTCAAGACTTATGTTTAACGATCCCGTTGTTTGGATCTTCAATCTCTTGGCAAAACACAGATCGGGGAATCTGTTTAAATCGGTAATTGAGATTGAAAGTACGCTTGATGAAGAACAGGTGGAAATTATCGTCTCCCACATTATGAACAATCCCAAAAAGGAAAAAATATTAATAGGACTAATAAAATCTATGAGTCCTGCGAGTCTTCGAAGAGCGGGACTGGAAAATGATTTAAAGCAGCTCGAGCTATTAGAAGACCTTCAACTCGAGAGAATTAGCACCCCTGCTTTGGTTATTCACGGAATTCATGATTCGGATGTACCCTTTTCCCATGCGGAATTCGCCGCGAAATCTATCCCAAAGGCTGAACTTCTCTCGATAGAGGACGGTTTTCATATTATGTCATTATGTGACTGCGATAATGAAGTAACGGAGAAGAGACTGGAGTTTCTTCGAATACATGCAGTGTAATACATGAAAAACTGTTCATCATAGTTTAAATTTATGGTCTGCAATAAGAGCAAGGAGTGGTCTCGCCCCGTGACACTATTCAATAGTCAAGGACTGACTCCATTTTTCCCGACCTCATTTTCTCCTCAACGACCTATCTTGTTCAGAACGACCGAAGACCGCTCTCTATTCGCATAACCGGATGAAGGCAAAACATAGCAGGAAATTTTGACGTAAATCCATTCTATAATGTTATAAGTGAAAAGGGGGTATAGTCATGCTTCAATTGTTGAAAAAGGCATCGGAAAAGGTCGGTCTTCCTCCGGGAAGCCCCGTTCATGTGGGTGAAATAAAGGCGGATGAGGTTAAGATTACCCTCATTGATTATGACCAGACGAACTATGAGGAACGGGTAATTGAGAATATTGAAGAGAGTTTCCCCTTCAAAGAAACGTCGACGGTGACGTGGATTAACATAGATGGACTTCATAATATTGATATCATTGAGAAAATCGGGGGCCATTTTGGTCTCCATTCACTCGTTCAGGAAGATATCGTGCACACCGGTCAGAGACCGAAATTCGAAAACCTCGATGAACATGTCTTCGTTATCCTGAACATGTTTCATTACAGAGAAGAAAAGGATGATGTTGATGCCGAACAGGTAAGCATCATACTCGGTTCCACCTTTGTGATCTCCTTTCAGGAAGAGGAGGGCGATACCTTTGATTTTGTGAGGGATCGGATACGAAACAACAGGGGACGTATTCGACGAATGGGGGCGGACTACCTCGCCTATGTCCTTATCGATTCGATTGTCGATAACTATTTCGCTATTCTTGAAAAATACGGCGAAAAGATTGAGGCACTGGAAGAGGAACTGACGACCGATCCAAGCATTGAAACCCTTAACACCATACATCGTTTGAAAAAAGAAATCATGCTCCTGCGCCGGTCCGTGTGGCCCCTGAGGGAAGTAATCGGGGCCCTTCAGAGGGAGGAATCATCTCTCATCGGTGATTCCATCATGGTTTTTGTGAGAGATCTTTATGACCATACAATACAGGTAATCGATTCCATTGACACCTTGCAGGAAATACTTTCCGGTCTTCAGGACCTCTATCTCTCGAGTGTCAGCAATAAAATGAACGAAGTGATGAAGGTGCTGACCATCTTTGCTGCTATCTTCATACCCCTCACCTTTATGGCCGGTATCTATGGTATGAACTTTGAGTTTATGCCGGAGCTTAAATTGCGTTGGGCCTATCCCGCCCTGTGGGTAGCGATGATTACCGTGGCCCTTGGATTGCTCATCTTTTTCAAGAGGAGGAGGTGGTTGTAGGAATTGTGCCCATACTTTTTGAGGGGATGGATCTTCTATCCTTTTCGTAACCGTATTTCTTTCTGGTCAAGGGGGGATGATTTACCGTGAAAATCTCCGGAAATGAAGGAAGTGCCAAGGGCAGTGATGCAAAGCTTGGGACCTTTGGCGGTGTTTTTACGCCAAGTATCCTGACGATTCTCGGCATCATTCTCTTCCTCAGGCTCGGCTACGTGGTGGGAAGTGCGGGTCTTGGCAGGGCCCTCTTAATAATAGGGTTTGCCAATTTGATGTCCGTCCTCACCACCATTTCGCTCTCCGCCATTGCTACAAATCTCAAGGTAAAGGGGGGTGGGGATTACTATCTGATTTCCCGCACCCTCGGTGTGGAATTCGGCGGGGCCATCGGTACCGTTTTATTCCTCGCCCAGTCCGTGTCCATCGCCTTTTACTGTATCGGTATGGGCGAGGCCGTGGGGAGTATGCTGCCCAATATGCCGGGGGCATTTCCCCAGTTTGCCGCCTTAGGGGCCGTGGCCGTCCTTTTTGTATTTGCCTGGCTGGGATCCGATTGGTCAACACGATTTCAATATGCGGTCATGGTCATGATCGTAGCGGCCCTTGCTTCCTTCTTTGTCGGAGGATTTTCAAAACTCGATGGAACCGTAATGGTGAACAACTGGACTCTTCCTGCCGGGGGACCGCCCTTCTGGATCATTTTTGCCATATTCTTTCCCGCCGTCACCGGTTTTACCCAGGGGGTCAGTATGTCCGGTGACCTGAAAGACCCCAGCAAGAGTCTGCCGCTCGGCATCTTTCTGGCGGTGGGATTGTCAATAGTTGTGTACTTTTCAGTAGCTTTTATATTTGCCGCCGCCATGCCCGCTGAAGCACTGAGCAGTGACTATAATGCCATGAAAAAAGTTGCCCGGGTGGGGTGGCTCGTAAACATCGGCGTTATCGCGGCGACATTATCGTCGGCCATGGCGTCATTCCTCGGTGCGCCCCGGATTCTCCAATCCATGGCGAAGGACCGGATATTTTCTTTTCTTACCCCCTTTGCGAAAGGGTGGGGGCCTTTGGAGAACCCCAGGCGTGGGGTCATTCTTTCGGCAATTATTGCCCTCGTCACGATAGGTCTCGGAAATCTAAACGTGATTGCCCCCGTGGTATCCATGTTTTTTCTTATTTCCTATGGTCTTCTCAATTATGCCACCTATTACGAATCCCATGCCGGAAGCCCCTCGTTCAGGCCCACCTTCAGGTATTTTGACAAGCGTCTCAGTCTTCTCGGTGCGCTCAGTTGTCTCGGGGTTATGCTGTCGGTGAATTTTGTGGCGAGTCTTCTCGCCATCGGCCTACTCTTTGGTATCTATCAGTATCTTCAGAGGACCGCCGGTCCGGCGCGCTGGGCGGACAGCAAAAATGCCTACCATTTCAGGCTCATGAAGGACCATCTCGCGGCAATTCCCGACACAGCGGAACATCCCCGCGACTGGCGTCCCCAGATCCTTGCATTTTCAGATGATTCCCATCGGCGAAAATGTCTCCTCCGTTTTGCGAATTGGGTTGAGGGAAACAGCGGTCTTACGGCAGCAGTCAGGATCCTGGAAGGCCGTGGAAAAAAGATGTACGAGCTTCGGCATGAAGCGGAAACAGAACTTCTTGCCGATATTGAGAAAGAGGGGGTTAATGCCTTTGCCAAGGTGATTACAGCCCCCGATTTTCGAGTCGGTGCCGAGATTCTCGTCCAGTCCTTCGGTGTTGGTGCGATTAAACCGAATACCATTCTCCTGAACGGACCCGAACAGGTTTCCACTTCGAAAGGCCGGAAATTATACGGACAATACTTAAGCGAGGCGATGCGGCTCGGGTGTAACGTGATTGTCCTCCACGTTGATGAGGAAACCTGCGACATAACCATGGCAGAGACCGCCAGCGATCGAAGCATCGATGTCTGGTGGCGGGACGATGCGAGTGGGCGCCTCATGCTCCTCCTCGCCTATCTGATGACACGCAGCGATGAATGGAGCGGAGCAAAGATACGTCTTTTTGTGCAAAGCTCGGCAAAAGAGGGGAAGAAAAGCAGGGAGATCATTCAGGCCTTTCTCGATGACATAAGAATTGCCGCCGAAATAGCGATTGTTGAGAAGACGACAATGGACACAATTTATGAATATTCATCCGATTCTGCCATTGTCTTCCTTCCCCTCATACTGGGGAAAACGGGACCGGCAGGCCCCCACGGGGTATATCTCGAAACGATATTTTCACGGCTCCCGACCGTCGCCCTCATTATCGCTGCCGAGGATATTGAACTTGAGGCGGTTCCTGAAGAGGGAAGAGCGGTTGAAATGGCGGCCGCCCTGGATGCCGCCGACGACGCCGAGAAAAGGGCCGTTAAGCTTGAGAAGGTAGCTGAGCAAATCACGGCGCAGTCAAAGGAAAAGATTGAAAAATTGGAGTCGCTCCTGGACGGTGACGAAGGAGCGAAAAACCGGAAAGAAATCGAGCATACTATCAGGGATCTTGAAAATACGTTGAAGGAGGCGGAGCAGACCGCGAAAGACGCCCGAGCGGAGGCCGACGAAGCGGCCCATGCGGCAGAGGAACAGGAAGGCACAAAGGGCGGATCTTCGTAACGAAATGATGTCAGAGATTATCCTGTTTTCTCAAGGAATTTTGCCCTGGTGGGTGACCAGAATTTTATGAAGCGGAAAGAAGGGGGGAACGATGAATCTGCAGGCATTATTTAAACCGAAAACGATGGCCGTTATCGGGGTATCGACGACCAATGACCGGCACCCGGCGAATGTCATTTACATAAAGAATCATCACCGCTATCCCGTGGAGGTATTCGCCGTGAATCCCCATGGCGGAACGATCGAGGAAGCTCCTGTATTTCCTGCAATCTCCGATATCCCGAAACAGATCGAACTGGCGGTGATTGCGGCCCGTGCCGAATATGTGCCGGATATATTGAAAGACTGCATCAAATCGGACGTAAAGGCCGCCATTGTTATTTCAGGCGGCTTCTCCGAAGTGGGCCGTCTGGACCTTCGGGATCGAATGGTGGCAATGGCCCGGGAGGCTGATTTTCCTTTTATCGGACCGAACTGCCTGGGAATTTATGTGCCGAACTATGTTGACAGCTTCTTCCTCCCCGTCGAACGGATAGTGAAGCCCGACGAGGGCAATGTCGCCTTAATCAGCCAGAGCGGCGGCATCCTCGTGGATCAGATGATAAAATTTGCCGATGAAGGGGTCGGTCTTGCCAAGGCGGTCAGCATCGGTAATAAGGCCTTCGTGAAGGAACTTGATCTGCTGAATTTTCTTGCCCGTGACCGGGAAACAAAAGTCATTGCCTTTTATGTGGAAGGTTTCGGAAAAGATGAGGGCCGCGAATTTGTACAGGCCGCGGAAAAATGTCCGAAACCGGTGATCGTTTTGAAATCCGGTAAAAGCTCGGCCGGCCAGCGTGCCGTTTCAAGCCATACTGCATCACTTGCCGGTGATTATCAGAGCTTTTCCGCAGCCCTCGCTCAGCACGATGGCGTCGTCGAGGCCTTGAATGAATTGGAGCTTGTGTCTTTTTGCGAATCGATGAGTGCATATCAGACCTCCATTAACGGGAATATCGGGATAGTGACGGGAAGCGGTGGACACGGTGCCCTCGCCGTGGATGCCTGTTCGGTCCAGGGCCTGTCTGTACCGGAGCTGGGAGAAGAAACAAGAAAAGAAATCGAAGAGCATCTGTCATCAAGCGTAAAGGCGATTGCCTCTGTACGTAATCCCATAGATTTGACGGGAAGCGCAATCGACGATGATTTTGTGTGGACCGCCCGGGCCCTCTGCACAATGCCTGAGATCGAGTGCGTTATTACCTTGCTTCTTCCCTATCTTCCGGGAGTTACCATGGATCTGGGATCGAGGTTGAGCAATGTGAGCAGGCAGGCGGGCAAACCGCTTATCGCATACGTGCCGCACGTGGATAAATACCGGATGCTCATCGAAGGATTTGAACTGAATGGGATTCCCGTCTCCCCGTCTATCGAGGGGGCGGTTCTCATGGCGACTGCCTTGAGGAGGAGCAAGCCATGGTAAAAAAAGAGATTCTCACTATCTTAAAGACTTCGGAAAAATGGGGGTGGGTTCTCGAACCCGATGCGAAACGGATTTTTTCGCTCGAGGGACTTGATGTGCCGAGATTCGACGTTGCAAGAGTGCCCAAAGATGTATCCAGGATCGGAAAAGAGATCGGCTATCCCGTGGTTGCCAAAATCGTTTCTCCCAAAGTACTTCATAAATCGGACGTCCACGGGGTTG
>JAFGBH010000098.1 GCA_016933215.1 Deltaproteobacteria bacterium | reverse complement strand
CAGTAAATGTACCCTTTATGGGCGCCGATGGCCTTCGCGGCAATCGTCATACCCTCTAAAACGGCGTGGGGATCTGCTTCGAGTACGCTTCTGTCCATGAATGCGCCGGGGTCACCCTCGTCAGCGTTGCAGAGGACGTATTTGACGTCTCCCTTGGACTGAGCGGCAAATTTCCATTTCAGACCGGTGGGGAAACCGGCCCCACCTCTTCCTCGGAGACCGGAATCGAGAACTTCCTGAACGATATCTTCAGGTGCCATCTCGGTCAGTGCCTTTGCCATACCTGCATAACCGTCTCTGGCGATATATTCGTCAATTATCTCGGGATCGATAAGTCCCTTGTTTCTGAGAACGCGGTATTTCTGATGTGCAAAAAAGGGAATGTCCTGCATCTCCATTATCGTCTCTTCGGTGGTTGGTTCCTTGTAAACGAGACGTTCGACAGGTCTTCCCTTGAGAAGATGTTCTTCAACCAGTTCGGGGACGTCGTCGGGTTGCACCATCATGTAGACGATTCCATCAGGATAGACGACCATTATGGGACCCATGGCGCAGAAACCGTTGCATCCCGTTTCCACGATCCTTATTTCATCGGCGAGCCCCTGCTTGTTTATCTCTGCCGTAAGGGCCTGTTTTACCTTTAAACTTCCCGTGGCGTGACAACCGGTACCCCCGCAGATCAGTATATGAGACCGAAAAACCTTCATCGGATATAAACCTCCTTAGTATCTATTCATTATGCGAAATAGCATTTATTCCTGTTCCTCTTTTCCCTTTGCCAGAACAAAGGGTGTCTGAACCTCGTTTTCCATAATGTGTCGCTTGAAAACCTGTCTCATCTTGTTGGGATTCATGTATTCGTAAACAATCGGATCCTTTCCCAGTATCTCCACCGTTACTTCGGGCTCTCTGCTGCAAAGGCCCATGCAGCCCGAAGTGGTAACGATGACATCGGAAACACCGGCTTCCTCGATTTCACTCATGAGCGTGTTCATGACCTCCCGAGCACCCGCGGCAATACCGCAGGTTCCCATGTGTACGGTTACCTTTACCCGGCGTTCACCCTCTCTGAGGGCATTTTCGGCCTGAACCCGTTCCTTGATCTTTTTCAAATCTTCTATCTTTAGTTTCGCCATATCTATTCCCCTATCGAATCAATCGTATTGATTTAATATATCCTTGAGTTTGTCGGGTTTTACCCTTCCGTGGACATTGTCATCAATGACAACAACCGGTCCGAGACCGCAGGCACCCAGACAGCGCACGGTTTCGTAAGTAAACATCCTGTCAGGTGTTGTCTCTCCTTCTTTGATGCCGAATATCTTTTCCACATTTTCGGCGATCTTTTTGCCTCCCCTCACGTAGCATGCCGTTCCGAGGCAAACCCGTACCGTGTGCTTACCGCGGGGCTGCATGGTGAAGAAGGAATAGAAGGTGACAACGCCGTAAACATGACTGAAAGGTATATTTAACGCTCTCCCGATTCGTTTCTGGACGACTACGGGGAGAAATCCTAAAAGTTCTTGAGCATGTTCCAGCACAGGGATCAGCCCTCCGGCCTGGCCCTTGTATTTCTCCACAATCTCGTCCAGCTTTTCAATTTGTTGCGGTTCAAAATCCTTTAAAAGTTCATTGTATTCCGAATCCATTCGCCTGCTCCTTACTTTAGCTATAATCATTTAAGAGATAGATAAGCTAATGATCAGCTCCGATCTCCTTCAGTCCTTTTTTTATGTCTTCCTCTATAAACTGCAAGATACTCGTGTTATTAATGGGTACATCTTCGAGTTCTCGTTTTATCTCAACCGTGTCCAATATATAATTATCTCCCCTGCATTGATGAGTATACACGAAGTCCACATCAGGATGTCCCGCTATCAGTGTTACCATTGTGTTGGCCATATCGCCCAGGGGTTGCCGGTCGATGTGGCCATGTTTGAAATGAGCCGAAACCTTCGTTCCCTCTCCCGCTTTCGATTCGACAGAAAAGCTTCCATCAGCCTTTTTTGCCGCCTGTGAAAACATGGGAAGACCCAGTCCGACCCTGCGAACTGTCTTTGAGGTGTAAAAGGGATCAAGTACCTTCTTGAGGGTTTCGGAATCCATGCCCGCTCCATCGTCGGTAATGACGATCGTGAGATCGTCTCGTTCCCTGTCCTCGTCGACAGCTATTGATACTCGTTGTGCCCCGGCCCTGGTGGAGTTTTCGACGACATCGAGAACGTGCATAGACAGTTCCATCATAAGGCTAATCCTCTATGCGCCGTCCCTCAAGGCATTGAAAGGCCATCTTTAGTTCCGAAACCGTCGGTTTCTTCATGCATATCGTTGAGGTTTTTGTGCCGATATCGGTAATGAAATGGGCATCCGATGACGTTACAAAACTGTAGGATGATAACTCAGGATACTGTCCCCGGGCTTCTCCCGTCGACATGCGAGATACCTCAAGGGCGTCAAACCGGCAGTCGGAAGGGATAAACCCCAGCTGTCCGAGGACACTGAAGCTTTCCCTGTCTATATGGGCCGCAATTGCCGCGCCGTTGAATCTGTGGATCGCTTCAACGGTTTCGTAAAGTGAAAGACCGGAAGAACCTATGAGAAGTCTCTCGTTAAAGCCTTCAACTTCATCCAAGGCATTCACTATCGGTTGACATCCGAATATCTCTTCGCGATTCATGCCGGAAAGAGATTTGTAAATAATTTCCTGAAGCCCGTATAACTCAGCAATCTTTTCAAAGAGCGCCACGACATGAGCCTCTTCGCTCGTTGTTATCTCCATTCCCGGAAAAACGATAAGAGGCCTTCCCTCGGCAGCCTTTATCACATACTCGGCGTTTTCCGATGAGTTGTGATCACAGATGCCTATTATGTCGATATTCTCGGTAATCGATTTTTCAACTATTGCCGACGGGTACATATCCAGGTCGGCGCAGGGCGATAGGCATGTATGAATATGGAGATCACACCTATAACCCTTTAGCATTTCCTTATTCCTCAAGAACTAAACAGGTGGCTTCCGGAGGCCCTCTTGTAGAGCGAAAACAAGGAACTCAATAATTGCTCATAAGCTCATATATTTTACCGGAAAGTTCAAATCCGGACAGTTCACTCATCATTACCGGGATACCCTCCGATGATGCCTTTTCAAGGGTCTCCGTATCCGGTTCCTTTCCCAAAGCAAGAATGATGCCGGCATGCTCCTTAAGCGAAGCCACCGCGATAATGTTCTGATGTGATTGGCGGGTTATCCACACATGACCTTCTTTGCTGTTCGCAATAACATCGCTCAAGAGGTCACCCACATATCCGCCCAGCACTTTTCTGCTCAGTTTCTCTTCGCAGCAACCTACCTTCAGGTTGAGTTTGTCTACCAATAAGGACAAATTTATATCCATAAGTTCAAATGACAGCTCCTGTCCCGTTGTCGCCTTTCAATAAGGAGACGTTAGTAAATTTTATCTGATTCCCCCACACCATTTCACAATTTCTTGATACAGCCGACTATCCCGTTCGCATAGAGACGACCCGAAGTTTCGAACAGGATGTATCGTGTCAGAAGAATCGGTATATCCAGTTCCTCAGCCAGCTTCAGTGTCTCTTCCGGCGGCGTTTTACCCCGCACGATTATAATGGCCGCGGTATCAAGAATACTTGCGGTTCTTACAACCTGGGGATTGGTAAGACCGGTAAGCAAGAGACTCCTTGGTTTCGCAAAGGCCAAGACGTCACTCATAAGATCGGCACTGAAGGCTGTCTTTACATCGGTATTCAAATGATCATGACCAACGAGAACTTCAGCATCGAGTATTTCCATAATTTCATGAAGCGTCATAACTACCCCTTTTTTATGTCTTGAATGCATTCCGTTAAATAAAAAAGGTATTGAAAAAAGCAGGTTGTTTCTCAATCTCCACCTGCAACAAAACCGATTCTGCCTATCATAAGGAGGGTAGGATGTCAATCGTTTTTGTTAATTAGTATCATTGATAAAAATAAGTATTGAAGCGGCCTCTTTTTTTCTTGACACCGAACATTTTTTTCATTATTTACCGGTGTGACTTGTAGTCATATTATGACCTATGTTTATTAAATGAACGGCGGTTATGGTTCCTTAAAAAGAACTTTGGCAGCAATAAGATAGCGAGGATTTTGACTTGGGACCCAAGAACCGAAGGGAAAAGGAAAAGGAACAAAGAAAAAAGGCAATTCTGAAAGCCGCGAGGAAGTTATTCGTAAAGAGAGGAAGCGCACCCGTCACGGTTGCAAATATTGCCAAGAGAGCAGATCTTAGTAAGGGAGCAATTTATCTCTATTTCAGCAGCAAAGAAGAGATATGTGCTCAGATACTTCTGGACGAAATCGCACGGTTTCATCAGAAGGTAGCCCACCTGTTTGATAACGGAAGGACCGCCACCGAGGTCTTATTGGATTTTTCCACCTTATATATAGATTTTTTCCTGAGCGACAGAGAGCTGTTCAGAATACTTATGAACTTTATGCTCCATAACGGCAGCATGGACTTCACCGACGACACTGACAAAAGAATCATCCTTGAAACAAATAAGGCGATTTCCGTAACGGAACGAATATTCCGTTATGGTATTGATAAGGGCGAATTTTTTATCAAAGAACAAGAGGTAATAAGTATGAGAAATGCCCTTTGGGGGCTCCTTAATGGAGTTCTGTCTCTTCACCTCTTTACTGGCAGGGAATCGATGAGGGAAGAGCGGATACGCGAAAACATCAAGAGGGGCCTGGGAGTTTTTATTGAGGGTTTAAAAAAATCATGAGTCAGGAGGTAGTACGGTTATGGGAAACACACTGGTAAATACCAGGGATCAACGATTCATTCTTTACGAACAAATCGGTATCGAAAAACTATTTTCCGCAGAGAAGTATGCCGATTATTCCATGGAAGTTGTTGACATGATGCTGAATGAGGCGGAGAAGATGGCGGTTGACGTCATACTTCCCACCTACGATGTGGGTGACAAGGAAGGCGCAGTTTTCGCAGACGGGAAGGTTACGACTCCCGCCTGTTTCCACCCTGCCCTGAAAACATTTAACGAGGCAGGCTGGGGCTGTGCCATTAAAGACCCCGAGGTAGGGGGACAGAATCTGCCGCTCTGTGTATGGAGTGCCTGTGCGGAACTCTTCGATTCGGCAAATTTCGCCTTCATGATGTACCCGGGACTTACCCTCGGGGCGGCGGGACTTATCGAGAAGTATGGTACGGAAGAACAGAAGAACACCTATATGTACAAGATGTTCTCAGGCGAATGGGGCGGCACCATGTGCCTGACCGAGCCGGGCGCGGGAAGTGACGTGGGTGCCACCAGAACGACTGCGAAGAGATTGCCCGACGGAAGCTTCAAAATCGAGGGTACCAAATCCTTTATCTCTGCCGGTGACAGCGATTTCTATTCCAATATCATCCACCCCGTTCTTGCCAGGATCGAGGGCGATCCTCCCGGTACGGGCGGAATCTCCATTTTCATCGTTCCGAAATTCAAGGTGAATGAAGACGGCAGTGTCGGTGAGTCCAACGATGTGGTGACCGGCGGTATCGAGCATAAGATGGGAATCAAGGCATCTGCAACGGCCACGCTGAACTTCGGTGAAAATGGAAAATGTATCGGTTATCTCCTGGGCGAGGAACGCGCCGGCATGAAGGTCATGTTCAATATGATGAACGAGGCCAGACTGGAAGTGGGAATGCAGGGCCTCGGTCATGCAACGGCCTCACTGGAGCACGCCGTCCAGTATGCGAAGGAGAGAATCCAGAGCAGGCATATAATGCAGATGACCATGCCCGATGCACCGGCCATTCCGATTATTCAGCATCCCGATATCAGGCGTTCACTCCTCTGGATGAAATCCCACGTGGAAGGCATGCGGGCGATGAACTACTTTGCCGGTTTCTGTATCGATATGGAAGAGACGGCGACGGACGCTGCGGAGAAAGCCAAATGGAAAGGTTTCGTCGAGATCCTTACACCGGTCATCAAGGCATACTGTTCTGATAAGGCCTGTGAAATCTGTTCGCTTGGAATGGACGTTTACGGCGGTTACGGATACATTCAGGAATATCCAATGGAACAGTATCTAAGAGACTGTAAGATCGCCACACTCTATGAGGGGACGAACTACATCCAGTCTCTCGATCTGGTCGGAAGGAAGATGGGTGCGAACAGGGGAATGAACGTGATGAACCTCTTCGGTGAAATCAATCAGACCATTGCCAAGGCCAAGGAAAACGCCGAGATGAAGGATTATGCCGTCCATCTCGAAGATGCCTATAATGCCGTGGTGGGACTCTCAATGCAGTTTGCAGCCTGGGGTAAGAGCTCCAGTGTGCTGCTTCCTATCCTGAACGCGAGACCCTTCCTGATGATACTGGGAGACCTTGTGGTAGGCTGGCAGCTTCTCCAGGGGGCGATTATTGCAGCCGAAAAGCTTGATGTGATGTATGCAGAAGTCAATGCTGGGGACTCCATAGCCAAGAAGCGTGCACTGGCCCGTGAAAATGGTGATGCAGCCTTCTATCAGGGCAAGCTTGCATCGGCGAAGTACTTTGCATGCAACGTCCTTCCGGCGATTGCGGGAAGGTGCAAATGTATTACACTGGGTGACAAGACACCCATCGAGATGCTGGAGGATTCTTTCGCAGTGTAATGAATGAGGATAAATAAATTAAGGCATTTTGAGTTATGGTGCCTGAGCAAGGAGGAATGATATGTCGTATGAAATTAAGAAAGCTGCCATTGTAGGGGCAGGGGTCATGGGCGCCACAATAGCCGCTCACATGACTAATGCGGGAATCGAGTGCGTCATGCTGGACATTGTGCCTCCCTTTGATCCGAGCGAAGCGGATCTGAAAAAGGGTCTCACAAAAGACAGTAAGGCGTGGCGAAACAGTTTCGCGGCAAATGGGTTGAACGGTGCGGTGAAATCAAAACCCGCCAGTTTCTATTCAAAGAAAAATGCGTCAATGGTCTCCATCGGAAACCTTGAAGACAATCTCGATATGTTGAAGGATGTGGATTTTCTCCTCGAGGTCGTCGTGGAGAATCTGAAGATCAAACAGGACCTCTTCGCAAAACTGGAAAAGGTGGTAAAGCCGGGATGTATCATCGCAACAAATACATCCGGTCTCCCGATCAAAGACATCTCTGCACCGATGAGTGCGAAGTTCAAGGAGCGTTTCCTGGGTGTTCACTTCTTTAATCCTCCTCGTTACATGAAACTTGTGGAGGTTATCCCCGGCGAGACGACGAAACCGGAGATCGTCGAGTACATGACCTATTTCCTCGAGAATGTTACAGGAAAGGGTGTGGTTATCTGTAAAGACGTTCCCAACTTCAT
>JAFGBH010000097.1 GCA_016933215.1 Deltaproteobacteria bacterium | reverse complement strand
GTTAACGAATTTATTTTCTGCCAGAAAACACAGAAAATAAATTCTAACTTACTAAACAGTCGGAGATTCCCCGCAACTGTCGGAGCAAAAGAGGAGATTCCGCTTATACGGGATTGCGGGGAGCTTCAATTACGTTCCTTTTGTGGCTTTGCCTTGTGGCCCTTTGCTTTTTTTGACCGGGGGCGCACCCGCAAGCCCCGCCTTGTAGGCGGGGTCAAGGGGCGCACTATAACGAAACTATTCCTCACCGGGAAGCCCCGCCCTGTGGGCGGGGAGCTTCACTTTTAGCGTGTCTATCTTCAGTTTAACCTCAACGAAATCGTTGTCATCTCTTTTCTCAATTGCCCGTATCACCATGTCGAAAATCGTGTCGCGATAATCGGATATGCTCTCGGGACGCCCGATAAGAAGCCACTGTATAGTCAAATGCTCGATAAAGCCCATAACCATGTTTCTGACGATATAGGGATCGATATCATCCCTGAATACTCCCTCTTCGATACCCTGCTGGAATGTATCGACCACAGTGCGGGAGGATTTTCGAATAACCTGGTAGGCGGGTGAACCGGTAAAGTTTTTATTTCCCTTCAATGTGAGGAGCACAACAGATGTATAGAGCGGGTTGTTCTCGAAAAATTCAAGATATCCCTGAATTATCAGGCGCATCCTCTCTTTTGCACCGTGGATATAGCGACCCACCTCGATCATGCGATCGAGCTCTTTTTTCGTGTAGATCTCGGGAATGGAAAAGAGCACATCCTCTTTGGAACTGAAATACTCATAGAGGGTTGCATCGGAGATTTTCGCCGCCCTGCATATGTCCGATATGGTCGTCGATTCGTAGCCCTTTTCTCCGAAAACATCGAGGGCGCCCTCCATAATATTAATCGCCTTCTGAATGTTCTGTTTTCTCTCTTTTCTGGGACCGTTGCTCTTTGTCTTTTTTCCCATTTCGTTTTCCACCCGCATTTATAGTAGGGTATGCTATGACATGCTGAATTTTGATTTATAATAGTATCATTCATTATGTCAAGAAATAATCATACTATTTGTCAACTAATATGTATAAAATCTTAGGGCATGTATATTTTTATGCAGATAATCTATATGTTATTAGAAATTAATGTAATAAAACTTGACTTATTATATGTTTGAGATAATACTTGGTGCCGCGTCAACTTTGAACTGAACAGCGAGCGCAAATCCCCGCTGCTTGCGGCGGGAATTGCGAGCGAATAAGAAATACATTTTTCCTTAAACCCGATAATCGGGATAAGTGCGTTAAAGAATTTATTTTCTGCCAGAAAACACAGAAAATAAATTCTACCTTACTAAACAGTCGGAGATTCCCCGCAACGTGTCGGAGCAAAGTGGAGATCCCGCTTATACGGGATTGCGGGGAGCTTCAATAAGGGGGAGGCTTTTATGGGCTATACTGTGCTGAGCTATGAAGTAGTTGAAAGTGTTGCGGTGATAACAATGAACCACCCACCCGTCAATGCACTGGGAATTCCCTTTCTTGAGGATTTTACCGATGTGCTTGAAAGGCTTAAAACCGAAGGAGAGGTTAGGGCAGTGCTTCTTACGAGTAGCTGTCCCGGGGTTTTTTCTGCCGGGGATGATGTGGCGTCGCTGAAGGAGATTGATGATGAACTTATCAATACGCTTCCGAAAGCGCATGTGCTCCTGAATGAGCTGGAAGAACTGCCATTGCCTACCGTGGCGGGGATTAACGGTCATGCCCTCGGTGGAGGGCTCGAGCTTGCGCTCGCCTGTGATTTTCGGTTTATGGCACAAGAATCAGGGAGGATCGGGCTGCCCGAGGTGAGACTCGGTATGATTCCTTCCATCGGTGGTACGCAGCGTTTGCCCCTTGTGGTGGGAAAAACAAAGGCCGTGGAGATGATGTTCAAGGGACTGATGATCACGCCGGAGGAGGCCAAGGAAATTGGGCTCGTGAATGATGTCTTTGCAAAGGGGGAGCTCTACAATAAGTCCTTCGATTACGCCCTCCGGCTTTCCCGTCAGGCAACAGGGGCGATAGCGAGAATAAAGAAGTGCATGATAACGGGAATTCGCGAAGGCTTTGAAGCGGGATTATCAATGGAGATTGAGACCTTCAGGGCAAATATCATATCACCCGATGCGAAGGAGGGGATTGATTCATTTTTATCCGGGAGAAAGCCGGAATTCAAGGGAAAGGATTAATTTGAAAAGAAATTATAATATGATAAAAGTACTTAAAGGGGAGTAGTAAAACTATCGTGAAGAAAGATCAGCTGAAAAGGAGGGAAAAATGATTGTAGATGCACACAACCATATTTTTAACTGGGATATCATATCCGACGCATACTGGAATGAATTAGTTGAAATCGCTCTGGATTTCTTCAGACGAAACAATCTTGGAGAACCATCGAAGGCCGACATAAAAAACCTTGTGATGGATTCAATGATGGACACCGACGGTTCAAAGCTTATCGCTAATATGGATGCATCAGGTGTTGACAAAGCCGTTATTCTTGCTACCGACTGGGGCTATGGAATTGGAGAGCCGAAGGATTCCATCGATGATATCAACAGGTTTTACGGCTCGATCGGAAAGGCCTATCCCGATCGTATCATGCCCTTTGCCGGTGTTGATCCAAGGAGAGAGGGTGCCGCCGATATCCTGGACCGTGCCGTGAATGATTTCGGATGTCAGGGGCTGAAATACCACCCGACGTCGGGGTTTTATCCCGACGGCGAAGAGTCGTACAAGGTTCTTGAAAAGGCGCAGGAGTTGGGGATTCCTCTCCTGTCGCACCTGGGACCGATATCGAAGCCACTGAAGAGCAAGTATGCCCAGCCTGTTTATCTGGATGCCATTGTCAGTGATTTTCCAAAGCTCACCGTGATTGGTGCGCATTTGGGATTCTGCTGGTGGCACGAGCTGGTAAATCTGATCGCCGCCAAGGCAACCACCTTTTATGCCGATTTTTCGGGACAGCAGGTTCCCGCGAAACGAAACTTCGGCGAGTTCTGCCATATGTTAAGGACGGCCTTTGATCATGCGGGTGCCGATAAATTTCTCTGGGGAACAGATAATCCCATCCTTGAATCAGTCATTCCTATGAAGGATTGGCTTACCATGATCAGGGAACTGCCGGAGAATGCACCCGACGGCCTGGTATTTACAAAAGAAGAGATTGATGCCGTTCTGGGGGGAAATGCGGAGCGGATATTTAAATTTTGATATAGAAGGGGTGTGGAATATGAAAACCTGGAAAGTGATTGCGTTTGTTTCGGTGATTGGTATGATGGCCTGCTTTGCGGCATCTGCGGCGGAGATTGGGGATGAATGGAAAAAGGTCAATGAATCGGAGGGAATCGTGGGTTATACGAGGCCTGCCCCGATGACGAGTGTTGATGAGGTTATGGCTATCGGTATTGTGAAGGCCTCCGTGCCGGTTATCGAGGCGCTCCTGAGAGACGCATCCGCCCAGCCGGAGTATATGTTTATGTGCTGTGAGGCCTATGAACTGGAACTGCCGGGATGGCAAACTACCAAGGATATCAAGTTTATCTACAACAAAACCGACATGCCGTGGCCGGTTAATGACAGATACGGAATTTTAAGGGCGGAGCAGATGATCGACACATCAACGGGAGCGCTGAGGGTGGCCGTTGAGCATATATCTGCCGATTTCGATGAGAAGGATAAAAAGGCTGTGCGTATGCCGATTACCATAGGTCAGTGTATCGCCACTCCCGTGGGTGAAAATGAAACCGAGGTACTCTATCAGGTTCTCGCAGATCCGGGGGGTAATTTACCGTCGTGGCTGGTCAATATGCTCTCTAAAAACCTCGGCGTTAAGACGATAGAAGGCATACGAGAGATGGTAAAAAAAGATAAATATAAAAGTGCCACGCGAATAATTACCACCACACCATGGGTACGATAAAGGGACTCTACGTTATCGGATCAGTCCTTTGAACTGAAGAGTGAGCGCATACAATCAAAACGTTTTCCTGACAATCGGAGATTCCCCGTAGCGCCGCTGCGGGGGCTTCAATTGTCCTTCTTTTCATCCCTCAAGCGTTTAAAGTAATCGGCAAGTATCCGGCCGTGATCAAACATGATGGGTGATGGAAGGGTTTCTTCTGTAAATATTCCGACTTCGGCTGCATCATCTGCCGCTTTCGGGATGCCCCTTCCCGTGGCAATATAGACCGTGGAAATTGTGTGATGGCGAGGGTCCCTGTCCGGCTTAGAATAGGTATGCATCTGCTTTTTCAAGGTTATGTCCAGCGATGTTTCCTCCTTTGCCTCTCTTACGGCCGCTTCTTCAAGCGACTCGCCGTAATCAACAAATCCACCCGGGATCGCCCAGCCCGCCGGTTCATTCTTTCTCAGTATCAGGATTATTTTCCCCTCATCCACCTCAATTATGATGTCAACGGTGGGTACGGGATTTCGGTAGGTTTCGGTCACCATGCCGCAGTTTGGACAGGTATTTTTGATTTTTACTGTCATATTAATCCATTACCAGAGTATTATCGTCAGAGAAACACTATATAGAGTGAAGAATGTTTGCTGTCAAGGACGGAAATTCTTGACATATGGAAGGTAATTATTTAGCGTAAGCGACTAATGGTAGTTTCGGAGGGAACATGATAGGGGTCCTGGTAATAACTCACAGCAACCTTGGCAGCGAACTGATAAAAGCCGCAGAGATGATAAAGGGTGAACTCCCGGGGATTATCCCGATTTCGATCGATGCGAATAAAAGCTTGAAAAGCATCAACAAGGAGATTACCTCGGCCATCAAAAAGGTTGATTCAAAAAAGGGTGTTTTAATCCTTACGGACCTTTTCGGGGGAACCCCTTCGAACATTTCGCTCTCCTTTCTCAAAGAGGGCAAGGTTGAAGTCGTAACGGGGGTAAACCTCCCCATGTTGCTGAAAATATCGACAATGAGAGAAGAAACAGACCTCGGGGAATTTGCTAATTTTATAAGGGACTACGGCAGGAAAAATATTTATCTCGCCAGTGAGGTTTTAAATAGAAAAGTCGGCAGCGATTGAGTAATAGCACCGCGTGATGCCTTCCCGGATATTGAATGGATTCCATTCTTGTAAGAGTTGATAACAGGCTTGTTCACGGTCAGATATTAGAGGCATGGGTTCCCTCTTTCAAAGCAGTGTCAATAATTGTCGTCAATGATGAGGTGGCTCGAGACCTTTTTCGTGAATCCGTCATCAGGATGGTGGTGCCGAGCTATATAAAGTTATACGTCTTTGATGTGGAGGAGTTTTCTAAAAGCTGTTCATATAACGACTGGAAGCTCGGGAGGTCTATCATTCTCTTTGATACGATAGGCGATGCGCTGAGGGCATATAACCTGGGCTTTGCCTATGACAGGATTAACATAGGAAACGTTCATGACGGCGAGGGTAAGTGTTGTGTAAGCTCTTCAATCTTTCTGGACCGTAAGGATGCTGAAGACCTGAAAACTCTCGTGGAATCCGGAGTAACAGTAGAGATACAGTGTATCCCGAATGACAGACCTGTTGATTTTCGGGACGTCGAGGAAAAGATTAAACTTTAGTATCGGGTTTTCATTATGGTAACAAACTCGGTCGGAGTGGCCCTTTTGGGTGGGGCTTTGTGTCTTGACAGGATAGTTCTGCAGGTCATGGTCTCGCGACCCATCGTGATCTGCCCGCTTCTCGGCCTTGTTATGGGAGAAGCCTATTCGGGTCTGATTATCGGTGCCTTTATCGAACTTCTCTGGATTAACCGATTTGTCATTGGCACTTACATTCCCCCCAATGACTCGCTCGCTTCGGTTTTAATAACGGCTGGTTCAATAATGGCGGGACGGGAACTGGGTCATCTGTCGAGAGAGCTCATAACGCTGGCGATTCTCCTGTTCCTTCCTCTGGCGATTCTGGGTCAAAAGGTCGATATCGGGATTGTAAAATTGAATGAGATCCTTTCTGCAAGGGCAATAAAAGATGCCGAGTCGGGAAATATAGAGGGAATATCACGGAACCATATCTTCGCACTCATAAAAACCTATAGTATCTATGTTGTCTTCATTTTTATCTTTCTTTTGACAGGGACATTCCTTCTCGTTTTGATTTATCCCCTGCTTTCCGATAGTGTGATAACGGCGCTCACCTACGCCTATTTCTTTATTCCGCTTCTTGGAGTTTCGGTAGCACTGAGCACGATAGAGATGCGGGGAACCATCCCCGTTTTCTCGGGACTTTTTCTCGTCTTCATACTAATGATGCAAATATTCTGAAAGAGGGGCGATAGTGCCAGAGAGGATAGAAGAATTTGTGTGCATTGGTTAAGCTGAACGGGGGGTCTGTGACGGTCAGGGAAATGACCTCGTACGACCTTGACGAGGTTCTCGCTATCGAGCAGACTTCCTTTTCGACGCCCTGGACGAAGGCCATGTTTAGAGAAGAGCTTTTTATCCCCCTTTGCCATGATCTCGTGGCGATGTGCGATGAGCGTATCGTCGGTTATATATGTTTTTCCATTGTCGTTGACGAGGTTCACCTGAGAAACATTGCCGTTCACGGAGATTGGAAGAGACGTGGAATCGCTTCCAAAATGATTGCGGAAATGATATGCCTTTCCTCGGAAAAAGGGGCAGACAGGGTGACCCTCGAGGTGAGAGAATCAAACCGAGGCGCAATTGACTTGTACAAAAAGTTTGGATTTGTGGTAAAGGGAGTCAGGCCTCTTTATTATAATGATACCGGCGAAGATGCTCTGATTCTGTGGGCGGACTTCGAGGGGATGTTGTAGCAATGGCAGATCCGGAAAAATCGATAGCAACTGGTATTATTATCTCAAACCGTGAAATCTTCAAAGATCACTTTCTGATGATCCTCAGGGTACCCGCTGATTTTCGCGCATCAGTTCCCGGTCAGTTTGTTATGCTGAGAAGAGAGGAGGGCGATCACCCTTTCCTCGGAAGGCCTTTCAGCATTCATTCCCTTTACAGTATGAACGGCGAGACCGTCATGGAGATTCTCTACAGGATTTCCGGTATGGGGACTGCCCTTATTGCAAGGCTGACGGCCGATGACAGGGTTACGATACTGGGACCCCTGGGGCGGGGATTTGACGTGCCTGTGGGAAAAAAGAAGATTGTTCTTGTCGCAGGGGGAATGGGAATTGCCCCGCTTTTCTATCTTGCTGAATATTGCTTAGAGGAGCGTCGGGGCGAGTTGGGGGAGACGGTTTTGTACTTCGGTGCCCAGAGTTCACATCACCTCTTTGGTCTCGATCGACTGGAGAGGCTCTGCTCGTCTTTGAAGCTGAGTACCGATGATGGTACTTTCGGATATCATGGTCCGGTGACGGATCTTGTCGCCGGTGATGCGCTATCATTCGAAAGGAATGATTCGACACTGTTCGCCTGCGGTCCCTACGGTATGATAAAAGAGATGGCCCGGATAGCAGAGAAGTTTTCCATCCCCTGTCAGGTTTCAGTGGAGGAGAAAATGGCCTGCGGCATCGGGGCTTGTCTCGGCTGTGCCGTGAGGGCGAGCGGTGAGAATACCTCAAAACGATTTATGAGGGTCTGCAAAGAAGGCCCCGTTTTTGATACCAGGGAGATAGACTGGAACTGGCGTGAAGGATAATAATTCGAGAAGATTGGCCGTCGATATCGGGGGACTTGTCCTGAAAAATCCCGTCATGACCGCCTCGGGGACCTTTGGCTACGGTGAAGAATATGCCGCCTATATAGATTTAAGCGTTCTCGGTGCGATTGTGGTCAAAGGGCTTTCGATTACCCCCCGGGAGGGCAATCCGCCTTCAAGGATCATGGAAACCGCCTCGGGCATGCTGAATGCCGTGGGGCTCGAGAATGTCGGTGTAAGGGCCTTTATCGATGAAAAACTCCCCTTTTTGAGAGAAGTCGATGTGCCGGTTATTGCGAATATTCTCGGTGATACCGTAGAGGAGTATTGCGAGGTGGCGCACATCTTGAGCGAAGCGGAAGGCATCCACGCCCTGGAGGTAAACATATCATGTCCCAACGTAGCACAGGGCGGCATTGACTTTGGGGTGAATCCCGAACTCGCTTTTAAGGTAACAGAGGGTGTAAAAAACGCGACTGACCTTCCTGTTATCGTGAAACTCACCCCGAATGTAACGGACATAACCGAGATTGCAAAGAGCGTGGAAGATGCGGGCGCCGATGCAATTTCTCTCATCAATACCCTTACGGGGCTTTCCATTGATATCGAAAAGAGGATTCCACATTTGAAGAACATTACGGGCGGTCTTTCAGGCCCGGCAATAAAACCGGTCGCACTGAGAATGGTCTGGGAGGTAGTACGGGCCGTTTCGGTTCCCGTCATCGGTGTGGGGGGAATTATGAAAGCCGGGGATGCGCTGGAGTTTCTCGTTGCAGGGGCTCGGGCCGTTCAGGTGGGGACGGCAAATTTTGTAAATCCTCGTTCCACTGTGGAGATCATTAAGGGTATAGCAGCCTATATGGAACGCAAGGGAATCGATGATATCAAGGATTTGATAGGAACGCTGAAAACATAAATGCTTCTCTGTAATAAATCTTTGTTCCCTTGACAGGCGATTTTTGTTTCTTTATACTTAAGCGCTTTCTAAGGGGGATTAATTAGAATATTACGCAAAGGAGGTACTGAGATGAAGAGGTTTTTTCTATTAGGGGTTTTGCTTTCCGTTTTTCTTATCTTTCCCGCCGGAGCAGTAGCTGCTGACTATCTCGCAGAGGCAGACGCCTTATTTGAGGCAGGGGGGGTGGATAACTACAAGAAGGCCATAGATTTATGTCTCAAGGCGGTTGAGGAGAATCCCGACAGCTACGAGGCAAACTGGAAGTGTGCGAGGGCTTACCGATGGTATTCTGAAGAGTCTAAACGGCAGCAGGTCGAAGACTGGGAAGATATCTGCAAGGTCTACGCAAAGAAGGGTATGGGATACGCCGATAAGGCCATCGAACTCGATCCGAACAGCCCCGAAGGATACTTCTGGTACGGAACGAATGTTGGCAACTATTCCGACGGCGTCAGCATCCTTACCGCCCTCAAAGAGGGACTCAAGAATAAGACCCAGGAGAGCTTTGAAACGGTCTATGAAATTGACAAGATGTATGACAATGCCGGTGCGGTTCTGGCACTTGGCCGTTTCTGGTCCGTCCTTCCATGGCCCTTGAAGGATAAGGACAAGGCCATCTCCTATTTCGAGGAATTTGAGCAGTACTACCCGGAGAGGGATGATTTTCAGGTCTATTTCGCCGAGGCTCTTATCGATAAAGGGGGAAAGAGTGATAAGGCCAAGGCAAAAGTTCTTTGTGAACAGGCTCTGAAGTCAGATAAAAAGTGGTTCCGTGATTGGGCAACTCGTCTCATGAAAGACCTGTAATAATAAGAGCTACGTCGTGATAAAAAGCGCCATCTCCTGTTTATGAGTGGCGCTTTTTTTATTCAGTTCAAAGCGGGTAATCACAGACGATGGAAAACAGGTATGATGTCATAATTATAGGTGCTGGACCGGCCGGACTTGCTGTAGCGGAAGAGCTTGAAAATACGAGCCTCTCAGTACTTCTGGTGGAGAAAAATTCAGTTATCGGGCCGAAGATATGTGCGGGAGGTATTACCAATTTCAAGAAGCACTCTGAGATTCCTCCGGAAAAAATGCAGGGTTCAAAAAACCACACAATTTTTATCGAAGATAAAAAATATGAATTGACCCTTGCAGATTCGATACGGACGATAAGCCGGGCTAACCTCGGCGAGTATCAGGCAGGTAAGATAACAGGGTCGAAAAACATTACCCTTTTGAAGGGGACCTCCGCGAAATCTATAGGCCCCGAAAGTGTTGTGACAGATAAGGGGATTTTTTCATTCCGGTATCTTGTCGGTGCCGATGGTTCCGCCTCGCTCGTGAGAAAACATCTTGGACTGGGAAGAAGAGTTTCAATCGGTCTTTGCTGTGACGTGGAAAAGGTTCATGAAGGTTTTGTCTGGTATGTCAATCCCAGGGAATTGGGGACTTCCTATATATGGGAGTTTCCCCACCATGACCATACGAATATAGGCATCTATTTCGATCCGAAGCATCTTTCCGCGAAAAGGGCGCGTGCGGTCCTGATAACCTATCTCGAAAAAAGGAATCATCGGATTTCCCCTCACGAAATACGAGGCGGTGCCGTCAACTACGATTTCAGGGGATGCGTCTTTGGAAACATTTTCCTTGCGGGAGACGCGGCCGGTCTTGCCTCGAAACCCTCCGGTGAAGGGATCTCTTTTGCCCTGGCAAGCGGAAGAGAAATAGGCAAAAAGATTCTCGATCCCGGCTATGAAATGACAGGGTTGAAGAGAATCCTGAAACTCAAGAAGAGGCAGGAGAAAATACTCAGCATATTTGAATCGTTTCCCCCCATACAGGGCCTCCTTTTCAGGTTATCCCTCGCCCTCGTTAGAAAGAGGTGGATTCAGCGGTATTTCGCGAACTGAACAGCGAGCGCATTCCCCATTGCTTGCAGCGGGGTTAGCGAGCGAATAAAGAATATATTTTTCCTTAAACCCGATAATCGGGATTGCGGGGATCTTCAATTAGATTGTTTCGTAGAGTTCTCTGGCTCGGTAAGAGCTTCTGACAAAAGGACCGCTTGCGACGGCGGAAAATCCGATTCTATGCGCGTAATCGCGCCATTTGTCAAACTCATCGGGAGGGATGAAGCGTTCGACGGGCAGGTGTTTCTTTGAAGGCTGAAGATACTGGCCCAGCGTGAGGATACTGCATCCCGTGCCGACAATATCCCGAAGCGTTGTTTCGATTTCATCGTCAGTCTCACCCAGGCCGAGCATGAGACCCGATTTGGTGGGTATCATGGCTTTGATTTCCCCGGATGTTCGCAGAAGCTCCAGCGAACGATTGTATGAGGCCTCCGGCCGTGCCGCGGGGTAAAGACGGGGCACGGTTTCAACGTTGTGATTAAGCACATTGGGGCTCGCCTCAAGGACGATCCTGAGAGGGGATCTGTCTCCCCGGAAGTCCGGTATCAGGATTTCTATGAGTGCTTCTGGCATATGTTCTCTTATTGTGGCAACTGTTTCTGCGAAGCATGACGCGCCGCCATCGGGCAGATCATCCCTGGTTACGGAAGTGATAACCAGATAATCTAAATCCAGGCTGAGGGCTGTTTCTGCTATTCTTCCGGGTTCCCCGGGATCGGGACTCTCTGGTTTTCCGTGATTCACGGCGCAAAATTTACAGTTTCGTGTGCATTTGGGACCCATAATGAGGAACGTGGCAGTCCCGCTGGAAAAACACTGCCATATGTTGGGGCAGAGGGCCTCTTCACAGACGGTGTGGAGGCGCTTTTCTCTTAAAAGAGACCGTATCTTCTCATATTCGGGCCCCCTCGGCAGGTTTCTTGTGAGCCAGGCGGGTTTTCTCATAGGCATCGTCTTCTTTTCATTTCCTGTCATAATCATTTCAGTTTCAGTCTTTCCATAATGAGGTTTGCGAAAAAGTAAGGGAGATCACTTTTTTGCATTAAACGGTTCTTTCCCTCCGCCAGAGCTGATACGCTCTCACTGTCGCGTAGGTTTTCATGGCACGCTCCGCCGATTCGAAAAAGGGGAGCCCGGCATCGAAAAAGGACTGAATTGCTTTCTCGTCGAGTCCGGGAATGTTGACGATGACAAAGGGTTTCCGAGCTTCTTTTGCTGTTGCAATGATGGCATCGGCATAGATCTTGTTGACCTCGGGAGAAAGGCCGATACCCATCATGACAACGGCATCGACTCCGGGATCACTCGCCGCTGCCTTTGCCGCATTGATATATATGTCGATATCAAGCGATGCGGTGAGCCCAACGTCTATCGGATTTTTGAGGCTTGTGCCTGTGGGAGGGACAAAATCGGCCAGAAGTGATGTCGTTTCTGATGATAAATCGGCAAGCCGAAGCCCCATCGTTCCACAGGCCTCTGCCGCTGAGACGGCAAGTCCTCCCGGCCCGGAGATAATGACCATTCGATCTCCCAGATTAGGTGGGAGAAGCGAAAAACCGATCAGGGTATCCACCCATGCCTCGAACCCGGCGACGGGAATCGCCCTGGTCTGACTGACGACTCCCTCCCATATTTCACGGGACCCCGAGAGCGAACCGGTATGCGAAAATGCCGCGGAACTCCCCTCCGAGGTGAGTCCCACCTTCCATGCAACTACCGGTTTTTTCAGGGATGCCTCTTTCAGGGCATTGAGAAAGCGCGGACCCTCTTTTATTCCCTCAATATAGGTTCCTATGACCTTTGTCTCGGGATCGTGGCCGAGATAGGTCAGGAAGTCTGCGAAACTGAGATCGCACTCATTACCGAGACTGACCGCCTTGCTGAAGTAGAGTCCCTTTTCGGGTGCCATGTGGCACAGAATATTGGCGAGTGAGCCGCTGTGAGAAATTATGCCGATCGGACCCGGCTTTTTGGAAAGCTCAGGAAAATAGGCAAGACCGGACTTCGGGGCGTAAAGTCCCATACAGTTCGGTCCTATGATTCGCATGCCCGAGGAACGGGCGATGCGGGTCAGTTCCGCCTCCGTCTCCTTCCCCTCGGCGGTTCCCGTTTCCTTGTATCCTGCGGTGAAAAGGACGATTCCTCTGACTCCTTTTGTCGCGCATTCGCGAACAACGGGGAGTGTGCGGCCCTGTGAAACCAGGACAATCGCAAGATCAACGGGACCGGGAATCGATAATACATCGGGGTATGCCCTGAGTCCGTCTATCTCTTCAGCTTCGGGGTGAACGGGATAGATACTACCGGGGAAACCCTGATCAAGAAGGGCCATGAGAAAAAGCTTCCCCGCCTTCATTCCCTTGGGAACTCCCACAATGGCAACGGATTCGGGATTAAAGATTGCGTCCAGCTGGTCCTTTAGTTTTTCAGTATCGCTCATTATCGCTCCTTTTTATGGGGGTATGGGCAATGGATACGCCGGTGGGGAAGGGATGTGTTGTCACTATCTCTGTGAACCATTTTTTGCTAATCTCTGTTTGTTTGTGATAGATTCGCATTATACGGCATACGACAGGGTGTTGTAAATGAATGAAGTGTACAAAAAGGTGGAAACCATCATTTCTCCCGTCTACATGGTGGGGGGCTCCGTACGAGACTGTCTTTTGGGGGCGGAACCGAAGGATTATGATTTCAGCACACCACATGACCCGGAAACTATCGAGCGGAAGATTCGGGAGGCGAAGAGGAAGCCCTTTCTCACGGGGAAACGGTTCGGAACCATAGGGGTAAAAATAGGCGGCCACCTGGTAGAGATCACCACGTTCAGGAACGAGATTTACCAGAGGGGGAGCAGAAAACCGGACGTTGTATATGTGGATGACATAGCGGCTGATTTAAGCAGGAGGGATTTTACGATCAACGCCATTGCCATGAGAGATGGCAGAATAATCGATCCTTTTTCAGGAGCCCGCGATATCAAAGAGAAAAGGATACGGTGTGTGGGAATTGCGACAACCCGATTCAAGGAGGACCCTTTGCGGATGCTGAGAGCCGCCAGATTTGCCGCGCAACTCGGGTTTATCGTTGACGATGCTGTTCTGAAAACTATCACGAAGCTGAGTCACAGAATCCTCGAGATAAGCAAAGAGAGGTGGGTGGGGGAACTCGACCGGTTGCTTTTATCGCCCTTTGTGGAGCGGGGGTTGCACTGCCTGATGGATACGGGGCTTTTGAACTATATTATTCCCGAGCTCTCCTGTCAGCGGGAATATGACCAGCGGAGCAGGTATCATTCTCATGACCTATGGGAGCATACGATCCGGGTAACCTCTCAGGTACCGCTCGATAGAGATATTCGCTGGGCGGCGCTTCTCCATGATATGGCAAAGCCCTTTGTGCGTTACGACAGGGACGACAGGAGGAGCACCTATGCAAAACACGACATTCTCGGATATGAAATGGTGATAAGGCTTGGAGGTTATCTCAAGTGGTCAAACAGGAGAATAAAAGCGGTCAGCGAACTGGTGAGAGACCATATGAACGACGAGAGTCCGCTTCGGGAATCGGATAACAACGCTAAATAGAGGCACGATACTAAAAGAAAATCAGGGAAGACAGTATGAGAGGAGAGAAAAGGATTGAAGAGGGGATATTTATCATCGGTGGGCCCGATATAACGAGTCCCGATGATGCCGCGGTCTTTATCATGGAGTGCGGGAATGAACTTGTAATGATCGATTCGGGAGCGGGACGGTCTTATGAAACGCTTCTCGGAAACATTGAGAGACTCTTTCTCGATCCATACCGCATATCAACCCTTATCCTCACACACTGTCATATCGATCACATCGGCTCGGCGCCCTTTTTCAGGGATCGTTTCGGCTGCACCCTTGTCTGCCATGAGCTCGATGCCGGTGCCATTGAATCGGGAGATCCAGTTGCCACAGCGGCGAGCTGGTACGACACGGAATTTCCGCCGACTCCGCTTGACAGAAAGCTGACAGGTGACGGCGGAATTCTTAAGTATGGAGATGAAGAGATTCACTGGGTGCATACGCCGGGTCATACTCCCGGGTCTATTTCCCTCTATATTGACAGGAGAGGGAAGAGGATACTTTTCGGACAGGATATTCACGGTCCCTTTCTCTCGAGCTTCAGGTCCGATATCGGGCAGTGGAGACGTTCGATGGCAACGCTCCTTGATCTTAACGCCGATATCCTCTGCGAGGGGCATTTCGGGATCTACCGTTCGAAAAAGAGCGTGGAGTCCTATATCAGAGGCTATCTGAGAACATATTGAAGCTCCCCCGCAGCGTCTTGCGACGAATCTCCGACTGTTTAGTAAGTTAGAATTTATTTTCTGTGTTTTCTGGCGGAAAATAATTTCGTTAACGCACTTATCCCGATTATCGGGTTTAAGAAAAAGTTTTTTATTCGCTCGCTTCTCAGTTCATCCTAACTGCAGATGATTTCCCTCGGTGCGAGGAGTTCGCTATGGACGAAAAACCGATGAGAAAGGGCCGCGTCATGGAAGTATTTCCAGTTGCTTTGATGAAAGTTTTCCTTCCGATAATATTTGTCGTTTTTCCCTTTCTCGTTTATCACCTCGACCGCTTCTCTGAACCATTCCCTCTCATCATAGGTGAGGTCTTTATCCTCGGGAAGGCATTCAAAACCGAAGGCAGAGGCATTGATCTTTTTCATCCAGCTCTCGCAGCGCTCCTCCAGTGATCCCTTGGTCATCAATTGCATGCGGAACGGGCTTCTGATATTTCCCCAGTGAACGGTTGGCATTGCCTTGAATTCGGGATTTTTTTTGAGGAAAAACTTTAACTCCTGGTAGATCGATCGTGACGCATCGAGATAGAGCATCCAGTTTCTCTTGTATATCTGTCTGTCCTCATAGACACTGTAGTATGACCATTCGCGGTAAGGTTCATCGGGAATTGTTGCCGCTTCTGCATGACCGACCTGCGGTATCACCGCCTCGGCCACATTCCTGAAAAAGTGTGCAAAAATTTTCGGTATGGCCTTTTTTTCTTCGTTGCGCACGTCTATTTCATCGATATCGTTAAGTTCCGATTGCAGGCCTGAAAAATCTTTATGTGCCCATGTATCGGCATAGGCGTGAAGGGCGATTCCAAGCCGGTGAAGGGTATAGGGCTTTTCTTTCAGCCTTGATACCTCTCGCATCATTTCCTGGGCGATGTCGCTGTTTTCCAGGCACACCATTTTTTCCTGAAATCTCCCCCCCTTATTTCCGGGGATAAAGTGAAAGGGAACATAAACGCCATATTGCGTATCGAGAGAAAATACATCGGGATGAATAAATTGGTGAGCGCAGAGGACCTGTTTGAAATAGCCTCCGTTTTCAAATGCCAGGTTATGACTGTACTTTGCGTCATCGGTGTGCTGGGATGCATAGGCAACGATCTTGGAATCCGAGGGGAGCATCCCCTTGCAGCGGCAGAGAACGTATATTCCGTAAAAATGAAAATCTTTCTGCATGGAACACCTCCTTTTCATGAAAAACAGGAATGAATATGGTTTTTCACCTGAGGTTTCGCATGTAAGGGAGTAGTCAGGCAGCAGTTCCAAAAGAGGGTCTCAAGAAATCCACAGAGCTGTTAGCAAACCTGTTGATAGATATGTTTATGAAATGTGTAAATACCTTATAAGCTCGACTTTATTGCTCTTTGCATACAATTTATGCATCATAAATAAGTAATTATATCATATAGTTAAAAAAATTAATACTGAATTTAGGGATTTATATTATCCTGCACTGTCGTCGCGTAAAGATATGAACACCTGTATAAAAATAGTTTGTTGTATCTAAGCGTTCATGATTCTTTGCTATTTCGGTTTTGTCGTTCCAGTATCCAGATCCTGTATGCCTTTTCGCCACTCTCGTTAAAACAGGCAAGTCCCGTGGAATCAGTCTCTTCCACCTCTATATTTTCCTCCCCGAATATCTCCTTGCACTGCCTGAGCCAGTTCCTGAAGTGAGAACCGCTTCCAAAATAGATCTTACACCAGCGGTTTCCCCTGTTGTCGATCTTTTCCCGCACCTTCTCCTCGTCTCGCAATCGTGCGGCGGCGAGACAGGAGGAATCATTCTGCACGGATTTTGGCATGGCTTTATGATAACAAATAAAAGTAAGTATTTACACTTTTATTTCGATGTCAGAAAATCGAGGACCAGTCTGTTGAATTGTGCCGATTGCTCATCGTGGGGGCAGTGTCCCGCCCGATCAAGTATTTCCAGACGTGACCCCTTGATGATGGCATTCATCTGTATCCCCTTTTCAAGGGGAATTCCTTTGTCCTCACGCCCCCATACAATCAGCAGGGGGATATCCGTATCTTTCAGGCTTTTGATTTCGCCTGCGAGCGTATCGAAGAACATCGCGCGGAGTATCCTGAGCATGACTTTGCTGGAACCCTTGATTTTGTGGGGGAGGGTAACCTTCTCGAAGTCGCTGTCGGTGATGAGGTTCCTGTCGAAAAAAAAGTTCCAGAGAGCTATTCGTCGGGCGAGGTTTCCCGGCATAGACAGGAAAAATTCCCCAAATCCGGGGAGGGTAGGAAGACGGGCGATAAAGGGGTAGGGGTTGGGGAGTCCTGCCGGACTGACAAGAATCAGCTTCTCGACTCTATCCCTGCAATGAGCGGCAAGTCTCAGGCAGATTCCACCACCCATGGACTGGCCGATCAGTGTGGCTGTTTCAATACCGAGGGCGTCCATAAAGGCCCATAACTGCCTCTCGTAGAGAGGATAGCCGTAGTCGAGGGGTTCGCGGGTGCTGTACCCGAATCCCCAGAGATCGATGGCGAATACCCTGAACTTTTCGGCGAGGACATCGATATTCTTTTCCCACATGCAGGAATTATAGAAAAAGCCGTGAATGAGAATAACCGGCTTGCCCGTGCCCTTTTCCAGGTAGTGTGTGGTGTGTCCTTCGAGGTCGATAAACTTTCCCGGGGCATGCTTCGACGCCCACTCATGAAGATCCTGGCTGTCCCATGGAACGTATGCCGGCATTGTTATCTCCTCCTCATCGGTTCAGGAAACAATAATATTCACACATTTTCTTCAGGGCATTGACTGCCCGTTCCGGCGTCGGGTAAAAGACGCTCTTGAAGGCGCAGTTTTCAACATTGAAGACGGTCTGGTTTTTTTCATCCTCCAGGAGGCTTACACCGAGGATCGGTTTTTCATATTTTTCCATCAGGCGGGCAACAAAGGCGATATAATCCTCTTCGAAGTCTTCAAGCATCTTCGTTACCGATCTTAAAAAATCCTCGGAATAGTTGGGGTCGGCATGGAGAACGGAATCAGCCAGTTCCTTCACGAATATCCGACGACCGAGGATGCCGAGATTAATGACGGCGTCACAGCCATCCCACTTGAGAAATTCCTCCATTATCTTCATCGGTATGGTGTTGTCACTTTCACCGACGATATCGGCAGGGTTTGACCTGCTCCAGTAGGGCGGCAGTATCGTGTCCATTCGTGCCAGAATATCGTCGGGGAGACCGGGCACCTCGAGTCCTGCCTGGCTGCACATATCGGCGGTGATAACTCCCCAGCCGCCGCCGAGGGTCATGATTGCCACACGGTTTCCTTTTGGCAGAGGGAGTGAGGAAAATGCGGCGGCGAGATCAAGGAGATCCATTGACTGTTCAACCTTTACGATACCCGACTGCCTGCATACGGCGTCGAAGACCTTTGAGTCTGATGAGAGTGCACCCGTGTGACTCGCTGCGGCACGATTTCCCGCCTGTGTCTGCCCGCCTTTCAGAAGGACGATCGGCTTCTTTTTGCCGACCCTTCGGGCACCTTCAAAAAAGCGGCGGCCGTCCTTTACGCTTTCTATGTACAGCATTACTATATTTGTAAGTTCATCCAGCTCAAGGCCGTCAATGAAATCTTCGACGGTAATCATCGCCTCGTTGCCGGAGCCGCAGAACCCCCTGATTCCTATCGCCTGCTGGGCGGCGAAGGCGAGGAGCTGAACCCCGAGATTCCCCGACTGAGAGACAAAGGCCGTTGAACCGGCCATCGGTTTTACAGGGGTGCTCGTGCAGTAAAAATCCCTGTGGGGGTTGCAGATACCCATCGTATTGGGACCAAGGATAAGAATGCCCGCTTTTTCTGCCGCTTCAACCAGTTCCCTTTCAAGGACCTTTCCTTCTTCTCCCGTTTCTCCAAACCCCGAGGTGATGAGGAGCATGTTTTTGATCCCCTTCTCCCTGAACTGCGGGATCAGGTCCATCACCATCTTCGCCGGTACGGTGACGATACCGAGGTCAACATCGCCCGGAATATCCGCAATTGTTTTGCAGACCTGATGTCCGACGATGGTTCCTCCTTTTGGATTCACGAGGTAGATATCGCCTTGATAACCGCCGCTTATTGTGTTTGAGGGAAGCATGTGTCCCCATTTTCCCATGCGGCTCGAGGCACCGATAAAGGCGATAGATTTCGGATAGAAGAGAGCCCCTATGGCGAGGGGGTCAATGGCGGGGCGAAATGCCCCCACGTATTCAGATCTTTTGCCAAGGACGACCAGTGCATCGACGGCGCAAACAGTTCCTGCGGAATCTATAATAAGGGGGTTGATATCGATTTCGGATATTCCGGGAAACTCCGTCCCGATCCTTGAGAGACCCATTAAGGTCCTCGTCAGCTGATCCAGATCGGCGGCACCTTCGCCCCTGAATTCCCCAAGGAGGGAGTGTGTCTCTATCTCGCTGAGCATTTCAGAGGCATCCCGTTCCGTCAGAGGCGCGATACGAAAGGAGACGTCGGAAAGGGCTTCAGTAAATATTCCCCCCAGGCCGAACATAATAACGGGCCCGAACTGCTCATCCCGAAAGAGACCTGCCACAAATTCCCTTTTCCCCGCAACCTGGGGCTGAACCAGTATCCCTTCCAGTTCGTCGCCCGCCTCCTCTATGATATGAAGAGAGGCCTCTCTCACCGCCTCTTCGTCGGCGAGGTTGAGATGCACAACGCCCCGCTCCGTTTTATGAAGGAGCGTGGCGCCGAGACCCTTCAGTACTACGGGGAATCCCGTTTTCTTTGCGGCCCCGATGGCCTCGTCTTCGCTCGTTGCAACCGTCTCGGCAACAACGGGAACACCGTAGGCCTTAAGAAGCTCTTTTGATTCGCTTTCGGTGAGCGCCCCATTCTCCCATGTCCTTACCTTCTGAATCAGATCGTCTCTTATCACATTCCTCTCCTTTTTTATGTTTGATCTCGATGGCCCCCGATCCAGCCTGCCTCGCTCTCTTACAGGGTGATAACCATGTCTATTTATTCTGTCTCATTTAAACAATTTCACCCTTTTCAGGGGATCATCCACACCCGTAATCGGGGTTCCATGGCCGGGATAGATGCTCTTTACGGGAAAGGATGAGATTTTTTTGAATGAATTTTCAATGTCATGAATACTGCAGCAGAACCTGTTGAGTTCTCCCGTTCCCTCCATGTTCAGGATGGTGTCGCCCGAGAGGAGAACCTTTTCTTTTGGGTTGTAAAAACAGACACTGTCCGGGGTATGACCGGGCGTCTCGATGAGTCTCCAGCCGGGGAGAAAGGGTATCTCTGACGATTCGTCAAGTTCGCATCGGGGCTCATATCCAAGGGAGATACAGGAGCGAAGGAAGGGGAGGGGGATACCCACCTTTCTGCTGGCAAAGCTCTGACGATAATTTCGATACTGGTGTCCTATTCTGGTCACCACGGGAATGAGACCCGTAAGCCATCTCGAAAGAGGTGGGATGGCAAGCTTTTCTTCCCCCGTGAGATACTTCTTTACGCGGGTAAAGAAGAAAACCTCCGATTCGGGAAAGAATTCTTTCAGTCTCTCGATTCCACCCACGTGGTCGATATGAAAATGGGTGGCAGTAATGAGTCTCAGTTTATGCACCGCTGTATCGCCCATTTTTCTTAGGACATCCCGTATCTTTTCGGCGGCAAGATTGGACCCCACATCGACGGCCATCAGGCCTTCGGTGCCCTCAATGAGATAGGTGTTTGCATACCCGCCCTCAATGTGATGGATCATGATACCACCTCCAGATGGAGCAGTGCCTTTCGGAGTATGTTTTTCAGGCTCTCAAAGGGGAGGATCTCTACTGCCCCCGAATAGGGAAGCCACCGGTAGTCTGTTATTTCACTGTTATCCGTTTTTATCTCTTCAGTATCCGTCTCACAGAGGAAGTAAATGGAGTGCTTCATAATTTTGCTCCCCCGAAATTCTTTGCTTCTCCCGATAGCTGTGTATATGTCTTCCTCCCTGAAGGTGCCCGTAAACTTAAGTCTCCTGAGCCCCGTCTCTTCGAAGATCTCCCTCATGGCCGCATCCCGTTCGGTCTCCCCCTTTTCTCTATGGCCCTTGGGGAACCCCCATATGCCGTTTCGTTTGCTGTAAATGACGAGAAATTCCGTTTCCTCGTTTGTTCGCCTGAAGATTACAGCTCCTGCTGAATATTCTTCATTCACCACGCTATCACTTTCTTGACCGGGGGCGCACCCGCAAGCCCCGCCTTGTAGGCGGGGTCAAGGGGCGCACTATAATGAAACTATTCCTTACCGGGAAGCCCCGCCCTGTGGGCGGGGAGCTTCACCTTTTTAAATCGTTTTGTCAGGGGTTTCTTTCTCAAAAGAACGTATGTGGCACCGGCTCCTCCGTCGCAGCTACGGGCGCTCGAAAAGGCAATGACCCACTTGTTCCACGGTGAGGACGTGAGCCATTCGATGACCTTCGTTTTCAGCACCGGTTTGACGGGCGAGGACAACCCGCGTCCGTGAACAACCAGAACGGCCCTCCTGTCAGTCCGTATTGATTCCCTCAGGAACTCGTCGATAACATGTTTTGCATCATCGGCGCTGCACCCGTGGAGATCGATGTGTGACTGAATGGAAAATTCGCCCCTGTGCAGTCTTTTCGCAACTTCGGGATGGACGGTGTGCCATGTTCCCTCCACATATTCGGGTGTGTCCTCTACGACGAACCCCTCTCCGTCTCTGACAAGATTGGTGAGACGAAGGAGCGCCTCGGCCTCGTCTTGGTCTTCAGGCTTCTCCTGAATACTGTGTTTGGGGCTTTTTTTCGCATGCTTGTCCTGCGATAGGGGGGTCACATCTGCCATTAACTCCAGAAAGAGCTCTTCATCGCGGCACCCACTGACTCTATCATCATCGAGAGGTTTGTCCCTTGGGAGAGAAAGGGGGGAAGGGAAGAGCTGTCCTTTCTTGAGTTTACTCTTCAGATCGGAAAAGGGATTGAAATTCAGGGATGACTTCTCTGGTTTCATAACGCTTTCGATTTTAACACTGAATGTGCCTTCACCCAAAACAAAATTTTGAATGACGATATCACTGAGTTTCCAGTTTTCACGGCCTTGTGCATGACGACAGGACCGCAATCCCTTCTCAGATAGGTATGGGTGCGATAACCTGCGAAGAGGCGAACATCCAGGCAACGAGCCCCGCATTGACGAAGGCACCCAGGTAGATCCTTCCCGTAATCTGGAAGAACCATGTGGAAATCGGAACGGCAATAGCAAGAACACCGATAATGTGGAAAAGGTTCATTACAAAGTTTGCCAGCATTCCTCCGGGACCGACAAAGGGGATGAATCCCGTCGTCAGGAGCGGTATGTACTGAACCATGAGAAAAGCAATAAGCGGTGCTACCATGGCAAAGGTGTTTGTCGCCGTCCAGGAGAAAAATGTTGTTAGCCTCGTATTCTTCGGCGGTCTTCGTAATTCGCCGTGTAGAAAGATAGCCATCATGACGAAGCCGAAAAGGAGGTAAGGAAAATAGAGAATCGCGAGGCCCGCGCGGTATGGCGTGAGATCGCTTGCAAAGGGAAAGACAAAGCGGAAGTCGACGATAAATATCTGCTCCAGGATGTGTTCGGCAAAATAGGCGAAGGCGACGAGGATTGCCGCAAGGAGTATCGTCTTTGCTATCTCTTCCGCGTCGAAGGCAAAACGGTCGTAGCGGTAGGAAATTCCCAGGTCATCAAGTGAGAGTCCCGTTTCCCTCGATTTTTTTCTGAACCAGCAGCAAAAGAGGAGAAGACCGAAGAAGTTGATCCAGACAAACCACCATACGATTGCGTTCGTCATCATCATCGGGAATGCCGTGTCAATGTTGACCACGTACATATGGATACCAAAGAGAAGAAAGATGAGGGGAAGATAGAGCCACATAAGGATTCCGTTTATGGCAAAGAATTTCCAGTAGGAGCGCCCGGAACAGAAATAGTCACCCGTGACCTTTCCGCTTACGGAAGCGAAGAACCGGGTTTTAAGAAGCATCGACCCGAGGGGGAAAAGTGAGGCAAAGCAGGCAATCATGGCGATGAGCGTTGCCCACTCTTTTGCCGGCCATGTCTGTACGTGAGCATCCTTCCAGTATCTCTCATCAGGATGGAGTGCCTGTCTCATCCACAGAATCGCCTCTGCGATGGACTCCCTGCTGTGTGATTCCTGGATGTGGATGCACTTCGGCATGAATACCCGGCGCGCCGTTCCCGTTGCGAAATCCCCGTAGGTGACACCGATTCGGGGATTATCCGCCAGTATCGCCTTTTTCGTTTGTGGCGTCTCCATCCATTCGCTTTCAAAATCGTCCGTCCCGGTCATACGCTTCCGATATTCGTCCCACTTTCCGAAGATCATCAGCATGTTTCTCGGCCTCTTCTCCGTTGCATCGGTCCCGTAGGCAAAACCGGAGATAACAAGAGCCTTGACGGAGGGGTCATTGAGGGCCACCCTGTAGGCCATTTCCGCACCGAGGCTGTGACCCATCATCCCGAGAGAGTCAGTGTTGATGAAGGAAAGGCTCTTGAGGTAATCAAGGGATGTTTTAGCTCCGTAGGTTCCGTCGAAAAAGGGTTTTTTCGGATCACCCGGAATACCCGAATTCCCCTGTCCTATGGCGTCGATATTGAGCACCGCAAATCCCCTCCGGGCGAGTTCAATACAGTATGCGTCACTTGTTTCCCTGTTGTTCTGATAGCCGTGAATATAGACAATGCCGGGCACGGTATTTGTATCCGTTGCATCGACAGGTCTCATGAGTTTGGCTCGTATCGGAATGCCGTTGTAATTATCATAGGTGACATTTGTGACACCGACGGTGCCGAAATCTCTTTGCGTCATCCACGCGATCAACTCGGCTCCAAGAAGCAGGGCCAGACAGGCGATGAAAAACAGTGCCGTTTTTACAAGGGTATTCCCGTTTCTCCTCATAAGCACCTCTCCTTTATTTGCCAGTCACAGCAGGAATTCCCGTTAATTGAAGCTCCCCACAATCCCGTATAACTCCGACAGTTGTGGGGAATCTCCATTGTTAAGGAAAACGTTTGTTTTATATTCGCTCGCTAACCCCGCTGCAAGCAGCGGGGTTAGCGCTCGCTGTTCAATTCAATCCTCAAGAGATCGTTTTCTTATCTCTTTGGGGACGCAGTTTGCGGGGCATTCAAAATAGACACAACGGCGGCATTCGTATCGTCGTGCTGTCGCCACAAGAATAAACACCGAGAGAAGGAAGATCAGAAGCAGACCCGGCTCCCCTATGAGCCAGTAGAGAGGAAAAAGTATCGCGACAGAAGGGGCGGCAATGGACAGGGTCTTTTCGGCGAGACTCAGAGGGCCCGGCCGGGGCGCAAATATCTTTGGAACCCCCCAGAAAAACATGCACCTCATTAAATGGCCACCGTAGATATAGTGGGGACAATGACTACAGTAGAATTTATAGAGGATAAGTAAGCAGGCGATGCAGACGATAAGGTACATGACGAACCAGAGAATGGAAATCCTTATGATAGCAAGCGAAGCCGAAACGACGGGAACAGCGGCAACGGCGTTCCAGTAGAGAAAATCGCGAAACTGGTGATGTTCCTTCAATCCGGTTTCATTTTCATGCATTATACTTACTCTCCCTCACGAAGATTAAGCGTTACATACACCGTCGCCTTATCTGATTTTCCGGAAATCTCCAGGATGTCTGCTGCGCTCTCAGACGGTGCGGCAATTTCAAGGAGACCATAGCTGTTGAAAAGAGCGATGATAGGTATATCTGACTGATAGTTTTCGGAAATAGTGTCGATTTTATGATTTCCCAACCTCAGAGAGAATTTTCCGCCTTTTGTCAGTGCAGCAAATTCCTCCTTTGTGAGGGAGAAGATGAGATTGCCGAACCGGTCTGTGTGAAGGAGGGGTATATCGATTCCCCCTGGAATCTCTCGACATTGGGGCGTTTCGATGTTCTTTATTTCCTGAACCGGGGTGCCGAGACGGGAAAGGGGAACGCCGCTTTTGATATGTGCTGCTGCGGGCGCAAAGATGTCTCTGCCATGAAATGTGCCGTCGGGAGTCTCTTTATAATAATACCGCCTTTCTGTCAGTTCCACAGCCTCGGTTATCCCGAAATCGGCTTCTTTCAGGAAACCGAAGATCCCGTTATCGGGTCCCACGAAGAAAAAATCTCCGCTTTTTATCGCCAGTGGCCTCCGGACTGTTCCCACGCCCGGGTCGACGACGGCGACAAAAACCGTCCCTTCGGGAAAGTGCCGGTGTGCGTTTTTCAGCACAAAATGTGCAATCCTCACGTTGTGGGAAGGTATATCATGGGTAAGGTCGATTATCTCGGCGAGGGGAAAGGTCTTTTTTATGACACCTTTCATGATTCCGACATAGGGGTCTTTCAGCCCGAAGTCGGTCATCAAGACGATCATAGTAAACTGTCCCGTTTCGGTTAGCTTTTCACACCCTGGTCTGCACCACTCTCCATGACGGAGGCGATATGTTTGACCATCTGGCGGTAGACACCGGTCATGATTTCCTGGGAGAGAAAGTAGTCCGGCCTTTCCGCCGTGGCAACGGCGACGAGCCTCTGAACGGCCCCTTCAACATTGCCGATCCTGCCGTAAACCCGCTCCATAAGCGTGCGGAATTTCTTTGCCGCTTCGATGGTTTCCGAGATGAACGTTCCAGCCTCGTCGCCTTTTATGTATCCGAAATGGTCAGCGCAGAGATAGTCCACGTCGAGATCCTTCAGCTTTTCAAGACTCTCCTGGAACTGCGTGTAGTTGGAATTGCCGGAGGGGATCGTCTCATTTTTATAAGGAATCCCCCCTCCGTCTGATGGAAAGAGCGCCTTGATATCAGGCACGTATGCGGAGATGGAACAGGAAGAATGCCCCGGCGTTTCCAGTATATGGACCTCCATGTTGCCGAGATCTATAGTGTCACTCTCCGCCACCGCTATACCCGATACATCATCCCGCCATTCTGTATCATAGGCGGACATGATGTCTTTGAACCCGAGCTCCTCGTTATTCAAGTCGCTGTAGGCGTTGATGGTAGTGATCGCTTTGGGCATCTCGAGGATTTGCCATGCCCGGGCTGATGCGTAGATTTCGAGTTCGGGATTGAGTCGTTTGAAGTAGGGGACGATGCCAACGTGATCGAAATGGGCATGCAGGATGAGAAGTTTCCGTATCCTTGTTTCATCGATGCCGAAGGCTTTGATCTGGCGCAGGAGATCGGGAACGATAAAGCTCATTCCTCCGCTGACGATCATTGATTCATACAGTCCTTCGAGGAGATAGACGCCCGACACCTCTTTTCCGAGGTACCAGAGATTGTCACAAACTTTTCCCGCCTCACGTATTCTCACAGCCGGTTGCCTCTTTACTTCTATTTCTTCCTGCTCTTTCGTATCTTTTCCGCCTGTACCTTCTTCTTTTCGCGCATCAGGCGGGAGATATCCTTTTGCCTTCGAGTTGGTTTCTCTTTTGACATAAAAAAATCCGTAAAAATTTTAAGGGAAATACCAGGGTGTCTTATTTGCTTCTCTTTTTGTGTTTGTGCTTGCGGATCTTTTTTCTTCTCTTTTTAAGATCGTTGCTCATGTTGTATACCGCGTCTCCTTTTTTTCTATCGATATTTTTTATCTGCAATGACTTCTTATAGAAAGTTTGCAAAAAATACAAGATATTAACACATATTTTAAAGATACTTCATATAACAAAATGAAAGCAATTGCCATGTTCGATGATGGCATGTATACGTAACATACTAATATTGTGTTAGTATACGCGGCCTAACCTGGTGATTGCCTTCCGCTGCATGAATAGTGTTTATCATCATTGGCTTCTTTTTTTACCGAAGGTTAATAAATCTCAACATGATACCGCCGGAGAGGATAAGGGCCCCCACGAGGATGAAGGCTATTGTAAAAGATCCCGCGTCTCCCATAAGACCGATAAACGTGGGGACGATACCGGCCCCAATCATGAAGGCGATGGGTATCGCAAGCGATACGGCGAGATTCCTGCTTTGGGGCGAAACAGTGGACGAAAGCATAGCAAACCCTGCGGGGAAGAAGCAGACGGCAAAGACGGGCTGAAGGATGACGATCAGTTTGATCCATGCTGTAGGGGCAATTCCGAGCAGCATCGTCAATGTTCCCGTGATCAGAAATACGACATGAATGGTACGGGAGGCACCGAATCTGTCGGCAGCCCAACCGCCGAGAAAGACGATAAAGAGGGTCGAGACCCTCGAAAGGGCGACGATCGTATTTGCCTCCGTCCTCATGATACCGTGATCGGAAACCAGGTAGAGGGGGAGCATCGAATAGATGCCCACGGTACTGCTGATAGCGAGGCCGAAAAAAAATATCATGATAAAAAAAGATGGCTTTCCGATAACAGAACGGACTGAACTGAGATTGGGGATTTCCCCCCTGAAATCTCCGCCCCTCCCGAGGCATGCATAGGAAATTCCGACAACAAGGGAGGCAACGCCGAGAGACCCCATCACGCAGCGCCATGAAAACCATGCCATAAGCGCCTCAGCCACCAGCGGAGCAATCACAAAGGCTAAATTCGGTGCAACTTCATGGATGGCAAGGGCCTTTCCCCACTGGCGCGGATTTACCAGATCGGTAATTGTCGCGATACCAGAGGGGAGATAGATGCCCGTCACAAGTCCCAGAACGAACATGCATAGACCGAAACCCCACGCCGTTTCAGTCAGGCATACTCCCAGGAGGGTAAAACCGACGGCGATGGAAGACATGACAATTGTCATCCTGTGTGAGATTCGTGACGAAACAAACCCTGATCCGACGAGAGAGATGAAATATCCTATGGTGATGTAGAAGAAGAAGGACCCCATCTCCCCGTGACCAAGCCCCATGTCCTTTTCAATGATGGGAACCAGTGGAGACAGCTCTATCCGGGATATAAAATTCAGCAGGAAAATTGCCGTGAGAAAGATAATGGGGGCAAGCTGCAATCGCAGTACCGATCCGTTTTCATTCTCCCTTTTTACCGCCTTTTCATGCAATTCCAATTCGGTATTCTCCCCTTTGCCGGGCCTGATTATCCTTATTTGCCGGCAAAACATACCTTCATATAAGAATATTAAAAGTGCTTCAAGTTTATTTGTGCCTGTCTATCAGATCAACCAGGATCATATGTGGTCATAATGGCTTGAAAATAAGTAAATGCTTGACACGAAATATATTTTTTTCTACATTGTAGCGCGAGGGCAGGGGGAGAGCCGCGATTTACAGAGACAGTATAATGTCCTCGGAGAATTTATCGCGATTCCACACGGTGCTTTTTTAAAACCGTTCAGATCTGCCATGTGAAGAGGAGAAGCGTTTTCAGTCCTTCTGAAGAAAGTACCAACAGATTTTTTACAGAGACGGATGTTACGAATGATATCTGTTAGCAGGGCATGGGCAGTATCGATAACAGTTTGTATAGCAGTCTGTTGTGGTGTGACGACGGTGGCGAATGCCGCACTTCTTCGGGCAGTAAGAGTCGGAGAACATAAGGATTTCACGAGACTGGCATTTGAATTTGACAGTCCTGCGCGATATTCGCAACCGGTACTCAAAGACAACAACACCATCTCGGTGACCTTTCCTGAAAGTACAACGCCCTACACATTGCCCCGCCGCACCCTTAAAAGAAATACGAGACATTTCAATACCATTGGATTCGATCAGCAGGGACCCGATTTGACTGCAGAGGTGACCGTAACATACCCTCATTTCGAGCTTAAGGCGTTTACCTTGCTGAAACCGCACCGTGTCGTGGTCGACGTATACTGGCTCGATGCGCCGCTTCAGGCACAAGTTGCCCCGCCGGCTCTCGAGAACGTAAAAAAACCGCTGCCACTCCTGCCTGAGGAGGCAGAGCCGAAGCACCCAGAGGAAGTCTCACCATCACCGGAGTTGCAAAATAGAGACGTTTCAGTAGAGGAAGCAGTGCCGAAGCTACCGGAGAAAATCGCCGTAGTACCGGAGCCTCAAAAGAGCAGTGCGCCGGTAATGGCAACGCCTGAAAAGATAGCGGAGATACCTGAGGAAGATGAGGAATCGTTGACGCAGCCCTCCAGTGCAACCGTTTCCCGGCCTCCTGAAACAACGACACCGGATGCCGTCAAGCTCCCGCAGGTTGCGCCGCAGTCCAGCAGGTGGCAGGTTTATTCCGTCGTAACACTGATTGCTTTGAATATAATCATCATTATTGTTTTTGCAGTCATGAACCGGTCCCGTCTGCGAAGGACTGACTTATCCGAATACGATGAAGCGGATGAGATTGGAGATGTGCTCATGGAGCAGGACTTTACTGTAGAGGCCATCGACAGCGAGATTAGAGAAAAATTTCAAAAATACGAAGCGTTATGATTGGGTAATCATTATGGACGACGAACTTCATCCCGAACTGAATAGAGGCCTTTCCGAAGAGGAACGGGACGAACTTGAAGGCCTCATTAAATCGCTTCGGGAAGACAAACTTGCAACCGGTCCAGACGTATCACTCGACGATATCCGCCGGTATGTTGAAACAATGGTGGAAAAGATGGTCCGTCTCTCCGATATGATGCTGAAATTTGATGACAGGATAAAGTCACTGTATGAGATTGTAAGGCTCTCCCATAAAAAGAGTGAGGCCATCAACGACCGTATTACGACCATCACAGAATACCTAACGGGCAAAAAGAATGCGTGAACAGGGGGCCTATGTTTGACGATCTGAATCAAAAACGTGATGATATCGTGAGCAGTATCCTGGATGGATCGCGTACTATCAACACGGCCGAGGAGTTCCAAACTATTCTTCAGACCGATCCTGAAAATCCATCGCTTTTGCGTGCCTATGGAGATTTTCTCGTAGGCGAGAAAATGTTCGATGGAGCGGCGTCCGTCTATAAAAAGTCGGTGGGTCTTTTCGTGAAATCGGCTGCCATTGTACCGGCAATTCTCTCAAATATCCTCCAGTGGGGTGTCATCAAGGTCTCGGAAAGAGAATGCCGGTCGATATACAGGGCACTGCATGATATCAAATCCGAAGAAGTTCCTGCCTTTAACTTTTTCGCACGAATGACCTATTCGGAACTCATTGCCGTGATGGGCGAGTTGGAGCAGGTCCTCTTCTCTTCAGGTCAGGTCCTCAGAGAACAGAATGATCCCGAGTACGACATCTTTTTTATCGTCTCAGGACTCTTGCGCGAGACCGTCGATTATCAGTCAACGAAGGGGGAATTGAAACAGTTCACGGCAACCCTGGCTGAGAACATGTTCTTCGGCGATATTTATCCCTTGGAGGAGGAAAACCTCTCACCGTCCCGCGTTGAAACAATCACCGACGTTCAACTACTGAGATTCTCAAGGCCCGATATCATGCGGGTGTGTCGAAAATACCCGAATATCAGATTGCTGATTATGGAACTCTGCCAGACGCGCCGCGGGTCGGAATCGCGACAATATTCCCATATAGTTAGAGCTGCTACAAGATATCAGCTTCAGACAAAAGTAACCCTGGAAATTTTCCCGAAAGAGAAAAATGAGAATCTTCTCGTACTGAAGTGTATAACGGACAACGTGTCGGAGGGGGGCGCCTGCATCAATCTCGGCGAGAAATACTGGATCGGTTCATCTGCCGATCTGGTGGGCAGAAAAGCGAAGATGATGATCAGTGTTCCCAAGGCATCGCTCAGTTTTGAAGTGACGGGAAACATTGTGTGGAAAAAAGAGGTGTCCCACGATGAAGTCACACATGTTCTGGTGGGCATTCAATTTACTCAGATAAGCGAGGAAGATTTTAAATTCCTCAAAAAGTATTGTTATGTGGGCGACGGCGAGCAGGACATGATATACAGCATGTGGGAATCCTATATAAAGCAATAACCGTGCCGATGAGCTAACGAAAGATACCGAATGGAAGTGGAAAAGAATCTACAGATAGACACGTATCCGCAGATATGGGCTGTCGGCGGGGGGAAGGGCGGAATCGGAAAGAGCACGGTCAGTATCCTGCTGGCCTTCTGGCTGGCCCGCATGGGGAAACGGACCATCCTGGTTGACCTCGACCTCGGCGGAGCCAATCTGCATACCCTCATGGGGATTAAAAGTCCGCCCAAGACGCTGAATGATTTCGTCACAAGAAGGCTCGACTCACTCGAAGAGGTATGCATCGATACTGATATCGCAGACCTCCGTCTTATCTGTGGTGCCAGTGACGTCCTCACGCTGGCCAATCCGCATGTGGCTCAGAAAATCAAAATTATTCACCACATCCGCAAACTGGATGCCGATTATATTGTCTTGGACCTCGGGGCAGGCACCTCATTTAACGTACTCGATTTCTTTCTTGTTGCCGAGAGGAAAATCGTCGTGCTGACGCCGCAGCCGACGTCCATTCAGAATGCCTATTCATTTGTGAGAAATGCAGTGTACCGGCAACTCAGCAAGCTTGCCGGTCAGCAACCGCCCCTTCAGGCACTGATAAGAAGTGCCATGGACGAGAATAACGAGCTGAGAGTGCGAACGATCAGGGACCTCCTGCAGGCGGCAGAAGACATCAGCGGGAAGGAAATGATGGAAAAGCTGCAGAAAGAGATTGAAGCAATCCGGCCCGCGGTGATCACCAATATGGTAGTGAACAGCAACGATAAAAATGCCGGACGGGTCATCCAACTCGTATCGGAAAAATATCTGATGATATATCCCCGAAATTATGGAGGTATCGCCTTTGATAAGCAGATAAATCAGATGGTTTCCGATATGGTACCGATCACCAGGCTGGTGCAATCGAGTGATGCCTTTGCGAATACCTACGATATTACGATGAAATTGCTCTAAGAGCCGAGAGAGATTTTTCCCTCTTTGCCGTCACGATATCCCCCCTGCTACGTATATCGATAGCACTTTACCTTTCTTTCTGCGTAAAACAAGATGAGACCGGGACATCTTTCAGGGAGTTCCTGTTGTCACAGTAAAAATAGTGATTATATTAGTCAAGAATTGGGTACGGGGATGGCCCGGCACGCTCCTCTCGGCTGCGTCCCCTGTAATTTGCTTAGAGATTCAGTTTCTGAAAGAAAAGAGTTGTACATGGAACATATGGATTATTATCAGGTCCTCGGTATCGAAAAGGATGCCGAGGCGGGCGAGATTAAAGATTCTTATAGAAAGCTAGCCCTCAAGTACCATCCCGACCGGAACAACGGCGACCCCGCGTCCGCCGAGAAAATGAAGTCAATCAACGAGGCCTACGCTGTCCTCTCGAACCCCCAGAAACGGCAGGATTACGACCTGATGAGAGATCGCTACGGCTCCTCCGCCTACGGCCAGTTCAGGCAGACCTATTCCGACCAGGATATCTTCAGGGGTTCCGACATCAACAGGATATTCGAGGAGCTTGCCCGGTCATTCGGCCTTCGGGGATTTGAAGATATATTCAAGGATGCCTACGGAAACGGCTACCGGACCTTTGAATTCAGAACCAACGGCACGAACGGGAGGGGATACGTCTTTACGGGCAACGTCGGGAGAGGGGGAGAAAGCTCTGTCCAGTTTCCACATATTGAAGGGGGCCTGGGAAAGATTGTCCGCTTCGCCTTTAAAAAGTTAAGCGGGATAGAATTGCCCGAAAAGGGAAGGGATCTTGCCGACATCATTCGTCTCGAACCCCGGGAGGCAGCGACAGGGGGATCGCGCGAGTACACCCACTGGGGAAGGGACAAGAAGAAAATTATGATTAAAATTCCCGCGGGAGTGAAAGACGGTCAGAAGATTAGACTTGCCGGTATGGGAGAAACCGGAAAGGGGGGTGCCGAACCGGGCGACCTCTACCTGAAAGTCCACATCAAAAAACCCATTCTTGAAGAAATCAAGGGCTTTATAAACAACATCATCAACAAATAATAACTAATTATGAAGGGATTCACACTTCCGTCGTCGTTGCAGGTAAGGCGAAGCACCCATTAAAAGGCAATCTCGGCCCGCATCCGTCATTCCAGTGAGATAGGAAATCCGTAAATATTTGGCATATAGCCAAACTGAACGCCGCCTGCCAAATCAATAGAATCGTTCAGTGTAAAAATTATCGATTATCGTTTGGAAGTCTTACTGTAATACACCTTGACAAAATATCGTAATGGAGTTAGTGATTTAGCATGTTCTGCTGAATTTAGAATATGGTATGAGATTCTTTTGAACAACCCTAACAAAGAAAAGGAGGTTATGATCTTACAGTCCTATTTTTCGAAAGGAGAAGCAGGGCTTTATTGAAATTCCGTTGATCTCAATCGATTTTTCAAAATGTTTGCACTGACGAATGGGAATAATACTGTTGGGCAGACCTTTCTGAAACCACCCTCAATATCCTCATATCAAGACAATGTACCTGCTAATCAATTGTAAGCAATGACAGCGGCAATTCTAAGTAAAGAGAGTATTAGAGTTGCAACCTAACAGGTCAATCTTTTAACTCGGAGGAATTTATCATGGGCATGATGAAAGAGTTTAAGGATTTTGCAGTAAAGGGGAATGTTGTCGATATGGCCGTTGGTATCATTATTGGCGCCGCGTTTGGTAAAATCGTTTCTTCCTTTGTCGGTGATGTGCTTATGCCTCCAATAGGAGTGCTTTTGGGTGGAGTCGATTTCTCCAGTTTGGCATATACTGTCAAAGCAGCTGCGGGAGACCTTCCGGCTGTAATAATCAGCTATGGAAAGTTCATACAAACGATTATCGATTTCACTATCATCGCATTTGCTATTTTTATCGCTGTTAAGGCAATTAACTCACTCAAGAAAAAAGAAGAAGAAGCGCCCGTAGCGCCCCCTGCTCAGGAAGTATTACTTACAGAAATACGTGATTTACTGCAGGAACGAAAGTAAGCCATCTTCAGATTCAAGCTATATACCATGCTGCTGCTTGGGATTCGTAGCGTACTATGCGTCCCACAGTAGCGGTGTTATATGGTTATGAATAAGCAAGGAATTCGAGTAAAGCCAGTTTCTGTAAAAGTTACGGAACTTACGCCTGCGAATCAATTATTCCATTGACACTAACGGCCGCTTTCCATACACTCCCTGCACGAAAAGAGGAGGCATGTTAAGACCTTTGGCCAGCACATGCTGCATGACTCCCTACTGGAACATTTGTTCCCCTCTTACTGGCAAATACATGCAGTCGCTCCGAGCTGCCACATGATATGCTGGGCTTGGCCTTGTTGGATTGAAAGGAGTAAGGAGTCGAAATGCTTTTGGTAGGGTTTTTATATTCAGTGATTTTGGGGTCTTACGCAATAGCCATGCATCCGTCGGCATCCCTGCGTTTAGGGGTTCGACCGTCCTTAATTCCACCGAAAATAAGAAGGGAACCTGTATTACGTAAATACAGGTTCCCTTCTTATTTTTTATGTCTAATGTTATTCAGTTATTTGACTGCCTCGGAGAGCTGATTCTGAATCCCCTCGGCCTCGGCAGTCATCCGCTCAAAGAGCTCGGCAACGGTGGGAATGTCATGGAGAAGCCCCGTCGACTGTCCTACCGTCAGAACTCCTCTTTGCATATCCCCCTCTTCGGTCGCAAGGCTTATTGCCTTGAAGGCATTCGCCAGATAGGCCATCATGATCGCGTTCTTGGGTCCCGAAAGCAGTATCCCGATAAACAATTTGAAATAGGGGAGATTTAACATCTTGGCGATATCCTTGGAAGTGCTCATGGCGGTAATGAAATTCGGCATTCCGAGGAAACCCTTTCTGTATGCCTTGACAGCCGCAGGCGTCTTCAGTGAACGGCACCCGAGCCCGTCGAAGTAGCGTCCATAAATCGTATCGTCTGCACCTTTCTCGAGTGAAAGTTTCTTGTAGTTTTCATGAAGACCGCTTTCCTTTGTCGCCATTAAACGGGTCCCCATTGATATCCCCGAGGCTCCAAGTGCAAGGGCCGCCATAAGCCCCCTCCCGTCGGCGAATCCACCGGCGGCGATGACGGGGATGTCTACCACATCGGCAATCGTTGGTATCAGGACAAGTGACGTTGCGTCGCCGCCGTGTGCGGCTGCTTCATGCCCCGTTGCAACGATACCGTCGGCACCCTGCTTCTGAGCCGCCAGTGCGTGCCGTTCATTGACCACGGTTGCAAAGACCTTTCCTCCGTATTTGTGAGCGCCCTCTGCCAGCCAATCGCCCTTGCCAAGAGAAAAATTAATAACGGGCACCTTTTCCTCGAGGAGTACCTTTGCGTTTTCCTTTGCCCCTGGGAAGAGAAGTGTCGCGTTTGCCCCGAATGGTTTATCAGTCAGTTCGCGAATCCTGATGATGGCCTTTCGTGTTTCGTTGGCATTCAAAGGACCGGTGGCGAGTATGCCAAGCCCCCCTGCATTTGAAACGGCGGCTACCATTTCGGGGATACTGATCCAGCTCATACCGGAAAGCATGATGGGATATTTGATCCCGAGAAGTTCAGTCATCCGTGTCTTCATAGATCTCTCCTTTTTTCGCTTTATTGTATATGGAAAAAATAGCTGCTATTTTTTTTGTCATCTCCTCTGGCGCAGATCGTGCATTATGTATACGGCAAGAAATTTTGTGTCAAGTTGAATTTTGAATTGGTGAGCGAGCGCATTTCCCACTTTATGCGGCGGGTTAGCGAGCGAATAAAAATACATTTTTCCTTAACCCCGATAAACGGGATAAGTATGTTAACGAAATTATTTTCTGTCAGAAGTACACAGAAAACAATTTCTACCATACTAAACAGTCGGAGATTTCCCGCAACTTGTTGCGGGGAGACTCAACTGAAGCGAAAGTGTTTTGTGGCTCTGAAAAAAATATGGGGGGAGATTGGATAATCTCCCCCCGGAGGTTTTTGCCAACCGACGTATTCCTACTATCAGAATCACGTCAATGTTTAATAACCGGCTCAGAAACAGCGATACTGGCACTTATAAAAGGCCAGTATCTTGTATAAATAGATCGGTTGGTTAGGGTCTAAGCCAGAAAATTAGGAGGGGTTTTCTGACTTGTCTATGTTATGTAGATGCATATTACGTGCCAGCCACGGTATAATTAAATAACGACATGAAATTATGGATGTTTATGAGATAAGCAGACGGTGCAATCATTACGCATTCAGGAAAGAAATGTCGAGAAGTTCCTGACTGAATTACAATAAATTAATGATAACAACCAGTTGGTCTCAAGGTGCATTTTTTGTAAAATTCGACAAAATTGTCGAACGCTGATGTGTTTTATGTGGTAGAATCCAAATCAATTGACCGGGAGCGCACCCGCAAGCCCTGCCCTGTGGGCGAGGAGATTCACTTTTGAAGGTATTTTAATAGTGCAAATCGTGATATACAAGGTGCGCGAGACCTGCGGTCATGGGGGAAGGTTTTGATAGCTTTTAAAAAGGGAAGGAAAAAATGAGAAACTATTTCCTGATTGCCATCATTTTTATTTTTCTGGGTTCATTTGCCCCTCTCTGGGCTCAGGGGTCAGTGGAAGAAAAAAAAGACAATAATGCAGTTTCAGAAAGCAAGGACTGTATCCCCCTCTCGAAAATGGAGTTCTCTTCAGGGCAGGCGGAGGCGATAGAGGCGATCAGGTCCAGCTATCGGAGAAGAATTCTCCAGCTTCGCAGCGATCTTATGGTGAAGAGAATTGAGATACGAAACCTGTTGAATGATCCGGAAACAGGCGAAGAAAAGGTGCTTGTCAAGGCGGGTGAAATCGAAGATCTGAACAGGGCGTTCGACAGGGTTGTGCTCAATTACCAGTTAGAGATACGGAGAGTTCTCTCGCCCGAGCAGATAAAGGTCTGGTGCACCAGCGGGGAAATGTCCGCCAAGAGAGACTGGAAATGAAAAGGGTAAAAAAGATAATTCAGCAGAGATCGTCCGCCCGGTATAGCAGGACCTTCCTCCAGCCTCTTACGGTGGCCTTCGTCATGGTGGGTTTTGTTATCCTTATTCTGGTAATGGGGCTCATGGATTTGGGAAGACTCGACAAAACGCTCATCGGTTTCATGGAAAACAGGGGCCTCGACATAATAACGACGGTCGAGAATGTGGCGCAGGAGAATCTGACCTATCTCTATCAGACACTGAAGGAAGATCAGGAGGAGGACGAATTTGTTCCTCTCACAGATAAGGCATTTTCTCCGCAGGAGTCCCTCGTTAAGAATCTGGTCGATCTGGCGCGTGACATTGATGTCGAATGGAAAAAGGAACTTTTGAGCGAAAAAGATCTTGAGGAGATAGCCGAAAGGGAAAGCCTCTGGCTTATCGCCGTTCTCAATAAGGAGGGGGCGATCGTGTTTCAGAGCAGGGAGTTTCTTCAGGACCTTCCCCCGAAAACGAGCGTTGCCGCATCGAGGCAGGAGGAGATCATGATAGATCTCTTCAACAGATTTGGAAAACTCGACGAGATCGGATATATCGCACTTCGCCGAAAGGATGGAAGCGGTACCATAGTTGTAGCACTTGACGACAAGGGATTGCGGTATTGGAGCTCCAAGATTGCCGTGGAGAAGGCGATCGAAGAGGTAGGATGGGGGCAGGGACTGGCCTACCTTGTCGTCATGAACAAATATGGCAAGGCCCTCGGCCGTGCAGGTGAAGTTCCCGAAAAATTTGAAGAAATGGATGCAATATCCCTGGATGTGTTGGAGGGCAGGTTAACAAAGGCGAGCCGGAAGATGGTCTTCCAGGACAAGAGACTCCTGGAGATTATTGTTCCCGTTCATCTTGACGAAAAGGTGGTCGGATTCGCACGTCTCGGTCTGGACCGAGCCGGGGGAGACACGATATTATTGGAAAACAGGAACCGAATGATAACCTCCATGATTTTCATTATGGTTATCGGTATACTTTCAGTGTGGGCACTTTACAGGAATCAGAAGAGGAATGCCGAAAGAGTGGAGGAAATGGAAAAACAGCTGCAGCAGGCGGAGCGGCTTTCCGCCCTCGGTCAGCTTGCCGCCGGCGTCGCCCATGAGATCCGCAATCCTCTGAATGCCATCAGTATGGCGAGTCAACGAGTCAGGCGGGAATATATGCCGGCGGATGAGAAAAAGAAGAAAGGCTTCTACCATATTACGGGAATAATTCGCGATGAGATACTGCGCCTGAACGGAATCATTGAAGAATTTGCCACCTTTTTCAGGAGTCGCAGGCTGGAACTGAGTGATCATTCAGTGGGATATGTATTGGAAAAGATAATAAGTCTCATGGAAGAGGAGGCCACATCGAGGGGAATCAGGGTGGAGGCCCGATATAACGATCGCAATATTATGGTTCCCATGGACATGGATAAGATGAAACAGGCCCTCTATAATATCTTGAAGAACGCCATGGAGTCTATTTCGGGTGAAGGAACCATCTCGGTTGTCGTTGAGCCGAACGGAAGGGACAAGATGAGCATCAGGATTTCCGATACGGGTTCCGGATTGACCTCTGCCGAGATTGATCGGATATTCAATCCTGAATATACGACGAAGGAAAAAGGTTTGGGACTGGGGCTTCCTCTCGCTTATGAAATCATAAAGGGTCACAACGGGGAAATTCAAGTGGAGAGCACAATAGACTCGGGGACCACCTTTGAAATTCTGCTCCCAACGGAGAGTAATCAGGCGTGAATTAAACAGTGAGCGCATTCCCCGCTCTCTGCGGCGGGAGAAGCGAGAATACAAAACAAACATTTTCCTTAATCCCGACAATCGGGATAAGTGAGTTAACGAATTTATTTTCTGCCAGAAAACACAGAAAATAAATTCT
>JAFGBH010000023.1 GCA_016933215.1 Deltaproteobacteria bacterium | reverse complement strand
ACTTTTGCTCCGACAAGTAGCGGGAAATGCGCTAGCTTCTCAGTTCAAAATTCTTATTTCTAAAGAGATCTACACAAATATCGACGACTTCCGCATTATATAAAATACCTTTATTCGCTAATATCTCCTCAATTGCGATATCGATGCTGAGTGCCGGTCTATACGGACGGTGAGAACTCATTGCCTCAACAACATCTGCAACGGCAATGATTTGTGCTTCGATAACAATATCGTCTTTTTTGAGTCCCCGAGGATATCCCTGACCATTGAGCCGTTCGTGATGCTGAAGGACAATTGTATCAATGGGCCAGGGGAAATCAGCCTTTTTCAGTATCTCGTAACCCACTTGAGAGTGCATCTTGATAATGCCGAACTCCGTAACTGTGAGCGGAGTAGGTTTGCTCAAGATTTCGATCGGCAGGTGTATCTTGCCGATGTCGTGGACTAAAGACGCCAAATGGAGAACTTGAATCTCATCTTCGGTAAAATCCATCGCTTGCGCAATCGCACGGGCAAGCTCCGCAACGCGCCTTTGATGTCCGGCAGTATAGGGGTCTCGCATTTCAAATGCCGATACCAGACAATTAACGGTTTTCTCCAAAGCACCCTCGAGCTCTGACAGGCTCTCCTGCATGCTATTTTCTGCCCGCATTCTTTTTGTCATGTCATGGGAGGCAACCACAACATGCTCAATTACCCCCTTCTCATTACGAAACGGATAATAGGTGACTTCAAAATGCTGTGATTTGAATGATTCCTCATCAAAGCTTGTCTTATAATTTATCTCTTCGCCGGCAAAACATCTGTCGATATTGTTTTTGATCGATTGATAAAAGGTCTTTTCGCCCCATAGTTCAGCGACCGTTCTCCCAATAATCTCATCTCTGGCTTTACCGTGGGCACGGCAGAAGGCATCATTCGCAGCCATATATTCATAGTTTCTATTGATTAACGTCATCCAATCCCTGGAAGCATTAACAATAAAATTAGACTGTTTCCACGCACGCTCGGTCAGTCTGCGTTCTGTTACATCACGGACAACGCCACGGAATCCAATCGGTTCCCCTTTATCATTCGTCATAAGGCTTGCCGATAGTTCTCCTATGACACTCGCCCCATTCTTTTTGATAAATTCAAAATCTATGAAACCTCTGGGGTTGCCTGTTCGGAATATTTCATTAAACATCTGAAATGTTTTTTTTGCCGATTCGGGAACCATTATTTCTCTATTGTTAATCCCCACCAGTTCATCGCTGGTGTAACCGAGAATTTTACATGTTGAATCATTGAAAAATAGAAAATTACCTGCAAGATCAACCTCGAAGTATCCCTCTTCAATATCTTCGAGTATGGATCGATATTTGTGCTCACTCTGACGCAGCTTTTCTTTTGTCTCGACTATGTCGGTGACATCGGTCAGGACGCCTCGAATACCCACCGCATATCCATTTTCGTGTATAGGTCTTGCAGCTGTTCGAACCCATTTATTCTCTCCATCTTTCGTCCTGACTCGGTATATGGTCGCATCTTCAACGCCATGTAATATTTCTCGAAACCGGTCCATGCGACCGTTCAGATCTTCTTCATACACAAAATCGGTAAATGGCCGGCCGATGATTTCGGCCTGCGTATAGCCACCTGTCCATTCCACCGATGGACTGACGTAGGTAACGATGCCTTGATTATCAGTCTGGTAAACCACTTCATTAATGTTTTCTATCAGATGGCGGTATCTTTCTTCACTGTCTTCAAGAGCCCGTTTCAGCCCCCACTGTTTTGTCTCATCCTTCGCAACACCATGAAATCCGTGATACCTTCCTGATGTGTCCCCTATGAATGAACCAGTAATTTCTAATGTCTGGAAACTTCCATCTTTACGAATAATCTCATAACCTGAGATCGTCACCTCTTTTTTCGTTTGTTTTGTTGATCGGTAAATTTCCGAGACTCGATATAACGTTTCGGCAGTCGTGAAATCTTGAATAGTCATACTATTCAGCTCGGAACGGGTATAACCCAGAAGATCACTAAATCCATCGTTAAAAAAGCGCAGATGTCCTGGCAGGTCAATAACAAAATAGGCCTCCTCGATGCTTTCTACAATAGACTTGTATTTTATGATATTTTCGTTCAGGAAGGTATTCGTCATCTGTTCGTCCCCTCTTTTTTCGACTTAGCAGAGCGTGAGCAGTATCGAGTCTCAGACTTATAGCTTCATCAGTACAAAAGAAATTTTCGACATAATAGCAGATCCACAGTTTCATGAACTGTTGTGCAAAGAACACGGATGGCGAAAATACCGCTTCAGCACTACCAAAATTCTCTTTCTCTTGCAACATATATTTAAAATTGCAAATATTTACCCACTTCCATTGATTTTGGATTGAAAGAGTGGCTGTTATTCTAAAACTAAAACTTATCAGCAGGGTAAGAATTTCATTTCTTCAAGTTAAGTCTCTGACATAATCATCACTTATACATTCGCTAGAAATTCTATCCCGTACTATTGAGATACTTTTTTTTATCCGGTATGATCCGGCTTGCACGACAATAGCTATAAGGAGGGTTCTATGGGATTAATAGTGGCGAAGGACATCTATAAGGATTACCAGGTTGGAGAGGTCAGCCTGAGGGCATTAAACGACCTGAATTTTGAGATTGAACCTGCTTCCTTTCTCTCCTTTGTCGGTCCCTCGGGAAGCGGGAAAACCACTCTTTTGAACCTTATCGGCTGTCTCGATATCCCGACGGCAGGCACTCTGACCATCGCCGGAACCGACGTCGTCAGTCTCGACAGGAAAGCAAGGGCGGCCTTCCGGGGCAGACACATGGGATTCATCTTCCAGGATTTCAACCTTATTCCCGTGCTTACCGTCTATGAAAATATTGAATACCCCCTTCTCATGGTTCAGAACGTTCCCTCGGAAGAAAGGAGGCAACGAGTTGTAAACCTTTTGGAATCTGTTGAAATGATGGAGCAGAAGGACAAGTATCCCGATCAGATCTCGGGCGGGCAGAAGCAGAGGGTGGCCGTCGCCAGGGCACTGGTTACGGAGCCCGAGCTTGTCATTGCCGACGAACCGACGGCAAATCTCGACAGCACAACGGCCTACATGATTATCGACCTTATGAAGGTGATGAAGGCGAAATCGGGTACGACTTTTATCTTTTCCACTCATGACCAGAAGATAGTCGGTGCGGCGGAAATTCTCTACACGTTGGAGGATGGAACAATCGTCGACAGAAAAGAAACGGGAGGAAATGGCCATGTATAAGCTCCTCAAGATAGCCATCAGAAACCTCATGAGATACCGGAGAAGAACCCTCCTGACATCTTCGCTTATAATGATCGGCGTTGTCTTTGTACTTGTCTTCATCGCCGTTACGGGGTCAATCAAGGGGCTTCTGATCGGTCAGATAACCGACTCCATGCTCGGCCATATTCAGATCCACAAAAAGGGATATGTCGCATCCATCGACAATCTCCCTCTCACTATCACGCTGACACCGAAGGCCATGCAAACAATCGAGAATGTCATCAAAGATATGCCTGAGGTCGAGGCATATTCAGCGCGAATCAAGTTCGGTGGTCTTTTCAGCAACTTTACGGAAACGACGAATATCCGTCTGAACGGCGTTGTCCCGGAAAGGGAATTGAAAACAGTGCCCCTTTTGCCGGATAGAATCATTAAGGGCAGCAAAGACCTGAAAAAAGGGAGCATTCTCATACCGGAGCTTCTCGCCAGTGGAATGAAAGTAACGGTGGGGGATACAGTCGTGGTGATTGCCACCAACAAAGACGGGTCCGTGAACGGAAAACAGTTCGTCGTCGGCGGCATACTGGAGAGCGTGACCGGGCCGGGAGGTCGGGACGGCTATATCCACATAGAAGATGCCATGGAAGTGCTGAGGATGGAGGAGAAGGAAGTAAGTGAGGTTGTACTGAGACTCAGGGATTTCGGCATGCTGCAGGATGTGTACATATCTCTCTCGGATTCACTTTCCGGAAAAATAAACGAAGCGGGGAAGCCGATATTCGAGGTCCATACATGGGAAAAACTCTCACCTTTCTATAATATCGCGCAGATGATCGATATCATGACATTTTTCATAAAGATCATGCTTATCGCCATGGTTCTCGTCAGCATCATGAATGTCATGATCATGGCGGTCTACGAACGAATGCGCGAGATAGGCACGATATCGGCCATAGGAACAATGCCGGGCAAGATTCTTTCCATGTTTCTTCTGGAGGGTCTTTCCATCGGTATCTTCGGGGCATTGATTGGCGATGCAATAGGCTGTGCAATAATATACCTATTAAATATATCCCACATAACCTTCAACTTCGGCCGGCAGACGGGGCTTCTGCTTGAGCCCCATGTCGGGATAGCCGATCTTCTTGCGGTTTCGGTAATCGTGATTATAGTATCAGTAGCGGCAAGTCTCCAGCCCGCGTTCAAGGCATCGCGAATGGAGCCTATTT
>JAFGBH010000096.1 GCA_016933215.1 Deltaproteobacteria bacterium | reverse complement strand
GAGAATATCGGTAAAACAGACCAAGGAGGCCGAGGAATATCTCACCGCCCTCGTCCATTTGATTACCTATCAGTAATAGGCGAACTGCATTTTCTTCTGTTACCATGACATTGACCGGACGCGCCCCCTTTAGCCCCGCCTTGTATGTGGGTCAAGGAGCGCAATTAAAAAAAGGAACATATTATTCGCCTTCGGCTTCCTTGCCGGGAAGCCCCGCCCACAGGGCGGGGAGATTCACGGAATTGACCACCCTAACGATAGTATTTTTTCCGCACCCTGTTGCGGGGAGCCTTAATGGAGATAGAATACAAGGACGTGCGGAAGCGTTCAACATCATTCGGATTATGGCGGATCTTCATTAAATCAGTACTTGAAAGAACGGTGGGTATCGGGTAATAGAGGATCGAGCGGGGGAAAGAAACAGCAAATGTTATCGGGGCGGATGATACTGATTCTTTCAAGTCCTCCATTGAACCTTGACGTTATGTGAGAATTTCAGTGATGAAATCAAAAAAGTGGCTTGGTTATACGGTATACGGGATTCTGGTGACAGTTCTTTTTCTCTATGTCCTTTTTCCCTCCCATCGTATGGCAGGCTATATCGAGTCGGTCGTTTTAGAAAGAAACCCGAAAGTGGATCTTTCGATAAGATCGGCAGACATTGCCTTTCCCTTGGGCCTGAGTTGTGAGAGAGTGGTTTTGGGACTCAAGGGGGAACCGGGTTCAGAAATAAAAGCGGATCGGGTAAAGGGAAAACTTAGCCTCTTACGTCTCCTGAAGGGGGATTTTTCAATTCTTCTCACGGCGGAGGCCTATGGAGGAACAGTCGATGCACGGCTGGATTCACCGGATCGTTTTTCATCGGGGACCATTACGGCGGATATGACCTTTGAGGGTATTGAACTGGGGGAATGTACACTCCTGAAGGATATTGCCGGACGTGATATCGAGGGACGCCTCGGGGGGACTCTCCTCTACGAGGGAAACTGGCATGACATCATTAATGGCGAGGGGAATACCCGTTTTTCCCTGAACGAAGGAACGATAGGACTTCAGAAAGATATGTTCGGTTTTGAAGCCCTGATCTTCGAAAAAGCCGAAGGGAAAATGATCCTCAAAAACAGGATTGTAGCCCTCGATTCTCTGAAAGTTGAGGGAAAAGAAATGACGAGCTCCCTTTCCGGTCGCATTTTTCTCAACAGGAATTTCGCCAAGAGCAGGCTTTCCCTTAAGGGGAATGTCGATATCGAGGCTTTGGGCAAGAATCTTTCCCTCAATGTGAGGGGAACGATCTCGAAACCCCTCTCAAGTGTAAGGTAGACCTATGATAGCAGGATATCGCCCTCTTTTCATTCTTATCGCGATCACGATAATGTCCTTTCTGGCGGTGGACATTTTTTACAAGACGGTAGATTCTAATCTGGTCCGGATTGAGAAGGAGAAGGTGCTGACCGAGGACGTCAGTCTTCGGAAAGTAGCAGGGAAACCCTCCCTCAATTCGTATAACGTCATTTCGGAGAGGAACCTCTTCGGGACAAAGGGTAAAGAGGTGAAGGAAAGGGAGATCGATCTCGAAACCCTCGAAGAGACGAAACTCAACCTTGCCCTCCATGGTACCATTGTAATGGGTGGTGAGCTTGATTATGCGGTGATTGAGGAGAAGGATAAGAGAAAGCAGGGACTTTTCAGGGTAGGAGATGAAGTGGCAGGTGCACAGATCAGCAGGATCATGCGCGGCAAGATTGTCCTGAATGTAAACGGGCGGGATGAGATATTGATCATGGAGGAGGCCGACGCCAAAAGTGCCGGAAGAGAGCTGGCTGCCGCCGGTCCGGCTGCAAAAAGTTCCATCAGCGTAACGAAAGAAGAAATCGACAGTGCCCTGGAGGACATGAGCACAATACTCACGCAGGCCCGCGTACGACCCTATTTTTCAGAAGGGCAGGCCGACGGGTTCATGATAAGCAGGATAAAAAAGGACAGCATCTTCCAGAAGATGGGGATACGAAACGGCGATATCATCCAGGGTGTAAATGACGATCCGATCAAGAGTCCCGACGACATGCTCGAACTCTACCAGGGCCTGAAATCCGGGTCTAAGATAACCCTGAATATCAAGAGAAGGGGCAAGGAAGAAATCCTGGAGTATGTTTTCCAATAAAGAGGGAAGCATCCGAGATCTGAATTGCTGAATTCCGGCACGAAAGAAAAGCCTGGTGAATCAAAGAGCTGCTTAGAACTTTAGACTTTTAACTTCAAACGTATTCTATGTATACATCCTATTTCGGTCTGAAAGAAAACCCCTTTAATCTGACTCCGGATCCTCAGTATTTCTTCCTCAGTCAGCAGCACAGTGAAGCGCTCAATCACCTGATCTACGGCATTAACGAGAAAAAGGGTTTTATTGTGGTGACGGGGGGGATAGGGACGGGAAAGACAACCATCTCGAGAACTCTCCTCGCCGAACTCGACGATTCCGTGGCGAGTGCCCTCGTATTCAATCCCTCTCTCTCGGACATGGAACTTTTAAAAACAATCGTTCAGGAGTTCGGGATCGAAACGGGAGAGGGGAGTCCCACGAAGAAGCGCTACATCGATGCCCTGAACCGGTTTCTTTTAAAGAACTTTGCCGACGGGAAAAAGGCCGTCCTGCTCATAGACGAGGCACAGAACCTGTCGCGCACCGTCCTCGAGCAGATCAGGATGCTTTCAAACCTTGAAACAGAGCGGGAAAAACTGATCCAGATTGTCCTTCTCGGCCAGCCGGAGCTTCAGGAACTCTTGAGCCTTCCCTCTCTAAGACAATTAAATGAAAGGATTACGGTACGCTATGATCTGGCGCCCCTTGATCATGAGCAGGTGAAGCATTACATAACGCACAGGCTCAATGTGGCAAGTGAGGGGAATGAAAATGTGGAATTCTCGCCGGGAGCCTTGAAGATTATCTCGGACTACTCGAAGGGAATTCCAAGACGGATCAATGCCATCTGTGACAGGGCGCTTCTCATCGCCTACACAGAGGATAAACACGCCGTCGACAGAAAGGTGGCGAAAGAGGCCGTGGATGATATGGGTGGAGCCTATCTGGTTGGAGAAAGGGTCGTTGACAGGAAAAGAGAGAACCTCATAGCTTTTCTGCCTCTCGTTATCGCCATTCTCTTTATGGGTGCCCTTATGATCATGTACTGGGAAGATATTATTGCATTGTTCCGGGTGTGAGAATGAGTCATATAAATGATGCCCTGAAGAAGGCTCAGGAAGAAAAGGACAGTATTTACAGTAAGTACGGACGAATAATTTCCACTCCCTCTTACGGAAAGACGGTGAAGAAGAGGAAGTGGTTTGCCAGCGTTATCTGTGCTTCTCTTGTTCTTCTCTTTTCCTTTTTCCTCCTGGCGAGATACGTGACAGGACCCACCGATGCAGGAGGGGACAGGACGACATCAGTCACAAAGGCCGTTCCAAAGAAGAAGGTTTCGCCGAAAGAAGAAAGAGCAGTTCCTCCCGGAGTATCTGAAAAACAAGCTGATGTGGGGGTTCTCCACCAGAAGGCCCTCGGCTATCAGCAAAAAAATGATTTTGACAAGGCCGAAAGGCTCTACAGAAATATTCTGAAACGGGACCCTGAATTTATCACTGCCCTCAACAACCTTGGAGTCATTTATATGGTTAAGAAACGGGATGAAGAGGCAAAAGCGATGTTTGAAAAGGCAATCGAACACTCGGGCGACTATGTGGATCCCTACTACAATCTGGCCTGCATTTATTCAAAAAGGGGAGAACTGTCCAAAAGCATCGATTATCTGAAGAAGGCGGTACAGTTAAATAATAGTGTGAAAAATTGGGTAAAAAATGATAAGGATTTGGCAAATGTGTCTTCTCTGGAAGAATTTAAGGAGATAGTAGAATAATTGACTCAAATTTATCAGATTAATTTCAAAATCTCGGTGAACAGGATATACGATATGAAAAGATTGATAGTGAGAAGTCTTGCGTTTCTTTTTCTGATCCTCTGTCTTGTATCCTTTGCATGGCAAGAGGTGGCCACGGCTGCGAAGGTTACAGGTGAGGATGGGACAATCACCACATCCGAAGAAAACACGGAAAAACCCGTTACAAAGTTACCGAGGCCTCAGGCTGTAAAAAAGGCCGTAGAGACTAAGACCGTCGAAGGAAACGGGGAGGAAGCAGCTCCGAAAAAAAACAGCAACGCCGAGGAGGAATCCAGATACGTCACCATCGATTTCGATAATGTCGATATCCAGATATTCGTGAAATTCATAAGCGAGCTCACCGGTCAAAACTTCGTAATCGACAAGGCCGTGAAGGGGAATGTAACGATTATCTCGCCGAAGAAGATATCGGTAGACGATGCATACAAGGTTTTCGAGTCCGTTCTGGAGGTGCACGGTTTTACTGCCGTGCCCGCCGGTGATATCGTCAAGATTCTACCCTCCCGTGATGCCAAGGAGAGGAACGTGGAGACACGTCTCAAGGAAGGGGCGATAAGTCCCGAAGACAGGGTAGTGACCCAGATCATCTCACTCGAATACGCAAATCCCGACGAGATGAAGAAGGTGCTGACTCCCCTGGTGTCGAAATCGAGCGTGATCCTCTCCTATTCGCCGACGGGTATGCTGGTGATTACGGATCTCCTTTCAAACATAAAAAGGCTCCTTACTATCATCAATGCGCTCGATGTGGAGGGTATCGAGGAGCAGATTTCCGTCATTCCCCTTCAGTATGCCTCGGCGGTGGAGATTGCCAAATCACTGAGTCAGATCTTCCAGAAGACACCTCAAAAGAAGGGAACCATGGTGTCTCCCATACAGATCGTTCCTGATGAGCGTACGAATACCATAATAGCCCTGGCCAGCGAAAATGATGCCTCCCGGATAGGGGAGCTCATAAAGCTCCTCGATAGGGAAGTGCCCAAGGGGGAGGAGAGGATACGGGTATACCGTCTTCAGAATGCCGATGCCGAGGAACTGACCAAGGTCCTCATGAACCTCCCCTCTGAAAAGGGTGGTGCCAAGACGCCGGAGAAGGGGAAAGAACCCGTTCTTTCGAAGGATATCAGCATTGTTCCTGACAAAGCCACGAATACACTGATCATAACGGCAGGCAGAGACGATTATAACGTCCTTGAGGATGTCATAAGCCAGCTCGATATTCCGCGTCCCATGGTCTACATAGAGGCGTTGATCATGGAGGTAAACGTTGACAAGGGATTCAAGGGCGGGGTGGAATGGATAGGGGGGGAACGCGTCCACAGCGACAGTAACCAGATTGTGGGGGGAGGATTTACCGGCGGGGGAATCATACCCACCCCCGATCCCACGACGGGTTACATCAACTTTCCCGAGGGCCTTGCAGTGGGCATCTTCGAGGAGTATATAAATATCGGTGGTGTCATGTTTCCCAGTCTGGGTGCCGTTTTGCAGGCATACCAGAAGGACAACGACGTCCATATCCTGTCAACCCCCCAGATACTCACCCTGGACAACGAGGAGGCCGAGATATATGTGGGAGAAAATGTGCCCTATCAGACAAGGCAGGAAACCTCGACAACCGACTTTGATTACAGCAGCTATGAGTATAAGGATGTGGGCGTGACGCTGAAGATAACCCCGCAGATCAGCCAGGAACGGTTCGTCCGCCTCGACATATTCCAGGAGGTTACGAAACTTGTTTCGGAGGAAGATATAAGGCCGACGACGCTCAAACGGACCACGAAAACGGCGGTGACGATCAAGGATAAAAACACCATCGTGATAGGCGGTCTCATCGGAGACGATATCTCGAATACGACATACAAGGTGCCGCTGCTTGGAGATATCCCGCTTCTCGGCTGGTTATTCAAATATCAGAGCGAATCGAGTGAAAAGAGGAACCTCTTCATATTCATTACCCCCCATATCGTGGAGAGTCCCGTCGAGGCGAAGACCCTTTTCGAAGAGAAAGAGAGCGAGATCAAAGAAGTAGAGGAAGGGGTCATCAAGACCTATCGAAGGCATAAGATCGAGAAGTAGGCTCATTGCATGAATCAAAAAGCGAAGGAAACAAAATTCATCGATGTAAGAGAAACGATGATTCCAAGCTCTCCCCTCGAGGGATTGGGACTTTCCGAGGAAGCTGTCGAAGATATCCTGAACACCCATGCCGAGACGGGGGGAAGCATCATGGATATAATCGTTCAGAAAAAGCTCCTGCCGGAGGCAGAGTTTCTCGAGGCGATGAGCCGGCAGTTTGATATCCCCTTTCGTCCCGAGCTTCCCACTGAGGATCTTGACGTGGGCTATACGAAAAAGATGCCCATTCAGTACCTCAAGAAACACAGAATGGTCCCCTTCGAAACACCGGAGGAGCATTTTATAGCCGTGAATGATCCCACTGATTTTCAATCTGTTGATGATCTTCGTCGCCTCCTCGGTAAGGGCGGAGGCGGGATTGTCCTTTCCACCCAGGCGGCGATACTCTCCGCTATAAACCAGGCCTATGACAGGGGGAGAGAATCGGCCGAGGAATTCATCCAGGACATGAACGAAGAGTCCCCCGACCGCATCATCTCGGAGATCGAGGAGACTGCCGACCTTCTTGACGACACAAGTGACGCGCCGATAATAAAACTGGTCAATCTCATGCTTTCCCGTGCCGTTAAGGAGCGGGCAAGCGACATCCATATAGAACCCTATCAGAATACCCTGGCAGTGAGAAACCGGATCGACGGGGTCCTCTACAATGTCCTGAAGATTCCGAAGAGGGTGCAGTCCTCACTCGTCTCGAGGGTCAAAATTATGGCGAAACTCAACATCGCCGAAAAGAGACTTCCCCAGGACGGAAGGATTGATATCAAGGTCGGTGACAAAATCATCGATATTCGTGTGTCCACAATTCCCACCGCATTTGGTGAGAGGGTTGTTCTCAGGCTTCTCGACAAGACAGGGGTGATTTTCAGGCTCACCGATCTGGGAATCGACCCAGAACGATTTGACCTCTTCGACGATCTTATACGATCGCCGAACGGAATCATCCTCGTCACAGGTCCCACGGGAAGCGGAAAGACAACCACCCTCTATGCGGCCCTCTCGACCATAAACAAGCCTGAAATCAACATCATTACCATCGAGGACCCGATTGAATATCAGATCGAGGGGATAGGGCAGATCCAGGTCAACCCCAAGATCGATCTTACCTTTGCAAAGGGGCTCCGCTCTATCGTCAGGCAGGACCCCGATGTGATTCTCGTGGGGGAGGTACGTGACAGGGAAACAGCGGAGATAGCCATCCAGTCGTCTCTTACCGGACATCTCGTCTTCTCCACCCTCCATACGAATGATGCGGCCAGTGCGATCACCCGTATTACCGATATGGGAATCGAACCCTTCCTTGTATCTTCTTCCGTTATAGCGATAATTGCCCAGAGACTGGTCAGGGTGCTCTGTCCCGAATGTAAGGAGGAGTATACACCTGACGACAAATCACTGTCGAAGGTCGGCATTGACAAGGATATGCTCGAGGGAAGGAGGATATACGGGAATGTCGGCTGCCCAGAATGCATGAATACGGGATACCGGGGGAGAATGGCCATCTTTGAGATGATGGTCCTCGACGATCACCTGAAAAGACTGATATTGAAGACCTCCGATTCGAATCTGATTCGCAGGGACGCGGTAAAGGGAGGGATGACGACGCTTGTTCGTGACGGTGCGAGAAAGATCCTCGAGGGTGTTACCACCATCGAAGAGGTGTTCAGGGTAACGAGGATATAAAAAGGCCGAAACCCTCTCTCGTTTCGTCAGAATGTAATAAAAAGGAGACTACCACAGCACCCGGCCTTTTTCTCTTATATAAGATAAAGCTCCTATTGTGAAATTAACGATGTGATAAAGCAGCTCCCTCCACCCCCGCCGCCACCCGCTAAGGTTGTGGCGGATTCTTCGTTGGAGTATGAAGAATAGTTGTCGTCCTTATATGCTCGTACTCGGTATTCGTAGGTGGTTGAAGATTTAAGCCCCTGATCCTCGTAGGTTTCTGCATTAAGTGGAAGTCTGGCAATTTCCATGAAGGGTTCCTCTTCAGTTTTTCTCTCGATGATGAATCCGTCCTCTTTCGATGATCTGTCTGTCCAGGAGAGGGTAAGTTCTCTGCTTGATGTCTCTTCAATCACAAGACTTCTCGGTGCTTCCGGATTGGTCGTCGCTTCCGCTTCATTTGAATAGGTTGACCTACCGCCCGCATTATAGGCAAGAATTCGGTAGGAATATGAGGTTCCCTCATGAAGTCCCGTGTCTCGGTAGGTTTCGGTGTTAGGAGGGACTGAACCGATTTCTTGATACAGAGCATCCCCCGTTTCTCTTCTCTCGATGATGAATCCCGTTTCTTCTTCGGAATTGTAGGCCCAGGTAAGTGTGATTGACGATGATGATCCTGTCGTTGCCCCAAGGTTGTCGGGTTCCTCAGGGGGATCGGGAAGCGTGTAGGTTAAGGCATTATAGGCATTGATTCGGCCTCCTGTGGTCGTGATGCCGTCGAGTGAAGTCAGAGGATCAACAGTTGCGAAAATTACATCTCTGACCTGCAGATGGGTTAAGCTTGGGTCGAATCCCCAGAGAAGTGCGGCGAGTCCCGCTACATGGGGTGTCGCCATGGAGGTGCCGTTTTTGAAGGAATAAGCGTTGCCGGGCGTTGTGCTGTAGATATTGACACCCGGTGCCCCCACGTCTACCGATAGTGCACCATAGTTTGAATCGTACCAGCGACCGTCATCCTGATCAGTGGCAGCGACGGAGATTATGTTCGAAAGGTTGTAGCTCGCAGGATAGAGCGAACTGCTCCCGTCATTATCATTGTTTTTGTTTCCCGCCGCCGCAACAAAAAGGACGCCGGCCTGACCGGCATCTGACATTGCCTCCCGTTCAGAAAAGCTGAAGGTATAGCTTCCAAAGCTCATGTTGATGATGTTTACACCCTTTTCAATGGCATAGTTGATGGCGTCGATCTCATCACTCACACTGCCGTCTCCGTTCATGAATCGAAGCGGCATGATCCGGGTACCCGGAGATACACCGGAGATGCCCTCATTGTTATTCATTTCGGCGGCGATGATACCCGCAACATGTGTCCCATGACTGTCATTGTCTAGGGGCTCATTATCACCGGTATAGAAATCCCAACCGCGGACATCGTCAATATACCCGTTTCCGTCATCGTCCAGCCCATTTCCGGGGATTTCACCGGGGTTCATCCATATAGTACCGGCCAGGTCTTGATGGTTATAGTCCACGCCGGTATCGATAACGGCAATAATGGTATCGCTGCTTCCCTGAAACAGGTCCCATGCCTCAGGAGCATCGATATCAGCGTCGGGTGTGCCTCTCCATCCATTTACCCTCTGTCCCGTATTGTTGAGACCCCAGAGTTGATCAAAATCGGTATCGTTCGGTATCGTTTCCTGGGGATGACGCCGATAGTTTGGTTCCACATACTCGACATCAGGATCGTATCTCAGGACGTCTTGTGCCTCTTCGACGCTCATGCTATCGGGGAGTGTGACGTGGCGCATACCGAAACGTTTGAATGACTTTTTCGTGTGTAATCCCCATTTCGATTGGATCTCCCTGATACGGGATTCTTTTACATGCCCTTTATACTTGATCAGTATCTCGCCGGGGACGTAGACGGAGTCCTGCCCTGCGAAGGCAGAAGGGAGATAACTCGCCAGCAGGAGTATCGCTGCCAACGCGAATATGAAAAGCCGTAAGAGTTTTGTCATGGAGTTTATACAATACCTTCAGAAAATAATAACGCCCCACAAAAGCTGGTGGGGCGTTATATCATATTCCCTCAGTCTTCACAATCCACAATCAGGGAGTGAAGAGGGGAAACTCCCGGTGTGAAAAGTCGTCATAGACGTCCGTCATGCTCAAGAAATTGGGGTCGAAATCGGGTGCGCCGAATTCATCCATAAGGATGGTTCCCGATTCTCCCAGGGGGAACATGCTCTCGATCCCGACGGGACCCGAACCGCCGAACTCGACGCAGTGTGCGTAGGTGGAACGTGACGAGAAGGGCATCTCCCATACCGGTCCCAGAAGATCGTGGTTAAATACGATAGCACCCCTTGCATCTTCTCCCCAGGGTGTCGCCCCGAGATCGTCAAGGACATTATCGAGTGCCTCGACGATAATCTCGTCATAGGAATCGTAGGGGAGATACCAGTCGTAGTAATTTTCGATTCCCCCCGGCAGGAGGTCGTGGAGGAGGACGTTGAAGAGGACCTGATCATTCTGACCGCCCAGAGGGACCAGTTCCTCGAATGTGAGGTCAAGCACCTCTCTGATCCAGGCATCCATAAGTATCCACGCGTCGGCACGGTCTTCTCCCTCCGGCCACTCTGACGAACCTCCGTCGACAAAATGTCCGTCCCAGTCATCGAGAAGGTCGAGGGCATCGGCACGATCCTGATCGAAGGGCTCATTATTCACTGCATTGGTGAAGTAATCAGCCGCGAATTTCCAGGGATTTCCCCCGCCGCCAAAGGAGTCGGTGGTGGCGATGTTGAGGGCAAGATCCCGCACATCATCGAAGGTGAGATCGTCGTTCTCCGAGAGATAGTCATCCACCACGTGGGCCCGATGGAAGGGGCCGAAGAAGTAGGAGAGGTTGTTCAACGAGTTTTCGTAGCCTGCGTTTGTCTTGTTATTCCAACCGCAGTAGTAGCCCCGGTCGGTGTTGCGGTCGGTGGAACGGGGGATAAGAACGGCCGCATCCCATTCAAGAGGTGTCCCAACGGCACCCTGGGGAAGCCGCCATTCGCCGTAGGAACGAACGGGAGTCCTCCCCGACATCCAGTAGGCGATGTTGCCGTCCCGGTCGGCGTAGCAGAAGTGCTGTGATACGGGGACAAGCTCTATCGCCTCGCCGAAGTCGTCCATGCTTTCGGCACGGGCGAATTTGAGCCAGGCGCTGATGGCCTGAAATTCATACTCCCAGTGTGAATATTTCCATGAGATTATGGGGTTTTCGGGGTCCGGCACATAGGTGGCCGGGTCGTAGGGGAGGGGGTTGACCACCGGTCCGTGAGCGGTTCTCCAGACAGGGAGAATTACGTCGTCATCCCCTGCCACGTGGATAGTCTCCATCCTGTCGAGTGTTACCGCCGAGGGAGCTTCAAAGTAATAATCCACGGTGCGGGCGTGTCCCACCTGCATCGACCAGGCGTGGTGCGGCGTGCGTCCGATCACGATTGCGGGAAGTCCCGCGATTGCCATTCCCGATACGTCGAGTCCTCCCGCCCTGATGGAACCCTCAAGAATGATGGAGGGAACGGAAAAGCCCATCTGGGGGCCGGAATAGATGATCGGATTTCCCGAATCCGTTTTGTCACCCGATACCACCCAGGCATAGCTCCCCATTTTTATGTCGGCGCCGATCTTCTTCAGGTTTTCCTCGATACGTGAGCGCGCTGCGGCCATGTTTTTCGCCACCTCTCTCACGTCGGGGATTGAGGGGGGATTTTCCATAAGCGCCGATGGAGCTTTCTCCTTCGATTCAAGGGGCCCGATTCCCTTGGGGATGTAAGTGAGTGCATCGGGGTCGTTGGTCCAGCGGAGGTCTTCGAACATGGCAGCACCCTGCATGCCTCCATATATCAGTGTGAGACCCTGGTACAGTGCCGCATTGTCGATCTGACCCATTTTCTGCGCCTCGGGATCGAAATTTCTGAACATCAGTGCGGCCAATGCCATCACATCTTCCGGCGTCCAGTCTTCGGGGAAGAATTCTATGCCGAGTTGATCGCCCACAGCATAGAACTCAAAGGGAAGGAGCGCCGGATCGGCACGAACTTCGGAAATGCGTTTGTTGAAGCCCTTTACGTAGCCCTTTATCACGTTCTTCGATTCCGAGTCGAGTGAATCGAAACCGTCCTCCAGTTCCTGGTCGGAATAGCCCGTAGTGCGTACCAGGACGTCTTGTTCCACGTAATCAGCCCCGAATATCTCCGCCAGCCTTCCCCTGGCGGTTCGCCTGAAGGTCTCCGCCTGCCAGAGACGATCCGTGGCGACGGCATAGCCCATAGCGGCGAATACATCGTAGAGACTGTCCTCCTCTTCACCGCTGATGAACCAGACGCCTTTGTCATCGCGGGTAATCTCCACCGTCGATTTTCGATCGCTGTCACTCGATCCTGTTCCGATTATCGTGATAAACCCGATAACGAGCAGAAAAGCGAGACCCAGCGACGCGGTAATGTTACAAAATCTGATGTACTTCTGTTTCATGAAACTCCCTCCTTTCCATGGTTACTAAAAGCACGATATAGGCTACAACGGTACCGAGAAAAAAGGAGGCGAGGTCCCGATAGTCAAAGGTTCCGAGGCGAAAGAAGTTGGCCGTGTTCTCGAGGAAGGGGATTCCTTCAAACCATGAGGGAATGAACATAAGAGGTAGAGAGTCGTATCTCTGTCCCAGTTCGAAGGCACCGTCAATGAAAAGCCAGAATATACAAATATAAAGATATCCTCTTCTGCGGGAGCCGAGGATGCCTGCCGTGATGAGGATAAAAGAAAAGACATGTGCAAAGGCGGGAAAATTTTTGCCGACAGGACCGAAGATAGTCGGAATTCTGCCGTAGAGGCTGATATTCTTTGCCCATCCGGTGAGGAAATAGGCGGTATCAGGTGGGCGGTCAACGAGATAGACGAGGACTCCGACCAAAAGTGCAGTGATACCGATACAGAGTTGAGTCTTGTTTACCCTGGTTGTGCTCATCGGAGGAGCGCCTCTTTTTTAAATCCTGTGCCGGTTAGTCTTTAAATCCCGCCTTATGAGAGACTAACTCTACCGCTATCCGAAGAGATTGTCAATTTTCAATAGAGATTTGTGTCGGATAGCCTAGCAAATGTCTTTCGAGCTTTTTCCCAAGGGCGCAGGAGATGTGCACAACTTTGTTTTGACATGGATTGCTAAATAGATTAGAAGAACAAATCCGTATAAACTTTCAAAAAACAGGGACAGTATTATGTACAGCGCAAGTGACCTAAAGAAAAATCTGAAGATTCAGATAGACGGCGATCCTTATGTGATTACCGACTTCGAGTTTTCAAAGCCCGGAAAGGGGCAGGCCCTCTACCGGTGCAAACTGAAGAACATGATAAACGGAACCCAGTTTGAGCGGACCTATCGTTCCGTCGACAGCTTCGAGCCGGCAAAGCTCGAGGAAAAAAAGATGCAGTATCTCTATCAGGAAGAAAATAAATACTGTTTCATGGACAACGAGACCTATGAGCAGGTGTACCTCACAGAAGATCAGATGGAGGATGCATCGAAGTACCTCATCGATAACCTGGAGGTGGAGATACTCTTCTTTGGGACGCGACCCATCGGTATTACCGTTCCCAATTTTGTCGATCTTCTCGTGACCAAGGCCGATCCCTGGGCAAAGGGTGATTCCGTCACAGGAAAGACAAAACCCGTCATTGTCGAAACCGGCGCCACCGTTCAGGTGCCCCCCTTCGTGGTGGAGGGGGAGAAGATACGGGTCGATACACGGACAGGGGAATACCTCACACGGGTAAAAGAATAACTGCCTCGTAAATCCTGTTTCGCAGAATTGTGTTACGTCGCATCCTTTGTCACTATTGTAACTGCCAGATTTATCAGGAAATAACGAGCCGATAAATCGGAGGGCTGCAAAGAAGCTCCTTGGTTTGCAATCGAACCTTGATCGGGGGTGCACCCGCAAGCCCCGCCCTGTCGGCGGGGAGCTTCACTTTTTACATAGCCGTAAAAGAATACTTTCCTTATGGATGAAAAGCTGTTACTGCAGAAGCGAAAAAAGGCACTCACGACCCGTGCGGAAATGATTCGGGCGATCCGCCGGTTTTTTACGGATCGTGATTACCTGGAGATTGAGACACCGCTCAGAGTACCAACGCTGGCACCGGAATCTCACATCGACGCAATTCCTGCCGACGGCTGGTTCCTCCATACCTCACCGGAGCTCTGCATGAAGAGGCTCCTGGCCTCGGGATTTCACAGAATATTCCAGATTTCCCATTGTTTCCGGAAGGGTGAAAGGGGGAGGCTCCATATTGACGAGTTTACCCTCCTCGAGTGGTATCGTGCCGAAATCGACTACCTCGATATGATGGATGAGTGCGAGGATCTCTTTCTGTTTGTCGCCGGGGAGCTTGGATTTGCAAAAACAATCAACTATCAGGGACGAGTAATTGATCTTACAAAACCCTGGGAGCGGATATCGGTGAGGGAGGCCTTTCAAGAGTATTCCTCCCTGTCACCGGAAGAGGCCATTCATGAGGGATGTTTCGATGAGATTATGGTGGCCGAGATCGAACCGAATTTAGGAAAAAAGAACCCCACCTTTCTCTACGATTATCCCCTATCGCTCGGATCTCTGGCACGAAAAAAAAAGAAGGATCCCTCGGTCGCTGAACGTTTCGAGATCTATATGGCGGGACTTGAGCTTGCCAATGCATTCTCAGAGCTTACCGACACGGAGGAACAGAGAAAACGGTTTCATAAGGAAGAAGAGTTTCGGCGAAGTTCGGGAAAGAATGCCTATCCCGTGCCGGAGAAGTTTCTCAATGCCCTTTCCAACATGCCGGAGTCTTCGGGAATCGCACTGGGCGTGGACCGTCTCGCCATGATATTCACAGGAAGCGCCTCTATTGATGAGGTGGTTGCCTTTACCCCTGAAGATCTGTAGCTATCTTATCCTTCCCGGTACATCGACTCGATGAGATCACGGTAGTATTCGTTGATGAACTTTCGCTTCACCTTCATGGTGGGTGTCACTTCGCCGTCCTCGGTGTAGAGTTTCTTGTCGAGGATCTGGAATTTTCTGATATTTTCGACCCGCGCCATCTGCCGGTTCACCTTGTCAATCTCCTGCTGTATGAGCTCTACGACATCCTCCGTCTTTGTCATGCTGGCGAAGGTGGTGTACTGAACCTTCCTGTCCTGGGCATACTTGACCACGTTTTCCTCGTCAATGACGATGATGGCCGAGAGATACTTTCTCCCGTCACCGATGACGACGGCATCGTTGATATAGGGTGAAAACTTCAGGAGATTCTCGATGTATTGTGGAGCGATATTCTTGCCCCCGGCGGTAATGATAAGGTCCTTCAGACGGTCTGTTATCTTGAGATAGCCCTCTTCATCGATTTCTCCCACGTCCCCCGTGTGGAGCCAGCCATCGATGAGGGCGTTTTTCGTATTTTCCTCATCCCGGTAGTAACCCTGAAAGATTCCTTTGTGTCTGACGATGATCTCCCCGTCTTCTCCTATTTTTACATCGGTGCCCGGGAGCGCCTTCCCCACTGTTCCCAGCTTGAAATTCTTTTCATCCGACATGTGGGTGATTCCCGATGTTTCCGTCATGCCATAGCCTTCGCGGATGGGGATGCCGATGCTCTGAAAGTACCTGAGTATTTCGTGGGATATCGGCGCCGCACCGGAAAAACCGAGACGAACACGGTCAAATCCGAGGCGCTCTTTCAACTTCCAGAAGACGGCAAAGTAGGCAAGCTGATAGGCGAGGAAGAGCCAGAGCGGTATTTTTTCGCCGGCGAGCTTGGCCGAGTTGTACCGTGATCCTATCTTTACCGCGATGGTATAGCAGGTTCTCTTGAACCAGGTGGCGTCATCCATCTTTATGACGATGCCTGAATAGTACTTCTCCCATATTCTCGGTACGGCATGAAAGACCGTGGGTGAGACTTCCTTCATGTCGTTCATGACCGTATCGGTGTTTTCGGTGAAATTGACGATATGTCCCACCGTGAGGTGCATCATGAGGTCAAATATCTGTTCATAGACATGGTTCAGGGGGAGAAAAGAGATGGATTCGTCATCAATTCGGGACTGCGTGATCAAGGCAGCCTGTTTCCCCACCCAGAGGTATCCCTCATGGTTGAGCAAAGCCCCCTTCGGAGGGCCTGTCGTTCCTGATGTGTAAATGATCGAGGCGATATCCTTCGGACTTCCCCGCTCGATAAGACCCTGGAAAAGGGCCGGATTATTTTTATTGCTGTCTTTGCCAAGCTCCAGGAGATCATCAAAGCTCATGACCATAGGATCTTTGAAGGCCCTGAGCCCCTCCATGTCCCATACGATAATTTTATTTAAATCCGGGGTATTATCACGACATTCGAGGGCCTTGTCAAGCTGCTCCTCATCTTCGCATATGTAGACGACAGACTTGGAATGGCCCACCACGTATTCGCATTCCTTGGTTGGGTTCGTGGTGTAGACCCCGACAAAGGTGGCGCCGATCGACATGACGCCCATTGCCGAGAAGAGCCATTCAGGCTTGTTTTCACCAATAATGGAGCAGTGATCGCCCTTTTTTACCCCCAGTTCATGAAGTCCCAGGGCAACCTGTTTCACCTTTTCCAGATATTCGGCCCAGGTAATATCATGCCATATGCCGAGATCCTTCATTCTCATGGCGACCCGATCGGGCTGTCTTTCGGCCATTGCCATTAACGCCTTGGGCAGGGTGTCAGCTTCCATTTTTCCTCCCGGTTTTTCATATCTTCTCAGCGAAATCTCACTTTTCTCCTGTACCGCTTGTATCCCTTGACAGAGGTTTCCGTGGCGATTCCGAGGTAGAATTCCTTCACGTCCTCGTCCTCTCGCAGTACCTCCGGCCTGTCGGCGCGGACGATTCGTCCGTTTTCCATCAGAAAGGCAAAATTTGCATATTTCAGTGCCATATTGACATTCTGTTCAACGAGAAGGATCGTAACGCCTTCGCGGTTAATGTCCTGAATTATATTGAATATCTGCTTCGTCAGGAGAGGGGAGAGACCCAGTGATGGTTCATCGAGCATCATCAGTTTTGGACGGCTCATAAGTGCCCTGCCTATGGCGAGCATCTGCTGTTCACCGCCGCTCAGATATCCCGCCTGCTGTTTCTCCCTTTCTTTAAGAATGGGGAAGTGAACGAAGACCCGTTCAATGTCGTCCTTTATGTTCTTTCTGTCCTTTCTGGTATAGGCGCCCATCTGGATGTTTTCCATGACGGTCAGCTCCGGGAAGACCTCCCGGCCCTCGGGGACATAGGTAATTCCCCTCCTCACGATTTCTTCAGTGTCCTTTTTATCGATCCTCTCACCAAGAAATTCTATTGAGCCCTTTTCCGGCTGGTCTTCGTCCTCAAGTATCTGCATGATCGTTTTCAGTGTCGTTGTTTTGCCCGCGCCGTTGGAACCGAGGAGCGTCACAATGTCTCCTTCCTTTACTTCAAAAGAGATGCCGTGAAGGGCCCGTATCAGGTCGTACCAGGTTTCAATGTTCTTTACCTTGAGCATCAGTTCTCCTCTCCGAGATAGGCCTCGATTACCTGCGGGTGACTCTGCACCTCTTCGGGCGTTCCCTCTACAATCTTTTCTCCCTGGTTCATGGCAAATATCCTGTCTGAGATCCCCATAATCATATTCATATCATGTTCGATGAGGAGTATGGTGACCTTGTAGTCTTCCTGTATATCCTTGATCCAGATATTGAGATCCTCTTTTTCTTCCGTGTTCATCCCCGCCGAGGGTTCATCAAGAAGAAGGACGGTCGGTTCCAGAGCAAGGGCACGCCCCAGTTCGACCAGCTTTCTCTTTCCGTAGGGGAGATTTGCCACAAACTGGTCTCTCACCGACTGTAGTTCGAGAAAATCAACGATGCCTTCCACGATCTCCCGGTTTGCTATCTCTTCCCGGGCCGTTCGCGATCGTCTTCCCCACATGGTCGCCCCGCCCCATATACCGGTTTTCATATGAATATGACGCCCGAGCATAAGGTTATCCATGACGGTGGCGTTCGTGAAAAGTTCTATGTTCTGAAAGGTACGGGCGACTCCCCTTCGTGCGATCTTGTCGGGCAGGTAACCGATGAGATTTTCATCCTCCAGGAGCACCCTCCCACTGTCGGGGCTGTATATTCCGCTGATGAGATTGAATATGGTCGTCTTCCCGGAACCGTTGGGGCCGATAATGGAAAATATAGTATTCTTCTCCACATTGAAGCTGACGTTGTTCACCGCCCTGAGGCCGCCGAAACTTATGCTGAGGTTTTCAATCTTGAAATGGGCCATGTACTGTTACCCCATATACTGCAATAAAGTAGTAAGCCTGATATCCCTATACCATTGTTGCAATCGAGCGGGGCCGAATCGGGAGAGACCGGCCCCGCTTCTTAATCCTCCCTTATTTCTTCTTCCAGGTGGCCAGATCGTTTGCCGTCCAGTCCTGGAGCAAAATATACGTTCCTTCCGGGCCGCACTTCTGTATCTGAACGGAATCAGTTCCCTGATGGCAGTTTTCTGTCCATGTGATCGGTGCCCCCAGGCCTTTCCAGTTCCTGAATGTGTTGAGTTCCTTGATGCATGCCTCGGTGCTCAGATTTCTCCCCACCTTTCTGAGCGCTTCGACCAGTGGCTCTGAAAAGAGCATTCCCGCAAGGTAAAATGTTCCCCACCGCTCCTCCGGCGCCAGTCTTTTGGCGACCTCGCGATATTTCGCCACCCGAGGGTCATCGGAATCAGGCGGTGGGACGAATGCCGCAGTAATAACCCCTTCGAAGAGCCCGCCGGTAATGTTATGCATGAGTTGATAATCGGAGAGTCCGTCGAAGGCAATCCATTGCGGCTTGTACTGAATTGTTTCACAGGTCTTCAGGGTGATGACTGAGAGCGTTGGACTCACCCACATAAGGACACATTCTGCTCCGGAATTTTTCAACCTCAGCATCTGCGACGCCAGGTCCTTTTCCGTCGGCTCAACGGGAATCGCTTCCACCAGTTCCATGCCATAGGAAGCCAGACGCTGTTTGCATCCTGTAAGGCCGCCTTTTCCGAAGACGTCGTTCTGGTAGAGGAAGCCAATCTTTTTATATCCCAGTTTCTCCACGGCGTACTTCGTAACAATGCTCGCTTCATCTTCAAAAAGGGGGTAGGAGCAGAACCGGTAGGGACTCGGCGGGAAAACCTTTTCCCTGTCTGCCACGGTATTCAGTGCTGCCGTTCCCGGGACAACCCAGAGAATCTTGTTTTTCGCAAGATAATCCTTGACTGCTTGACCGCCTGCTCCGGATACGCCGCCGGTAAAGGCAAAAATGCCCTTTTTCTCCACATGCTCTTTTACCGCCGCCTGTGCCAGTGCCGGATTGTATTGGGAATCGCGGATGTAATATTTTATGGTCCTCCCGTGAATGCCCCCTTCTTCATTCACTAAATCAAACAGAAGTCCACTGCCGCGGGCCACCGCTCCCCATGGAGCGGCGGGGCCGGTCTGGGGACTGAACTGCGCAATTCTGATCTCCTTATCGTCGAACCCCGGCTGTCCGGCATACGTTGCTGGTGCAAGTGCCAAAAAAACAACGGCGGCAAGCGATACCATCACAAGTAGAGTGCTTCTCGATTTCATTTTGTACTCCTTCTGCGAATTCATAAAACATGAATCATAGCTTTCGGGGCTGACGTATGATCGCCAGCCCCGTATTAGAACTTCACGGTTGTTACTTTTTCCAGGTGGCCAGGTCGTTTGCCGTCCAGTCCTGGAGGACTTCATAGCTGGCACCGGGGCCGCATTTCATGATCATAACCGAGGCGGAACCCTGATGCATATCCTCACTCCAGTATATCTTGGGTCCTAGTCCCTGGAAGCCCTGGATGGAGTTCAATGCCTTCAGGCAGGCCTCGGTACTGAGGTCTTTTCCCACCATCTTCAGTGCCTCTACGAGGGGTTCGGCAAAGAGTATACCTGCGGTGTAAAATGTGCCCCACCTTTCGTCCGGGGTCATTCTCTTTCCTGCCTCCCGGTACTTTACCATCAGGGGATCGTCTGACTGTGGCATAATACCGAAGGCCCCGGTGATGACACCTTCCCACAGGCCTTCCGTGATCTTGAACATGAGGGGATAATCGGACAGCGTATTCGATGAAACCCACTGGGGTTTGTAGTCAATGGTCGCACAGGTCTTAAGGGCAATAGTCGCGATGGTGGGATTTGACCATATTATGACCGTTTCGGCGCCTGAATTCTTGAATTTCAGCATCTGGGACGCCAGGTCCTTTTCACCGGGTTCGACGGGAATCTCCTCTACCAGTTCCATTCCGTAGGTTTTGAGGCGATCTTTACATCCAACCAGACCGTTTTTTCCGTAGGAATCGTTCTGGTAAAAGAATCCGATCTTCCTGAACTTCATTTTCTCCACAAGGTATTTTGTGAGAATGCTCGCCTCATCCTGATAGAGGGGATAAACGGCAAAGAGATAAGGATCAACAGGAAATACATATTCGTTGACCGCCGTTGCCGGGCCGACCCAGATGACCTTGTTTTCCTCAAGATAATCTTTCACGGCGAGGCCGCTCGCACTCGATACACCGCCCACAAAGGCAAAGATGCCTTGTCTCTCAACCAGTTCTTTGACAGCGGCCTTACAGAGCGCCGGGTTGTACTGATCGTCCCGAATGAAATATTTTATCTTCCTTCCGTGAATGCCGCCCTCTTCATTGACGAGATTGAAGAGAATGGCACTTCCCCTGGCTACCGAGCCCCATGGCGCGGCAGGCCCCGTCTGCGGTCCCCACTGCGCTATCCTGATCTCTTTTTTGTCGAAACCTGCCTTTCCTGCAAGACCCGGAGAGGCAAAGACCAGAAGTAAAGCGATGGAAAACGTGACCATTACAAAAAAATGTCTCTTCGTTTTCATGATACCCTCCTTGTTTTAAGTTTTTAGACTCCCGGAAATCTAATATCTCAACCTGAACAATTGTCAGGTCATTGAACTGAACAGCAAGCCCATACCCCGTTGCTTTGAGCGGGGTTAGCGAGCGAATAAAAAATACGTTTTTCCTTAATCCCTTTTATACGGGATTAAGGGGAGCTTCGATAATAAATCCTTTGATAGCCGTCAGTCCTTATACCACCGCCCCTTTTCCTTGATAAACCTGAAGTCAAAATTGACGCTAAGATTGTCTTCAGTGTCGGTATAGAAAAAGGTTATTTCCACTTCGACCCGGGCGAATTTTTCGACCGAGGGATATCGTTCCCTGTCCTCATTCGTCATCAGGTCATGAATTTCAATAAGATCGTACTCCTTTATCCTTACGGGGGATGACTCCATCTCCGCCAGATACTCTTCGTAGGTGTGGGAGAGCCTGTAGCTGGATGACGGCGCAAGATGTTCATAAACCTTTTTGAAGTCCCGTTCTATCTCGGCATCAAAATATTCGCGAACGGCCTTTTCTATCTTCGGTTTTTCAAAAACGACCCCCATATCTTTATTCATGGCGGCACATCCGAGAAGGCCGATGAAGCAAAGGGAAGCGAGCGTCGGAAGAAGGACAAAAAATCTCATTCTCATCATGGGGTCTTTCACTAAACCTTTTTCACGTAATGCTTCGCAAAAAGTCCGCTGGGCCTTATACAGAGAACAACAATAATGACGAGAAAGGCCACAATCGGTTTCCACTCCGGCCACATGTAGCCGAAAAAATTCTCTATCAGGCCGAAGAGCTCGCCGCCTATTACAACACCGGGAATGCTCATGAGGCCTCCAAGTACGGCCGCTGCAAATGCCCTCAAAAAGGGTTCCATCATGTAATTAGGGTCCAGTGTGGCCCGGGCGGCAAAAAACATGGCGGCCACCGCTCCCAGAAGAGAACTGAGACCCCAGGCAAAGGAAAATACCCGTTCGACTCTGATCCCCATAATTTTTGCGGCATTTTTATTCTGCTGAGTTGCCTTCATTGCAACGCCGAGACGGGTATATTTAAAAAAGAGGTAGAGAACCACCATTAGAATAGCTGTCGTCACAAAGACCCCTATGGCCCAGTCGTTTATTATGACGCCCTTGATCGGTTCGTGAGTAACCTGAAAGGACATGGGGAACTGAAAGGCCTTTTGCTCGGCGCCCCATTTCCACCCCGCCAGCCCCATAAGGAGCATTTCCGCGCCCAGCGTAATCACGATGAGACCGAGTACAGACGGTTCCTTCGCCGGGCGGAGGAAGGCGAATTCCACTACGATTCCGAGCAGAACGGCGAATACCATGGTGAGGATAAAGGCAAGCCAGAAGGGGTAGTGATAAAAGGTGAGTATATGATATGCCACAAAGGTGGAGAGCATCGCCATCTCACCCTGGGCGAAATTTATCACATCGGAGGTCTTGTAGATGATTACGAAGGCTATCGCGAATAAACCATAACAGGCACCGATTGCCAGTCCCTCGACGATGAGTTGTCCTATCATATTGTTCCCACCTTATTTTTATATTTCGATCAGAAAGGCCATGCCTTCCAGTACTTCTTTATCCGTATCCAGATTCCGAACATGCCGAGCGGCTCAAAAATGATGATCGTTATCATGATGAGACCGAGCACGATACTTCCGAAATTTTCCAGACCCACAACGGTAAGCCATCTTCTGGAAAATGCAACGAGGAGATCGCCAACATAAGGGGCTTCGGAGATGTTTTTGAGGAGGTCATATTGGAGGTAGGTAATCAGTGTTGCCCCCATAATCGGGCCCAGTATTGAGCCCAGGCCTCCCACAACGACCATTACCAGAAAGATTATCGAGAGGATGAGATTGAAGGTGAAGGGGTCGAAGAATCCGAGAACGAATCCGAAGAGGCCGCCGGCAATCCCAGCATAAAAGGCGCTTACCGCAAAGGCAAGGGTCTTGTAGATGGTGAGATTTACCCCCATGACCTCAGCTGCAATGTCGCTGTCGCGTATGGCAACAAAGGCCCTTCCGATTCTCGTCTTCATGAGGTTAATAGCTCCCACCACCATAAGGATGGTAATAACGAGTATCAGGTAGTACATCTTGATATCCGAATCCAGGATAATGCTGAGCCCTGCTTTCGGGATTCCCAAGTCCAGTGCCGGGGCATGCAGACCCATACGTCCCCCGAAGATGTCCCATCTTCCGATGATATGCATGATGGCGAGGCCGAAACCGAGGGTCGCGATTGCAAGATAGGGACCTTCCAGCCTCAGCGCGGGGAGTCCGAGAAGGAATCCGAAAAAAGCGGCGATCAGACCTGCAGCAGGCAGTGCAATGAGGAAGGGAACATGAAAATAAGATATGAGAAAGACCGTAGCATAAGCCCCGATGGCAAAAAAGCCCGCGTGTCCAAGGGATATCTGGCCGGTGTAGCCTACGAGAATATTGAGTCCGACGGCGAGTATTACATGGACCATGATAAGATTGAGGAGATAGATGTAATAGCTTTCCGCCCAGAGGGGTAAGGTGAAGAGAAAAACGAGAAATGCCGCCGACCAGAAAAGAACTACACCGCTCGAGAAGAGCTCAATGTCCTCGTAGTACTCACGCTTCATATCCATAGGAATACCTCATTTTCAGAGTCCTTATCAAAAAAATGATGCAGAAAATATGCAACATGGGAATAATAATATAGTAGTTGAAGTTGGATCGGCTCATAGGAGAAATACACATCGACGCTACTATAAAAATAAGAAGATTTGTATGTCAAGCGAAATGATTTTTTTTCCGGTAGAATATCCGTTCTTTATTTTTTTATTTCTTTCCTGATCTTTCCTCAAGTCTCGGTTTTTCGATTTCTTCTTCCTCGAGTTCACGAAAGGCAATCTTTCCTGCCGGTGTCAGGGGGAGATCTTTTCGGAACTCCACTTCAGAGGGGCAACTCCACCGTATCAGACTTTTCCGGCAGTGATCTATGAGAATCTCTTCCATCTTTTTTCCCGCCTCGGGAGGCTCTTTCAGGACAACAAATCCCTTGACCCGCTCTCCCTGATGTTGGTCTGGTATTCCTATGACGCAGGCTGCTTCAACGTTTGGATGATTCAGAAGTACCGCTTCGACCTGGCCCGGATACACGATCATTCCGGAGGATTTGATCATCCTCTTGAGGCGCAGCTTATAATAGAAGAAGCCATCCTCATCCATGCTCACAATATCACCGGTATGGAGCCATGTCCTGCCGTCGGCGTGTTTTCTAAGGGTTTGTGCCGTTGCTTCGGGCTCGCCAAGATACCCGAGCATTACGGGAGGTCCGTGAATGCAAAGCTCGCCATCCTCGCCGACGGGTGCCTCTTTCGTCGTGCCTTTTTTCACGATCTTTGCAAGCATGTCCGGGTAAGGTATCCCGATACTTCCCTCCCTGTATTCCGTGAGTGGTGTTGCCATAATGGCGGTGACCGCCTCCGTGAGGCCATACCCTTCGAGAAGCCTTATGTTTCCTCCGCAGGTTCGGACCCTTTCCTCGAAATCCTCCTTTACCCGTCTCGGGAGCGTATCGGCACCGCTGAAGGCAGCTTTGAGATGACGGAGATCTGCACCCTGAAAGTTCCTGCTGCGGCTCAGAGATTCGTACAACGTGGGGACGCCGACAATGAAGGTCGGCTTCTTTTCTCTGATCAGGCTTGCTATGCTCTCCGGTTTCGAGGTGGGTGTCATGATGCAGGCGCCCCCGCCCATGAAGATGGCATTGACGCAGACACCGAGACCGAACCCATGAAAGAGGGGAAGCGAGGTAAGGATCGAATCTTCAGATGAGAAGTTTCCCCAGGCGGCGGCCTGCATGCCTTCGCTGATGAAATTCAGATTGGAGAGCATAACTCCCTTGGGAGTTCCCGTTGTCCCCCCGCTGAAGAGTATCACAGCAAGATCATCGGCATTACCATTTTCCTCCGGTGCCGGGGGATACCTTTTTTTCATAAGCTCCTTCCACCACCTCACGTGTGAACCCTTCGGCAAAGGGGAAAATTTCCTCCCTTTCGTCATATAATAGCCGATCCTTTTTGCTCCGGGCAGACAATCTCCTACGTTTGTCACTATAATGACTTCCAGGTTCGTATCGCCCATTATCTTCCTGAAAGAAGGGTAGGTAACATCAAGGATCAGTGCAAAGTTGCTTTTGCTTATATTCAGGTAAAACCTGATTTCTTCGGCCGTCGATTCCGGGGGTATCATGCTCGCGACGGCGCCGAGCCTGTTTGCTGCATAGAAGCATATAATACCCTGCGGGGTGGTCGGCATTGCTATGGTGATGCAGTCACCCTTTCCGAGTCCGAGGTGTGAAAGGGCATTCGCCAGCCGTTCTATATCTTCGGCAAATTTTCTGTAGGAAGATCTGGTCCCTATAAAATCATAGGCAATGGAATCGGGATTTTTTTCCACTGACCGCATGAGGGATTCATGCATGCTGATGCGGGGATAATCGATAGATACAGGAACATCACCGTAGAATTTCAACCAGGGTTTTTTCTCGTACATGATACCGTTCCCCCCTCGTTTTTATTACCATGTGTAAATCTTTTTTTCATTGAAAAATTCGACATGTAAATGGTATGTGCTCCCTGTTCAATGATCTGTCGATTTTACCCGGGGGGTATATATCTTTTCAAATGTGGTGTTCGGTTTGTCTTTTTTCAAATGTGATAAGGAGAAGCTATGGAAGTCCTCAATGATTTTTATCGAGTGGCGGAGAATCCCTACGAGTATTCAAGGGAACTGAAGAAGAGCGGTAAAAGAATAATAGGATACTTCTGCTCCTATACACCCGAGGAGATTATATCAGCGTCGGGTGTGCACCCGATAAGGCTTTTCGGGACGGGAGGCGATATCACGCTGGCCGATTCCCATCTGCAGCCCTATTGCTGCTCGCTTGTCAGGGGGGCGCTGGAAGAGGCGCTGGAAGGGAGGCTGGATTTTCTTGATGGGACGGTATTCCCCCATACCTGCGATTCTATCCAGAGGCTTTCAGATATATGGCGTCTGAATACGAACTTCGGGTTTTTTGCCGATGTGGTTCTCCCGGTCAAGCTCAACACCGAGAGTTCAAGGGAATATTTCGCCGATATCCTGAAAAAGTTCCGGCTCGATCTCGAAAGGGGCCTCGGCGTCACAATCACCGATGATAAACTGAAAACAGCGATAACGAGGTACAACAATATACGGAGATCCCTCAAGGCTTTGTATGAGATGCACTCAAAAGAACCCGGGATCCTGAGTGGAAGAGACCTCTGGGCCGTCACACGGGCATCGATGATAATGGAGAGGGACGATCTTCTGGTAAAACTTTCCCTGCTGAAAGAAGCGCTGAAAAAGGGGGGGCGCTCCGGGAAGAGCGAAGGAAAAAAGAGGCTTGTCCTGGCGGGGAGCGTCTGCGATCATCCCAATGTCTATACCATTATCGAAGATTCGGGGGGCGTCGTCGTCTGGGATGATCTCTGTACGGGCTCCCGATATTTCGAAGGAACCATTGAAGAGAACGGCAATCCCGTGGAATCGATCGCCGCACGGTATGCCGAAAGACTGGTCTGTCCCGCAAAACATCTGTCAAACACCGCGAGAGGAGATAATATAGTAAGAATAGTGAAAAAACATGATGCCGGAGGTGTCGTCTTCCTCCTCCTCAAGTTCTGCGATCCCCACGATTTTGATTACCCCTATATGAAGGAGTTTCTCGACAGGGAGAATATTCCCAGTATGCTTCTCGAGGTGGAAGACAGTCTCCCGTCGGAAGCGCAGTTAAAGACGAGATTTGAGACCTTTATTCATATGCTCTAATAAGGAGAGATTTTATGGCTGGTGAAGCTCAGGAAAAAGAAAAGAGAAAAATGAAATCGGCAAAGAAGATGAGAGATATCATGACGAATTACTATATAGAGGCCAAGACTGCCGGTGAGACCGGTAAAAAGGTTGCCTGGATTACCAGCGGCGGACCGGTGGAGCCCCTTATCGCCATGGACGTCATCCCGGTCTATCCTGAGAATCACGGAGCCATGATCGGTGCCTCGAAGATGGGGGGAGAACTGTGCGAAAGGGCAGAGGAGTTGGGCTACAGTGGTGATATCTGCTCCTATGCGAGATCGGATATCGGCTGTTCACTCGTTGATGGCGGTCCCATAGGGGGGCTCCCGAAACCTGACATGCTGATCTGCTGCAACAATATATGCGGGACCGTATTGAAGTGGTATGAGGTTCAAGCACGCTATTACGATATTCCGCTTTTTATATTCGATACACCCTTCTGTCACACCGAGTATGCCGATGAGGCAAAAAAATATGTGAGAAAACAGATCGATGAATACACAGGCTTCCTCGAAGGGGTATGCGGAAAAAAGTTTGACCACGACAGGATAAAAGAGGTGGGGCGCCTTTCTGTAGAGGGGCAGCAGCTGTGGCAGGAGGTGCTTGACACGGCCATGAATAAGCCCTCTCCGATGACCTGCTTCGATGCCTTCTTTTTTCTTGCCCTCATCGTCACGCTGAGGGGAACTCAGGAAACGATCGATTTTTACCGGGATCTTCTTGAAGAGATGAGGGGGCGGGTTGCCGAGGGGATAAGCGCCATACCGAATGAGCGGTACCGGCTCCTCTGGGACAACCTTCCGATCTGGTATCGAATCAAGTGGCTTTCCGAAAAATTCGCTTCACACGATGCCTGTCTCGTTGCGGACACCTATACGTCGGCCTGGTGCGGCTCATTGAAATACATGGATGAAAATAATTTCCTTGACTCAATGGCGGAAGGATATACCAGAATTTATCTGAATATCGGTGTGGACGAGATGATAAAAATTGTCCTCGAAATGGTTGACAAATACGATGTGGACGGCTTTGTGATGCATTCAAACCGGAGCTGCAAGCCCTACTCGCTGGGGCAGTATGATATTCAGAGAGCGGTGCAGAGAGAGAAGGGGATACCCTCCCTTATCATCGAATCTCACATGGTTGACGAGCGGAGCTTTTCCGAGAGTCAGACGGAGACGAGAATCGACGCCTTCATGGAGATGATACGGCAGAAGAAATAGCGGCAAAGGGAAGAAGTGCTGCACGATAATGAGTGGCAATAGCGTAAATGATACTCTTTTGACGGCAGGGTGATTATGATTACGGCAGGGGTTGACATAGGTTCCATAACCGCAAAGGCGGCAGTTATCGTCGATGGAGAGGTGAAGGGCACGAGGGTGGACTTTACCGGTTACAATGCCGAGCAGGCGGGGCGGAGGGTCCTCGATGAACTCCTTAAAGAACTCGGTATGGATGCCCAGTCCATTGACAGGGTAGTCTCCACGGGGTACGGTAGAAACAGTGTGAAATTCGCCGATAAAGCGATAACCGAAATCATCTGTCACGGAACAGGCGCCCATTTTCTGAATCCTCAGGTACGGTCGATTATTGATGTGGGCGGCCAGGACAGCAAGGCGATGGTCGTAGATTCGGAAGGCCGGGTCAGGGATTTTGCCATGAACGACAAATGTGCCGCCGGGACGGGGAGGTTTCTTGAGGTCATGGCACGGGCGCTCGAGGTGGATCTGGGCGATTTCGGGGCAAAATCGCTGAAGTCCGAAAGACCGTCAAAGATAAGCAGCATCTGTACGGTATTTGCCGAGTCGGAAGTCATTTCCCTCATATCGAAAGGGGAAAAAAGGGAGAACATCATCGCGGGTATACACGACTCGGTGGCGTCGAGGATTTCGGCGCTGGCCAAGAGGATTGGCGTTGGTGAGCCCCTTATGATGACCGGCGGGGTGGCAAAGAATATGGGTGTGGTGAAGGCGCTGGAAAACAGGCTTAAAATGTCAATCGAAGTGCTTGAATCTGCGCAGGTAAATGGTGCGATAGGTGCGGCGGTAATGGCGGCGAGATTATAACCACAAACGGGGGGGTATGCATGATTGACGAGAAATATAAAGACATCGTAGGATATCTGGAAACGGCCGTGAAGATTATTGAAAAGATGGGAATCAGGATCGTTGAACTGCGTGATCGCTATACGAAACTGTCGTTGCCTCTGGAACCGAATCTCAACCATATCGGCACCATGTATGCCGGCTCTCTCTTTACCCTGGCAGAGTTTTCAGGGGGCGTCATGTTCGCGGTATCTTTTGATATTACGAAATATTTTCCAATCGTTAAAGAAGTATCAATACGGTACAGGCGCCCGGCTGCATCGGCCGTCACGCTCGAGGTTTCTCTGAGCCCCGAGAGGGTTGAAGAAATCAGAGCCATGGCCGAGAAAAATGGAAAGGCGGACTATTCCATGGACCTCGAATTGAAGGACGAAACTGGCGAGATATGCAGCATCGTTCATGGGACCTGGCAGTTGAGAAAAGTCGAAGGAGATCCGGTCTTATAAAAGTCTGAGAAGGAAATAAGTATATGAAGATTGAAGATATAGAATCGATGTCCGTCAGGGGTTTTCTCGATGGGGATGAAGGTAAAAGGCTTTATGAACTTGCGAAAGAGGCGAGTACCCTGGGACCCTGTCTCGAGATCGGTGGTTACTGCGGTAAATCGACGCTCTATCTGGGTATCGGCTGCAGGGAGAACGCAGAAATACTCTTCTCGATAGATCATCACAGAGGCTCCGAAGAGCAGCAACCCGGCGAGGAATATTTTGATCCCGATCTTTTCGACCGCGAGGCGGGAAAGATTGACACCTTCAGGTTGTTCAGAAAGGCAATCGAAGATGCCTCGCTCGAAGAGACGGTTGTTCCCATCGTTTCATCATCGCAGGTGGTTGCCAGATCCTGGTCCATGCCGCTTTCTCTCGTTTTTATCGATGGAAGTCATACCTATGAATCGGCCTTTGCCGATTATACCTCCTGGGCCCCTTATGTAATCCCCGGCGGTTTTCTTGCCATACATGATATTTTTCCCGATCCCAATATGGGCGGTCAGGCCCCCTACTTCATCTATAAAAAGGCGCTCGCATCGGGGTTGTTTGCCGAACTTCCCATGATGAAAACACTCGGGGTGTTGCAAAGGCTGGAGAAGGGAAGGGTCCCCGAAGAAATATCAGGGATGAGAGACTGGTAGCTCGTCAAGGCGATTGTTGTGGGTCCAGTACCATGAAATGGTGCCGTCACTTATTTTCGACTTTATGTATTTTGCATCCAGAAGGCTCATGATTGTCCGTTTCACCAGTCCGTTACATCCAATGTCTGCCATTATCTCCGAGAGCTTATCGCACAGTTTGCCGGCGGGATCTTCTTCATCTTCCGGGGTGATAATTGTCTCTATCAGGTCTTGGGAGAGCAGACGAAAGATAATCTCTGTTCTGTAAAATCCCTCGATCTTTATGTGGTCTTCCGGTGAGCACGTTCCCTCATGATATTTTTTTTCGGTTTTCCTCCATTCATCCTGGTACATTACGGTGACGTCTGAAACGAAATTTTCCATATCTTCGGGTGCCAGCTGTGAGGTCCTGACGATGGGGCTGTTGGCGTCATAGAGGTTCCAGTCATTGGTGAGGATCTCAAGATCATAATCCTCGATTCTTTCTCTCACCGTGGTTCCGGGGAAGGGTGCAAGAAAGTGGTATCCGTAAAGAATGTCGAGTTCTTCTGCGAAGTCTCGCGAGTCATTCATGGTTTCTCTCGATTCCCCCGGGAGGCCTACCATGAAGGAAGCGTGGGCTATCATTCCGGCATCCTTGCAGTATTTCGTTGCCTTTCTCGCCTGATCCAGGGTGATACCCTTTTTTATCCTCTTCAGCATTTCTGGGTTTCCCGATTCGATACCGAAGCTTACACTGTCACAGCCCACTTCCTTCATTGCTTGGAGGATTTCCCTGTTCACCGTATTTACCCTGGCGAAGGCACTCCAGGTAAATGATATGTTGCGTTTCTTTATCTCATTACAGAACTCGAGCACCCTCTTTTTGTTTGCCGTAAATATGTCGTCGGCTATGTTTATCCTGGTCCAGCCATAGGAGAGGATATCCTCGATTTCATCGACGACAAGTTCCGGTGTCCTGTGACGGACCTTGTATCCCACCATCCTTCTCCCCTGGCAGAATATGCATCGGTTCGGACATCCCCGGCTTGTGATGACGCTCACGGGAAATCCGAGGGCCAGATACCGGGACATGGGGAGGAGATGCCTCGCCGGAATGGGTAGTGTATCGAGGTCCTGTATAAGCTCCCGCGGCTCAGTGAAGACAATTTCTCCCTTTTCATGAAAGGCTATTCCTTTTATCTCTTTCCATAAACTCCTGTCGCGGATTGACGGTACAAGTTCCTTCAGGGTTTCCTCTCCCTCACCGATAACGATGAGGTCTATTTCCGGGTAGGTGGTGAGGGTGCTTTCGACATCGAAGGAAACGTGGGGTCCTCCCATCATGGTTATAATCGAGGGGTTGAAGTTCTTTGCAGTTCGCATGATGTCGGCTGCGGCGGTAAAGTTCATCGTTACCGAGGACGTACCGATGGCGTCGGGTTTTAACGCGTCGAGTTCTGTCATAAGCTTTTCGGGTGTGTATTTGCGTACGATATAATCAAGGATGACGACTTCTGCCCCCGCTGCCTCGCATGCCGCAGCGGCGTAACATATTCCGAGTGGCGGCGAGGGGATTTCTTCGAGAGGGTAGGGTGGTGCAACGAGCACAATTTTCATAGTTAGAGCGGTCTCCTAATCTCCTTTGACCGGAAAGAGAAGGGAGCGCAACCATCCCAGGAGGGTATTGCCTTCAAGCATGACTCTGTCCAGTTTTTTAAAACGATATGAGAGCCTTGGTTCGGAAAACCAGTCGGCCCTGGTTCTCATCGGTTTTTCGGTGTCGATATCATTGACCACTTCTGCAGGGTTTCCCGCTGCTATTGAGTTTGGCGGTATGTCTCTCACGACGACGGCCCTGGCACCGATTACACTGTTATCACCAATAGTGACTCCTTTGCATACAATGGCACCGTCTCCTATCCACACATTGTTTCCTATCCTGATCGGTGCTGATTTCCCCACGGGATCGGCCCTGTCGTACACTGCGTGCCAGTCTGAATCGGTAATGTATGCACTGCTTGCCATCATGCAGTTGTCACCGATTGTTATTCCCGATGCCGATTGTATTCGTACCCCGGGACAGAGGAGACAATAATTGCCAATTTGTATTCCCCCGCTTTCCTTACTGTCCGACCATATTGTCAGTCTTACCTTGTGATCGGGTGTGGTGATAACGGTTGCATAATCTCCAAGTACGATGGGTTCGCCAAAGAGCTCCACATGCCAGGGCTTCATGAAGACATAACCCCTGCCCAGATAGGTAAAATGGGGTTCAAGGAAGTGCCTCACATACCAACCCCGGAATTTCAGGTCTAATTTTTTAAGATAATATGGCTTATGATCTCGTCTCAAGGATAACAGACCTTCACGTTCTTTGAGGAGAGATGACTGTATCTTCCCTGCTGAACAATCTATGCCGTTCCTTTGTGTCCAGTCTCGATTGAGACTGTCGTGCATTTTGCTGTTCCCAGAAGGCATGGTTGAAAAGGCAAGAGGCGGGAGTGATATTATAAATTGCGTCAGCTGCGAGAAGCACTGCAGCATTTGTCCAGGTTGTCTTTTCCTCCGGCCATATGATATTGGCGGGGAAGGTTACGCCACACCAGTAGGAACCGTCATCAAATTTCTTGTCGTCTATTGATTTTAATATGGTTTCGGCGAGCTCCTTCTTACCGATAGCCATCAGCGTCAGTGCAAGCTCGGATGTTTCTGCCATGGTAACCCACGGTTCGTCGGAGACGCAGCGTACCCCTAAATCTTCAACGACAAAGATATCCCACGATTTTTCAATGCGGCTGCAGGCCTCATCACCGGTTATTGCTCCGCATAACACCGGGTAGAACCAGTCCATGGAAAAGCGGGACTTTTCCATGTTAAAAAGATGCGGTCTGCTTCGGATGGCATTACCGAGTTTTTTGAGCGTCATCTGCCACTCAGGTTTTTCATGACCCAGAAGCGACGCAATGGCAAGTGCACATTTTATGCTCATGAAAACGGAACTTGATCCCGTCAGAAGCGCCATCGGGTCTACGATGCACTGTGGATTGCGTGCCCAATAGATTTCACCACTTTGTGCCTGAAGGCCTATCGCATAATCTATTCCGGCCGACATGGTGGGCCACATGGAGGAAAGAAATTTCCTGTCATTCGTTATGAGATAATAGTGATAGAGCCCCACGGCTATATATGAGGACATGTTGCTCTCTTTTGTCATGTCCTCCGGTTTTTCATCTCTGTAGGCGGAGTACCAGGAACCGTCATCAAGCTGTGTTTGTTTCAACCACTCAAAGGCCCTTCTCGCTTCTTTAAAGTATCCGCCGATGCTGAGCCCTATGGCAGCTTCAACGTGATCCCAGGGATCGGTTTTTCCACCTTCGTGCCAGGGAATTTCCCCGCTTTCTTTCTGAACATCAGCTATCGAAGAAGCGAGTAACTCTACCTGTACCGGCAGGGAATAATCGCGACGGGATATTTCAAGCTCCATAATGGTTCCCCTTTTTTAGGTATAATACAATGCTCTTTGCTATGAAAGGGTTTAACACCCTGTCCAGCGTTCGTGTGAGGAGTGGCTTTTTCATGATGTCCCAGACCAGAAATTTATGGTAGAGCCTCACAAGAGGTGACTTGTCATTCTTATGTCCCACGAGGCATTTGAGCCACCAGTAGGGACTGTGGAGAGAATGTGCGAAGTCCTTCGAGATGCATCTGGCGCCTGCCCCCTCAAGCAGCTTCACAAGCTCGTTTCTCTTGTATATCCTGATATGCCCCCCCTCTTCCGTGTGGTAGTCCTCGGAAAGTGCCCAGCATATTCGTTCGGGAAAATAACGTGGAACACTGACTATTAAAGATTTTCCCGTTTTTAATACACGGATTATCTCTCGAGCGGCCCTTTCCTGCGCGTAAATGTGTTCAAGGACCTCTGAGCATATAACGATATCGAAGGATTCGTCTTCAAATGGGATATGCGTGATATCGCTTCTCGCAACGAACCACGACCCTCCCCCGTCTTCCCCCTTGTGCTGCATGATTTTCAGGGTGTTCTTCGCCGTGACAACATCCTCTCTGTTGAGGTCGATGCCGACGACGTGGATGCCCTTGTATCTGAACGCCTCGCTGAGGTGACGTCCTGCGCCGCAACCTGCATCTAATACACGAAATCCGGGAGAAAGGTCAAGTTTTTTGAAATCAACGGTGAGCATCGATGGCCTCTCGGTAGACATCAACGACATTCGTTGCTGTATTGCGCCATGTAAAATTATTCAGAACCCTTTTATACCCGGCTCTTCCCAGAGTCTCGCGTTTTTCGGGATTATCGAGGAGGTTTACAATGGCCTTTTCCAGAGCCTTCGCGTTACCGGGGGGGAGGAGAATTCCTGCGTCTCCCACCACCTCGGGAAGGGCGCCACCCGTGGTGCTTATCACCGGTACTCCGCATGCCATTGCCTCTCCGGCGGGGAGCCCGAAACCTTCATAGATAGAGGGCACAACCGCCATTGTTGCCTCAGCGTAGTAGCGTGCGAACTCATTATCGTCAATTCGACCGGTGAATGTGACGCAGTCTCCGAGACCGAGGTCTCTGACGAGAGTATCAATAACACCGCCCTTTTTGGGCTGGCCAATGACGGTAAGGGTTATAGCACGTTTTTTTCGTATGTTAGCGACCGCCTCAAGAAGGTATCTGAGTCCTTTGAGTGGTGTATCGGCACTGTTCGTTACCATGAGACGGTTTTCAAGCCGTTTTATACCCGGTTCGGGATAAAATGTTTCCGTATTGATTCCGTTTGCAATGACACGGAATTTCCGTGCGGGAATTCTGAATGCGCCGCCGATATCCTTTTTTGATGCCTCTGAAACGGTTATGATGTGCGAGAGCTTTCTCGAGGTTCTTCCCTGCATGACGAGGAAAGAATACCATCTGAGGACCTTCAGCTTTCTCCAGGATTGCCTTTCAGCCTCGACCTCCACGTCTCTGTCCACTGTAATCGGATGGTGGATCGTGGCGACCAGCGGTAACCCGAGTGCATTGATGCCGAGCAGCCCGTAGCCAAGACATTGATTATCATGGATGATGTCATAGGCGTGTCCGTTATTACGGAAGAGATTGTAAGCCCTCAGGCTGAAGGTGAGGGGTTCGGGAAAACCACCGCTCGAAACCCCGAGCCATTCAAGGAGATTAATGGGTGATGTTAGTTCCTTGAGGCTTGGAACTCTGAAAAGGTCATCAGGGTTATAGAGGTCCAGGCTTGGCAGTTTTCGAAGGGTTACGCCGTCATCCAATTGAGGATAGGGCGGACCGGATACCACGTCGACGCTGTGTCCCAGATCCCGAAGTGCAGTGCTCAACCTCTTTACATATACTCCCTGGCCGCCGCAGGTGGGGTTTCCTCTGTAGGTGAGAATGCAGATCTTTAACGGGGAATCGGCAATACCCCCCGCATTGTTGTGAAGGCATTTTTCTTTTTTGCCGTGGAATCGTTCCATTTCAAATCCTTATGATATATGTGGCAGTCCTGAATGGCTTGTGGTGATTTGTGGCCATTGATTTTACTGAAATTCAGGCCCAAAGCCTATATCAGCAATGGGTGGATAAATCAACGAAAAAGAAGCTCAATTTCTCAGTAATTGTAAGGAACCACAGCCACTATTCTTCCCTTTTCGCCATTGATTTCGAAAGAAACCAGGAAGAACCAAAAAGGGGCCAGCCAAAGTGGCTAACCCCTTCATATCAATGGTGGGTCAGGGCAGAATCGAACTGCCGACACCGGGATTTTCAGTCCTAAAAGAAAATCAGACGATTCGCTACCAATTTTAATTATTTGCATATCAACTACTTACAAAAGCCAATTTTAATCATCTTTGGTTTTGTGAGGTTATTTTAGGTTTTGACAGTTACATTTTAGTTACACTCTAAACCCGGAAGTTCCCCTTATCTTGCCTGTATATTCTTTGTCACGAAAAAATATCTTTCTGAAAATGAGTTACCTAATAAAAGCTTCTTTCTGAAAGTTTGCAACGCCTATTCTCTCTGAATATGCAAGCTTGAAAAAAGTGGTCCCGAGCTACGACGCTGTATAGCCCGGGACCGTGAAGCGAATAACTGTAGATTAGCATGAGATGCATACAAAAGGAGGGACATGGTCCCAATTCTTCGCAATTATAACATCATGGTGACGAGTGTCAATAAACCTCTCCTGATAATTCGACAGAGGACAAGTTCTTCCTGTAATAAATGAATCTTGGAAGTAATAATCGTTTATTGATTGTAGGTGGCAATCAATAACAGAAATCATACCAGGCCCGTCATATTAATATTGCATCCACCGAGTTTTCATCGCCAAGAGTCTCCGCCAACGTTGCATATAGGATATACGACCGGCGGTTCATCCCCGCGTATGCGGGGAACATTACCGTTGACACAGGCGACTCGTCTACCGTAGCGGTTCATCCCCGCGTATGCGGGGAACATGCCTTCAGAGTAGTTAAGACATTGTATTTTCCCGGTTCATCCCCGCGTATGCGGGGAACATATCCGATTGACTTAGTAGACGAAATTCGGGAACGGTTCATCCCCGCGTATGCGGGGAACATTTTCACCGTCACCTGAAGGACGCGCTAAAAGGCGGTTCATCCCCGCGTATGCGGGGAACATATGAGTACGAGCCGAAGGACAAGATCAAATGTCGGTTCATCCCCGCGTATGCGGGGAACATATGAACTATAAAAAGGCGAACTATTCCAATAGCGGTTCATCCCCGCGTATGCGGGGAACATTACTATAGCCCAGGATAGACTTGCGGGAGCTACGGTTCATCCCCGCGTATGCGGGGAACATGACCTCTATAAAGACAGCAACATATTACAGGACGGTTCATCCCCGCGTATGCGGGGAACATCCCCTTTTTTGGAGGTTAATAACAAAATAATGCGGTTCATCCCCGCGTATGCGGGGAACATTAGTTATAATAAGGCTTATTTAATTGGTGTATCGGTTCATCCCCGCGTATGCGGGGAACATCGGGTGACGGTCTTTCTGCCATCCAGTATCGCCGGTTCATCCCCGCGTATGCGGGGAACATTTCCCACGTTACGGTTATGTCGGTTCTCGGTTCGGTTCATCCCCGCGTATGCGGGGAACATTTGTTATAGATACCAATGCCGCTGATGGATACCGGTTCATCCCCGCGTATGCGGGGAACATACTTCTCGTATATATTCGGCAATATTAAGTTTTCAAAGATCGATACTTTCTACCAACTTTTTAGGAACCGTTTTCCTTAGATTTGGTCGATACAGAATCATCTGTTTCCGGCAGGAATGATACCAGCTTTATTCCGTCCACTTCGACTGGGATCCGTCGATTCGAGCCGAGCGTCAGAAAATCAAACCCTGATTCTGTATTGGTCGTCCAGGCCATAACCGCATTTCCATTATTAATCCCGACTTCAACGTTCTCCCATATCATCTCCCTAATACGCCGTGACACCTTCCCCACATAGACGCCGGCTCGCACTTCCAGAAGCCACAGAGCCAGTCGGCCTCTCAGTCGGGACGGAGCATTTTCAACCACGATGACCATCATCACCCATGCCCTCCTTGTTCGGGATTGCTACTTCGATCGCTTCCACAGGCGCTATAGGCTTTTGTATTTTTCCAGCCGCCAGCACTTCTTCGATCGTGGGAATGATTCGGTGGAGCAGCCTGGTCTGACGAAAAGCGTCTCGACAGGCCAGTCGTACCTCCCGTTCTGGATTACCAGGCTTTTTAGCGGCAGTCTTGAAAGCAATGGGCACAACGGTTTCAAATTTGAAGATATCGGCAATATCATAAACAAAGGACTGAGGCTTGCCGGTGTGGATAAAACCTACCGCTGGGGCATAACCCGCAGCAAGAATCGCCGCCTCGCAAATACCGTAAAGACATGCAGTGGACGAGCTAAGACAACGGTTGGGCACGTCACCGCTTCCCCATTCCGTATGATCATAGTTCCGTCGATTCCATTGCACCCGGTATTGGCGCGCCAGGAGTTCATACATCGTGCGGACCCTGATACCTTCGATCCCCCTCAATTGCTGGACACTTCTCTTGGCCGGAGGCTCTTCTTTAAACCGCAAGGCATACATCTTTCTGACAACCTTCAGGCGAGCCGTATCATCAAGAGCGAGCTTCGCTTGATAAAGCAGACGATCGGAACGAGCGCCACCAGGCTGCCCCGAAGCGTAAAGACGTACCCCAGCGTCGCCGATCCAGACAAGAAGAGAGCCAACGCGCGCCGCCAAGGTAACTGCGGCGTGCGAGACTCTCGTTCCCGGTTCAAGCATAAGACAGGCGACTCCACCAACAGGAATTTGGGTGCGCACACCGGTTTTATCGACCACGACGAACGCACCGTCCAATACATCAAGATTGCCCTTTTCCACATAGACGACGGATATGCGATCCTTTATGGGAATCGGTTTGAGAGGGGGAAGGATGGGTTGCATGATTAAATCCTTTTTACCAGCATCAGTCCGCAGCCAAACCCCTTTGCTGGGCCGATGCCCGTATGCAGTGTTTTTACAAAGAGGTCCGGTTCGATGACGGTAAGGACTCCGCCAATATCCAGCGAGCTGAGGCGGATCGGAGATGTGGCTTTTCTTTTATATACAACGTGTTGCCGGTATCCGTCTGCGCGAATATGGCTGTGATCTATGGAAAATCCATATCTTTCCGACCGCGCGTCAAGCCATTTTGCGCCTTCTTCCTGAATCAGATCAGCCAGCGATTTATCTCCGCCGAATCTGTTTCCTTGTTGCTTTGCATGGGTTTTAGCATCCATTACGATATCATGTCTGTGCAGTTTGTTTTGCTCATCTCTTTTTGCTCGAATCGGATTAACACGAATGACGAAGGATAGTGGCTGCCCTTTTGATAACTTCGGAGAGTAGCTCTTAGAATCAATCTGCCACGTACCGGTTTTGTCTATGGGGAAACGTTCCGATACCGCATAGAAAAAGGGCCAAATACCGTCTCCCTCTTGTCTGTAAAGAAAATCCCTTTTTCTCTCCTTGGTGTCCGCATAAAGGTTCCATATGAGGCGATGTGCCTGATATCCATCGCCGCTCAGCAATTTCACAAGTTCCTTCACACTTGGCGCATCCCGCTTTAATTTAATCCTGCTCATATACATATTCCTATCCCTCCTTCACCGATGCAACACCCGCATACCGTTCTTCACGATCCGCGAACTGCCACCGACGGCGGCTTGTAGGATTATCGCGACGAATAATGACATGTTCGCTTTCAAAACCGCTATCGCTACCTTCCCAGTAGGTCGCAATATGCCCGCTCTTTGGCAAACCAGACGGTATATCCTTATCGGAGAAGTTAACATTCAAAAAGGCCTGTTTTAGATTTTCCGCTCTTATAGTGCGGGCTTGCATGGAGAGTGACGGCGGACATGATTTACGCCCGAGGTAAATGGTGAATACTGGACACGCGAGAGATGAGGCAAGTTCACCAAGGCTGTAAGGCGGATGTTCGACGAGATCCCAGATTGCAATGGTATAAAAGGCATCGCACCTATAATCTCGACTTGAAAGGATGGTGTTCAGTTGGGGGGCCAAAAGTTCCGAACGACGTGTAGCATGCTTTACACCCCTTTGTTTCGGTGGCACCTGTATTGTATGATAATCGCGCAAGAGTGTCCCGGCGGCATGAACCTGTACGGCAAAGCCGTATGAATCGGCAAATTGTCGCTGTTTGTCTTCTTCTTCGCGACGCATGCCCACGGCAGCGGCAAGTATGCCCAGTACCGCCGATTTGCTCGGATGCGCGTAGCTTGGCCGGTATTCGCCCACCGCGATATCGCCCCAAGAGGCCATTGGACCGTAAAGTCTAAACATAAGATATTCACGCATGGGTTTTTACTCCTTTATAAAGTTGATTATCTCGTTCAGGCTTCCCTCACCCGCACCTGTCTCCGCGTTCATGCTTTTACACTCATCGGCGCACGGACCATATACTTTCTCCATCCTGCTTCGATTTTCTTCCAGTTCTCTTATTGCAACGGCCATAATACCGCTCCCGTTATCTCCGCGAACCGGCTTCAAGTAGGCCACGGAGAGCGAACGTGGTTGTTGATCACCTTTTTCAGCCATAATGTAGGAGGCATATGCGCGGGAGGCAAAACTATTCTGTTTGCCTGTCGGCGCTACTTTTGAGGCTGCTTCAACAAGAGCGGCAACGGCTTTGTCGGCAAGCTCTTTATTACCATTAAGATTTTTCACCAGGAGTTCTTTATTTATACACACATACAGATAATACACACCGGCAGCGAACTCGGTCTCACCGATATGTCCGGCACCCATATCCTCCTCGCCTTCGTTCAGATCATCAACAGCGGTGAAATAATCGTCTTCAACCGCGACTTCATGGACAGTTATCGCGTGAGCAACCTGAACAGCCGCCTCAATGTTATAAGCCGGGCTGTCCGCAAGCATTCTTCCAAACATAGAAATATCGACGGCGCTTTGCTGTTTTGTCAAAAGTTTGAGGTCATTTTCATCCGGACCTTCGCTGCCGAGCGCCAGTTTGCCGATCAGAACATTTATAGCGTTCTCTTCTTCAGGACTGAAATGAGCTAACTGTTCTATCTCCAAGTCTTCCAGCGGGTTTGAATCCGTCTGTTTCTTGCATTTTCCGAATTGTCCTGCGATTTGTTTTGCCCAGTCCTTTGCCTTCTTGTCTGGAACTTTTTCCTCCAGAAAAGCCTTATATATCTTTAATCCCATACGCTTTGTTCTGGTACCCATATGATATTCCAGCGCTTCTTCAAAGACATCCGACTTGCGCCACGCACGCTTAAGACTTTGCGATGAAATACGGAGGCGCGTTTTGCCTCCCATCACTGCGGTCTTGGGACGTCCCAGGTCATCCCTGTTAAGATTTGACGGCGGATACGAAGTAAGCAGGTGCAATTGAATAAATCTACTCATGTTTTTTCTCCTTTCTAAGGGGATCATTTTTCTGATGGAGCGTTTGTGTAATACTCGAATGCCCACTTTTTTCTCGTAAGATCATTCCACCAGTAAACGCTTTCGGCCAAGCTTATAAGGTTAAGCGAACTCCCCAAAAGTGCCATGATTCTAATCATAGCGTGATACATATCTTCCCTGCGCTGGATCTTGAGCAGTCGCCGGAAACGTAAACCGCTTACCTTGGCAGAGCCGCCCGCTTTGGGAAGAGCCATTTGCTGGGCAAGGGTATGCTCGGAGTTGTCTGCCTTCACTTGGGCAGCAAGGGCCACGGTTATTGCAAGTCCCTCGCTGTCTACATTTCCGAAATGAAGTAATTCCTGCCTCAAACGGTGATAAGAAGGAACAAACACCACTTCTGTAAGGCTGCGACAGCGTCGGAGGGCGGCACGATCACCCCGATTATTTTCCAACCCTCGCCACCACTCGAGCAACGCCTTGCTCTCCGGCGAATCCTTCGAAAATCTGAGATACTTTCCCTCATTCATAAAAACACCTCCTTTCGTTATAAAAGAGTTTTAAAAAAACAGTCCTTGTTACGATTATTCTGGCAGATCAAGCAATTCTTCCCTAATTTTTTTACTATTATTTTTTCTCTCTAATTCCTGTCGTGCGAGGACAACCCGTTTCGGATCGGCATCTTCTATGGGACCGTTCCAGGCAGCTTCGTCGAATAGAGACAGAGCAGTTCGGCAGATGCATTTATGCCAATCTTGGCGAATCAAATCACTACCGTCTCCTTCTTCGAGAGCGGCTTTAAGCTTGCTTAACACAGTATAGAAATCATCTTCCGTCTTCTGCCAGAAGCAATTACTGAGAAAATTCATGTCCCCTTTTTTATCCTTAGTCCTCTTAAACCACGCTGCCTTTACACAGCTCCTGAGGTTCTTGACAGCTTCCGAAGCGGCCATGACCATGCTGGCAATATTGTCCTCATATCCTTCACGTAGTTCCTTTTCGAGAGGCAGGAGCGGCATGGTTGATTCGTACCAGCAACGTGCCTTCATGTTATCCATATCGTATCCAAAGGCCCAGAGACGCAAGGGCCAGTCACTCCTTTGACGAGAGACAAATTTATTGACCACAAGTGCCGGCTCACGATTATTTTTTTTGTCTGCCTGCACAAGGCCCAACCAGTGACGGTAGGTAACGCCGCCTGGCTGGGCATGAACAGGGAATGGAACACCATCCTGCCTGCTGTGCGGGGAAAGAGGATGTAAAAACGGCCCGACATAATTTACCCCATGGTTCTTTGTTATATATGTATCAACGATCTCTTTGGAGGAACTGCCACATATGTCACACATCCCTTGGTTTGCATCGTCGATGTTCAAACGTATACGCCGTGGCATTCCCCAGAACATCTGTGCAGGGTTAATGTCTTCCGGTGTCGTGTCATGACCGGTATGTTTTTCGCTGGTCCGTGTTTTCGCCATCCAGGGAAACATATCGGGATCATCTTTCTTTTTGGAATCGCAACAGATCCTGAGAAATTCATTTTTCTCAACAATGTTCAGCCATACAGTTTGCCATAGGCTGTTTGCCTCCTCACTACCACCAACAACAAGTGTCGTAAGTGGCCCGCCTCCCCTAAGAGATACCCGATAGCCTACACCTCCCGCAGGCGCATTTGTCTGGAGTGCGAAAAGTGCTGTCGCCGCACAGGATGGACACATACAACTTATGTTGCCTCGTTTTATAAAGTGATCCGCGTTGTTTTTCAGAGTATTTTCACCGGGAGAATCTATAAGGAGGCCGGATATGTTTTGCGGAGTGGTTTCTATTGCATCAAAGTCCTGCATAAAACGCGCACCGTTTCCCCCAAGATTAAAGGCGTGTTTAACTGTCTCGAAGGCTACTTTTAGCTTATTGGGTGAAGGTGGCGTGTCGAAACAATCTTCCCATTCATCCTCGTCCTTCGGAGCCGTCGTCGTCTGCACCAGTCCTATGAGAAACTGAATGAGGGCACCGTTAAAATCGGGCCTGGGCACACTCAGCGATATAACGGGATCCGATTCATAGGAATCGGTAATCTCCCACGGGGCTATTTGTTCTTCTCTGCCGCTCTTCCTGCATATGGGAATCCATCTTTCCTCAATAAGATTAAATTCCATTTCATCTCCCCTTTCTGTAAAATCTCAAACCGGTATCTGGTGAATACAGCAAAGTAATTCTTTCGCCCTGCATGTTTCTTGCGTATCCTTCCCAGCATTCATCTTCAACCTTTGTCAAAGGAACGAGGACTGTCCACTTCCCCCGGTCGGCAAGTTTTGATTTCAGGGATTGCACGGCATCGGCCAGACCGGCATCGGCATCCTTATCTTCCATTTCATAGTAAACTCTTTTGGCGTTTATATTAACCTGGCTCAAGTTCCACGGGAAATCACCCCTGTCGTACCAGGGCCTCAATGCTTTTCCATCCCATCTTGCCAGCCTTACCGTTGTCATTATCTCACCGAGACGCGTCATTGCCTGGGTATCGTCGAGCCATTGATTTAGTGTAACACTGTAGCCATCCTCCAATTTCAGCACATTTATCTTTGCAAGAGATCTGCTAACCATATCCTGCACGTCTGATTCCATGTCCCGCTCCTGCAAGGGCGGAGGAATTGTCGTTTCAGGCTCATCGGAAAAAGCTGCCTCTATCAACTCCCGAGCATCATCCGGCATTGTCCACCCCCCTTTTTTGTCCAGCAAGGTTGCCGTTAGCCACAATCGACCATGGCTTGTATAAACCCAGGCGGCTTTCGGGAACACAGTTTTATACCAATCGTTCTTTATTTCTATATCAAGACGCGGTGAAAAAATGTTTAGGCAAGGTAGCCCTCGTTGATCCGGCATATTCCCAGCAACTATCGGATTCCCATGGATATCGCGCCTGTGACGGTGAAGCCTTCCCGCACGCTGAATAATCAGGTCAATTGGTGCAAGGTCTGTGATCATTACGTCAAAGTCGAGGTCAAGGGATTGTTCTACCACCTGTGTTGCTATAAGAATCTTTCCTTCACGATCATTTGAGCCGCTCGTTTTCCCAAAGACCTTCAGCACCTTTTCTTCGATTGAGAGGCGGTCTCCCATCGCAAATCGCGCATGAAACAGGATTAATCGCGAGGGATCTAATCTACCTTTCAATACATCATACGCATCCATTGCATCATCCACGGTATTGCGGATCCAGCATACACATTGCCCGGCACTTGCTGAATCCACTATAATTTTTAACACTTTATGAGAGTCATGTATAAAATTAATGTCAACAGAACTCTTGACGCCCTCATAATCTTCGACTGGTGCTTCAATCGTTTCATTGGAAGAAAGATGCGTAAAGAGTGGATAGGTATCCCTCTTGTTAAGACTCGTCGGTGTGAGGCCCATCCCTTCGCTGAAACTGTCAATAAGGTCCTGTTTGACTCCGAGAGGTAGGGTGGCTGACAGGAGTATGGCGCTCCCGCCCATGGCAGAATGGAACTGAAGAAGATTTTTCAGTAACATAAGCGTGTATGAATCATATGCATGGACTTCATCGACTATCAAGATATGCCTCGAAAGCCCCAGCAACCGCAGAGACTGATGCCGGGAAGGCAAAACCGCGAGCAGGGCCTGATCCAGTGTGCCCACACCGACGTCGGCAAGGAGAGACTTCTTGCGGTTGTCCGCAATCCATGCTGAGCACAGGGCCGTCGCGGAATCATCGCCGTTATCGTAGCTGGAATCCTTTGCCGCGTCCTGATCAAGAATGGATTCTCGAAACACACCTGACAGATGACGGGCGCTGTGGGCAAGCACAAGGGAAGGAATTGATTCATCTGTAAATAGTTTTCGGTATGCCAAGGACAGACGATCATACATTGCGTTTGCAGTTGCCATTGTGGGCAGCGCAACATAAATCCCCGATCCGTGAGTCTCATTTATGAGTCTGCTTGCAAGTATCAGGGCAGCTTCGGTCTTGCCTGAACCGGTTATGTCCTCAAGAATAAAAAGCTGAGGGCCTCTTTTAATATGGCAGGTTGCAGCCTTGTTTTGCAGGGAGGTTGGGTTCTTGATGGATGGGAAAAGGACACTGAACGATGTATTTCTATTTGCCTCGGCGGGAAGAATCCCCGCTTTCGCTATTGCCTCTTTCGCCCCCGGTACGGCATATTGGTGCCAGTATTTTTCAAAAGGCAACGGTTCCATATGAAATGAATAATAACCCGATGCAATCCAGTCACTAAGCACAGCTATTCCGGCAAGCATCCACGATGCCCGCTGGATACTGCCCCTAAGTTCTTTGGGAGAAAGACTGAACTGCGTAACTTTCTCTCTTCTGAACAGTTTTCCAACATCACAGACAAATTCTTCAGATGCGACTGTTTCAACCGTTCCAAAGTACCTGCTAAATGAAAGGCTTAAGTTATTAGCGCCCTCTTTTTCTGGGGGCTTTCCATGGTGCCCGGTGACAGCCTGAGCAAAGCAATCGAATGTCCGCTCCCACGATCTCTTTTCGTTTTCCGAAGAATCAATACCCAGAAACCCTTCTGTCCACACTACATCCCACAGACGTTTCTTCCACAGGAGATATCCGAGAGAATCGTGTCGCACAGAATAAGTTTTATCGCTCTTACGGCCTTGGAGTCTCAAAAGAAGATCGCTTCTTAAATTCTGGAATCCCTCCGAAAATTTTCCAACATCATGGAGGGCAAGAAAAAGCATCAACCAGTTTTCAATGACGCCTTTTCCAAGCCCTGTCATCTCTGTCAATATGCGGCACAGGCGCTCATCATCACGCAACAATTCTCCTCCCACTGCTGCTACATCAAGGCAGTGATATGGGAGCAGATGACAGGAATCATTGCCACCTTCGGAGAAACTCGCCTTGCCCCAATATCTATAATAGCCCTTTATCGCATTATTCATCGCTTAACCATTTCAAGCCATATTGCGGCAGTCATCTTCGCATCATCGAGCGCCCGATGCCTTTGAACATTCGCGGGCTTTTCTCCAAACAAATATCTGTAAACGGTATTGAGCCTGTGATTGGGCAACCCTGGATAGAGCTTTCTGCTCATTTCCAGTGTACAGACAGCCTTATTCTCCAACTGTAATGAAATTAGTCCAAATTCATGTCTGAGAAACTCAACATCGAACCTTGCATTATGGGCGATTACAATACTGTCCTTCAGGAAATCCCATAATCGTGGCATTATTTCATCGGGCAAAGGCTGATTAGTGAGCATTGCATCGGTTATTCCGTGTATTCGCGCAGTCTGACATGGTATTTTTCTACCGGAATTTACAAGACTCGACAATTCTCCTACTGGTTTCCCATATTCAATGGCGACTGCCCCTACTTCGATTATCCTATGACCTTTTCGGGGAGACAGACCCGTTGTCTCAACATCGAGAGCAACATAACGAAAAACGCTTTTAAACAATGTGGAGCAGTGCCCTTTGTACCTATCCAAAACAAAACCCTGCCTCTCTTTTTGAGAAACAGGGCTTCAATAGTCTGACCATAATTCCCTCACTTTGAAAATTCAGGTCAACTCGATAACGCTAAAACAGAACAAATTCTCAATAAAACCAAGATGAAGAATATCCTTCATTAAGATATTAGTCAAATATTTTATTATATTACAAAAATATCATTGCTGGGACTTGTATTTTTCACTGATTAACATTGAAGATTTGTAGTTGCAATGGTGGCTTTTTGCGCTCAATCGATACCAAAGATTAGCAGGCGGAAGGGTGGCTATGGCTACTACCTCTATATGTCAAGTGTCAGATTTGATTGTAGCTATCTCATCTAATTCAACAGATGAAAAAACCATACTTAGGATTATAATTTGCGATAGCAATGTGACTGTCAGCGTACCAGTTCGATACGCTCCTGTAATACCGGATATGATTTCGGGGAAGATTGTCTGTACTTTTCCTTCGGAAGGTACGGCCCCTCTTCCGGTATCGGATACCTGACTCTTTTCTTTTTCTTGGGTTGCGTATCTTTCATAAGGTGATTTTACTTTGAGCTCTGCAATTTTCACAAAAGTTACTTCGCCTGTCTCAGTAAGCAAATCCTGAAGGACATTCCGCTCTCATGCTGATTTCAGGGTCAATTGTCTGTACAGACGTTCGGTGTCTTCTCTCCGACACAGTTCCGTTCCGGATGTCATGACGGCCGCGGTGCCAGCTGCCACACCGAATCTGACGGCATCACGCGGAGGATTGCCGCGTGCCAAACTCAGCACAATACCGGCCACCATGCTGTCTCCGGCGCCTACCTTGCTTATGATCGGGACGGGCGGCGGCTGGATATATTCATGGCCATCGTCAGATGCCATCAGGACACCGGCGGCTCCGAGTGAAACAACCACCACGCCGCATTTCCCCTTGCGGGCAATATCCATTGCCATATGTTCTATCTCCAGATTGTCCTCCAATCCGGCGCCACTGAGTTCTCTGAACTCGCGGATATTGGGTTTGATCAGATAGACACCTTCGTTCAGCGCGAGACGAAGCGCTTCTCCCGAGGCATCCACGATAACCCGGGCACCCCTGCTTTTTCCGATACGGGCAACGCTGGCGTAAAAAGAGTCCGGAACTCCTTGCGGAAGGCTGCCGCTGGCGACGATGAAGTCAATCCTGTGACCAAAGGCAGACAGTTCGTGCAGGCATTGCTGCCACTCCGGCTCGGATATGGGTGGGCCGGGCATTCCAAAGCGGTATTGCTGACCCGTGGACTCTTCCAGTACAATCAGATTCTCCCTTGTCCATCCGTCAAACAGGATCGGGCGATGATCAAGGTTCTCCTGCTTGAACAGGTATTGGAGCATTTCGCCTGTCGGGCCTCCCGAGAGATAGAATGCGATAGATTCTCCCCCCAGTTTTTTGATCGCTCTCGTGACATTGATTCCCCCGCCTCCCGGTTCAAAACAGGGAGTTTGGCAGTACAGTTTGCGTTCCGCGATGACATGGTCAACCTTCGAGCTTTTATCAATGGCGGGGTTCATCGTCAGCGTAACAATTGTTTTCATACATCTGCCTCAGTCTGTTTTAAAATAAATTGCTTCAAGCAAGAAGCTACAACAGCAGAAAATAATCTGTTATATCGGAACGTAAATGTCAAGCACCCTGGAATGAGCAACCAGGATGAATTCATCCTTCTAAAATTTTACTCAGTGATGACAAGGAATATTGTACAGAAAAAGCAATGTATAAAACTAAGCCATCATTAATGGATGAACAATCGATCTTGAACTTTCAGATGTAGCCCTATTTAAAGAAGATCTCACTGATTGTCCAGCATACTAAAAATATGATTACGACCAGACCGATGAATGCAATGATTAAATCCATCTATATGCCACCCGTATCCATATAGACGTCGTGTAAAAAAAGTGGTCCCGAGCTACGACGCTGTATAGCCCGGGACCGTAAAACGAATTATAGTAGAATCGACAGCTGTTACAAAAGGAGGTAACAGTGTCTCTAACATTATGATTAAACCATTATGTGAAAACTGTCAATGATTCTCATCTGCTCGTTCGCTAAATGCAGCGCTCATTTTCAGGACGGAAGCCAATCATTGATGTTTTCTGACTATAGTTTCCAATTGACAGTTCCGTGCCATCCTCTTATAGTTTATATGGAATTACGTATTCATAAGACATTCATCTCTTAGTGAGGGGGAGAGAAAAGTGTTGATACGAGTACAGTACAACAATGACGGGTATGACTATCTTCTTGGTGGAATACTCAATCAGCAGCTCGCTCAAAAGAAAATCAAGCGGTTTTACCGTCCTTCTGAGAAGCGATGGGTCACCGTCGGTGTTGACCATATCAGGGGAATGGGCGTTTCTGAATATGACGGGCCGGAAAGAAGGGGAATGCACCCCGCCTATGCCATTATGGGCGCGTCATAAAGACAGGAACAATCCCTTTTCCACAGTGGTTCTGTTGAGTAGTGGTTTTTTCCTGCTGATCGATTCTATTGCTTTGCGGGCGTAGGTTTTTCTTCCAGAAATAGTCAGGAGGCTTGTATGGGAGCGCAGGATCTGCTCGTAGTTATTCCCCACAGCGGTGTAGTCATTCCGAATGAAATACCTCTCGAATCACTGTCTGAGGATTTCTTCGTTCTCGTACAGAATGTTGATTGGTATACAAACTGGCTGTACGATTTTCGCGACATCCTGAGCAATAGGCATCTCGTGTTTCAGTATTGCAGCATTGTCATCGAAGGGAATCGGCATCCCGAAATGCTGGATGACAGCGTTCCGTTGCAAGATGTACGCGGAAGACCCGTGTATATTGCAGGACATGAACCATCAATGGAGTTGCGCGCGTCACTGTCGTCAAGATATCTCAAGCCGTTCCACTCTTTGATAGAGAGCAGCATCGCGGAAGGAGCGACCTTTCTTCTTGACGGTCACTCAACAGTCACAGCACGAGGTGTTGCTGACAATCAGATAGACCTGATGAACTTTCAACATTCACGATTGGATAAGGAGCGGGTTTATTACTGCCCGGAGATCTATGTTGAAACGTATGCCAGCGAACTTCGAAAGCGTCTGCCTGACGTAAAAGTGACAGTGAATAGCTCGGAATACTATACTGTGTATGGGCACGTGTGTGCCGCCCATTCAGTAAACGAAATGAAGCCTGTAGGGCTAAAGGCTCCAGCGCTTATTCAGGAGACGAATGAAAGGCTCTACAAGAACATCGATCGGACTCCAAACGTTTTAGCAATCAACAGACTTAGAAGAGCATTCGCGGAATCGATCCAGGAGACGCTTCGGATCGTACGTGGAGAAAGGAGCAGCAAGTGATTGAACTGCACATCGGCAGGCAAACATTCGATTTTGATTGTGGCGCCAAAGCCCTGCAGACCGTAATGGCTTATTACGGCGTGGATGTTCGAGAAGATGAGCTGATGGAGGCGCTCGGAACCGGAGAGGAAGGAACGCCAGTCTCAGGGATGATTAAGGTGGCGCAGGATTATGGATTCAAGGTCAAGGCAGGCGACAACTGGCAATTGGCTGATATAAAGGACTTTATAGATAAGGAGTATCCTGTGATCGTGCTGCTGCAGGCATGGGCAGACAGGTATATGACGCTGCAAGATTGGCGCGAAGATTACGATGACGGGCACTATGCGATTCTGATTGGTCATGCAAAGGGCGTACTGCTATTTGAAGATCCGTCCTCTTTCCGGCGGACATGGTTACGCGAGCGCGAGTTCTTGGCGAGATGGCACGACTTGGATCCAAAGACGAATACCAGGTACGAAAAATTCGGAATGGTCCTGCTGGGAGAAGAACCAGTTGCGAAAACAGCTCAGCATATGGGCTAACATAGTAACTGCCTAACCTTTTGCTTCACCAGCTGCGGGCCGCGTAGCGGCCCTCACTTGTGAGCAAGTCGTTAAATCTATAAACATTTCGATTTATAATCTTGGATAATCACATTTATATAATCCCAACGATTAGCAGGCGTTATTCTATGAAAGGTTGGACACATATAATCTTACTTGAAAAAAATTTTCAGGAGCGTATCATTAATTATGACCACAAGATTAAGGGGGGGGGAATGGATAACAAGGAGAAAAAGAGGCATTTCCAAAACGCCTTAAGCAACTATTCGGGCGTTTTGAGTGTTCTTGATGCTTATGATCGAGATGGTCTCGTTCATGACGAGAATGCTCCGGTCCCGGATAATTGGGAGTCAGATCCTCTGTTACTCTTAGGAGAATACCTCGATTGCTTGGACATACCGGAAGGCAGCAAACGGGTGTTACGTGAAAGCACCCTGGAGTTGGTTGAAAGATATGGTGTAGAATCTGTCTGGAAAGACCGGCGCAGATACGCTGCTGAGACCGAATTCGTTTTAAATTTCTAACAGACCTTCCAATAGAGTTAATCTGGAATACCTACAACCTAAAATCTCCTTGACTGAACCCTGTACTAAGATTTCCGCAATGTCGATTTAAAGGAACGTAAATAAATAATCATTTTTCCGGGGATAGGTTCTGCAGACCGACAAAGCAGTATCCTGACCGCTTTCTTCGGATCTACTGCCAAGGCGCTTCAGGAGGCGCAAAATGACAGGAGATAAAAACAAGAAGGACGAGGTCCAACCCACTGAAGCCCAGAAGGATGAGCTCAGGAAGCTCGAAAGGGCAAAGGGAATCACTAAGGCACCAGATCCACTAAACCCGGTAGATGGACTTGGCCCCCTACTTCCCCACCGCCGGGACACGGAACCCCCCAAAGAGCTATTCGTGCCGATTACCGGGATTGAGTTAATGGAAAGATGGTCGGTTGGATGGGAGGCGATCTTTGATTTTGCGCGACAGGACAAACTTGTTCCTTACGAACCCAATCCCACGCGATTAGAAGCGTGCGTCCGATATGATTTCGGCATGCTGTCGCGTGCTTATACCCAAGAAGAGCGAGAACAATATTTTTCTCAATGGTTGTATCACCCAGACGATGTAGAAGCGTTTGAGAATCAGCACGAAGAGATTCTTGATCAATGGCGAGAAAAGCATGCTTCAAGTTTAGAAAAGCAGACGGATACTGAACGTCCAGAGATGTCTGACATGTTAGCAAGCTACGGTAAGACAGACCCCGAATGCTATATAGAATCAGTGTCAATTTCTTATAAAAATGGTCTTGATATCATTGTAAGGGTTGGCAACGGAGATCCGAAAACTTACTCCTATGAAGATTTAGGATTTCGGAGAGAAGATACAAAAACGTGGCTCGCTTTCATTCAAATTCTGAAATCAGAAGATCACTTATATTATGTTGGCAAAGCCCACGGAAGCAGAAAAATAAGAAATAAACAATACGATGCACATCAACAAATTCTTCGCGATATCAGCAGGAAAGTCGTAGAGTTTTTAAACGTAACCTACAAGTCGCAATTGCCAAGTAACTTTCATATATTTCAGCGCATACATAGTGAGCGGCCGGGTACGTATGGGCCAAAGTTCGATGTTCCCCCTCCGAGCATCAATGATGTTGATTATACAGATTATCCGAAAGCAGAACTAATAGCAGAAATTGAAAGGCTATCTGAAGAAAAGAAAACATTAGAGTTGCAAGGAGGCAACAATTCAAAAGATATGTTGTCACAGATCATGGCTAAATTAGAAGCTGCTATCGAAGTGGCATCAAAAAAAGAGTTTCTTGGTCCAAACCGCATAAAAGGATATCTGAACCCAGGCGAAAGTTAGCCCCTTTCACCCGACTTTAAATCTCCAACTACAAAACTTGAAGATCGCCAACCCTCCTGTTGGAGATGTGCGCAATAATTATTTCGAATATTTTGCTTTACACATTCAATAAGATACCAATCATCAGTCTTGTTTTGTCCCCCTTATTCGCCTTCGAGATTGGAGAAATCCAACTATAGGGGTAAAGAGATATAGAAAGGAGTTCTTCGATGGAAACAAAAGTCAGATATTTAACAGAGAAGGAAACGTCACGCTTGACTGGTATGGCATTATCCACGCTTCGCAACAATCGGCACTTGGGCCGGGGCATACCTTATTGCAAGGTTGGACGATCTGTAAGGTATTGTTGGCAGGATATCATTGATTACATGGAGCAGCGCAAGATTCAGACGGAAAACTGAGCTGAGACTTTGAGGGAGATCACCATGTCCGGAACCCCACAGTTAGAAAACGGATATATGCAGATAGCAAATGAAATCGGGGAAGCTTTCTATCGCTTACAACTATCCGGTAATCAGTGGCGGCTTTTATGGGTGATCCTGCGACAGACCTACGGCTGGAAAAAGAAGACGGATCGAATCAGCATCAGCTCATTCCAAAAGAAAACGGGATTGGACAGAAGACATATTGGACGCGCCCTCAAGGACCTTACAAAACGGAGAATTATCATTAAAGATGACTCCACCCTCATCATTTCCTATGGCCTTCAAAAAGATTACACCAAATGGCAGCTGTCGCCGAAAATGACACATGGCAAAAATGGCAACGGACTATTGCCAAAAATGGCAACGGAACTGTTGCCAAAAATGGCACCCACAAAAGAAAAGAAAGAAAAGAATATATATATAAGGCATCACGCCGACGAGAGGGTTCTTTTAGAGGATGGGGTGGCAGAGGTCCTTCAAGTATATAACGAATACCGGGAATGGGTAGCTAAACGGAAGGATTTAAAACCCGTCACCGCATCGGAAAATATCGCCGCCCGTTTAAAAGACGGTGGCTCGGTACATCAGTGTTGCCGAATCATTGCCCTTAAATCAGAAGACCCCTATTTCATCGAAAACCCCAAACTTTTTCATCCCGCTACCCTTTTCAGAAAGCAACACTGGCAGCAGTATCTCGATGAGGCGGATTTATATAAACCAAAGGAGAAGAAAAATGGAACATAACGACATTGAAAAATATGGGATTACGGCAAGCGGCAAGAGGGAATTGTTGAAATATTTAAGTGGCGAAAGATTAACCCGAAAAGAAGCGATGCTGGCAAAGTGCTACGAGTGCATGAACGGGTACACCGACGGCAAGGTAGATTGTCAGGTCGAATCGTGTCCCCTATACCCCTATATGCCCTTTGGCATATGTAAAATTACAAAGAGGAGGAAACTAACTCCCGAAGAGAGGGTAGAGGTAGGGAAAAGATTAAAAAAGGCCAGAGCGATTAAAAAAAGGGTCAATCAGACCGAAGCAAATATCATTGAGTCTCGGGCAAGAAATCCTCTTTTGAATGTGCGGATAAGTAATGAAGCCTGAGATGAGGGAAACATTACGTCAAAGAGTTCGACTGGTCTTTTTTGTTTTCTTTAGGGGTAATGAAAGTTGGCAGTATTTTAATCATTTCTATACGTTCTTTCATTGCGACCAACAATCTTGGCAATCTGCGCGACACTTATTTGGGCGTAGGATCGTAAAGACGATGAGAAAGAGGCAATTTGAATTGAGATTCAGTCCCTTTTGTTTTTCGGATATTTATAGGGGGATGTTATTTTCACGCACCGCAGCCGAAAATGGCCGGTACCCCCCCCTCTCTCTCAATGCGGAAGAAACACCGAGAAATGATAACCATTGATAGGTTTAAATAGTTCAATAAACGGTTACCGGACGGTTACATGGCGACGCAAACGCTGACTGACAAAGGAACAAAGAAGGCACACGGGATTACGAATCCAGTGAGGAAACGCCTGTATACCCTGAAAGAGGCAGCACTGTACCTCGGTCGGGGAGAGTATGGAATGCGTGAGCTTGCATGGTCGGGCGACATACCTGTCGTGAAACGAGAGGCCGATCGCAAATTGTATTTTGATGTGAATGATCTCGATGAATTCATCGAGACAAACAAAACGATATACCGATAGTACTTGACATATATACCAGTATATGGTAGAAGAAGCATATGGTGGCGAATCGTCTAAGAGAAATCCTGAAAAGGGAAAAGGTAACGGCGTACCGGCTCAGCAAGGATCTGGGGATCGACGAGAGTCAACTCTCGAAGTTCCTCGGTGGGAAGGTGAATATCTCCCTGAGAAAGCTTGAGCAGATTGCCGATTACCTCGGCTACGACATTCAACTTGTCAAGCCGAATCCATCCCGGAAAGGAGCGTGAAAATGGGATGTATCTATAGACGAGGAAAGAATTACACAATTAAGTACTATCGCAACGGGAAGCCATATGTCGAATCTACCCATAGCGATAAAGTGGGAGTAGCGAGAGGTTTACTAAAAAAGCGTGAAGGGGAAATTACGCAGGGTAAAATACCGGGTGTGCACTTTGAGAAAGTGAGGTTCGATGAGTTGGCCGAAGAGTTTCTTGCTGACTATAGGATTAACGGTAAGAAGTCTCTTGACCGTGCCGAGCGGAGCGTGGATCGCCTGAAAGACTACTTTGAAGGTATGAAAGTGGTCGATATAACGACTCCCCTGATCAATAAATATGTTGAGAAGAGGCAAATGGAAAAGGCGAAGAACGCGACAATCAATCGTGAACTTTCTGCACTCAAGCGAATGTTGAATCTCGGTGCGCAGCAGACTCCGCCGAAGGTCGATAGGGTTCCTTACATCTCTATGCTGAAAGAGAATAATGTCAGGAAGGGTTTCTTCGAGCATGAGGAGTTTTTAGCCTTGAGGGGCAAATTACCGGAACACTTAAGGGGTTTTGTGACTTTTGCCTATAAGTCAGGGTGGCGTAAGTCAGAGATCAGTAAGCTAACGTGGAGCCACGTTGACCTTAAAAATGGCATTGTGAGGCTTGAGGCTGGGGAGACCAAGAACAACGAGGGTCGTATCGTTTATCTTGATGACGAGTTGAAAACGGTTATTAATGCGCAATGGGAGGCAAGAAAAAAAGCCGGTAAACTGACGCCTTATGTGTTTACGAACAAAAACGGGAGCGACAGGATAAAGCAGTTAAGAAAGTCGTGGAATACTGCATGCAAGGGAGCAAAAATAGGCAAAAAGCTATTCCATGATTTGAGACGTACAGCGGTTAGAAATATGGTGAGAGCTGGTGTTCCCGAGCGGGTTGCTATGATGATTTCAGGACATAAAACAAGATCAGTATTCGAGCGATACAATATTGTGAGTGCCGATGACCTGAAATTGGCAGCCCAGAAACAGGAAATATACCTAAATGAGCAGCGTGGTTACAAAACAGTTACATTTGCAGATTTTGGGACGAAAAAAGGGGCCAGCCAAAGTGACTAACCCCTTAATACCAATGGTGGGTCAGGGCAGAATCGAACTGCCGACACCGGGATTTTCAGTCCCGTGCTCTACCGACTGAGCTACCGACCCATAAAGACCGTATGTGGAAAGCGTTTGTTATCCAATCTTTATTCTTTTGTCAAGTATTTTTAGTCAGCTTTTGTTCTGATAACGCAGGTTCCTGCTATTTTATCGTGCCAGCCCTGTTTCCTTCGGTCAAAGGCAATCCAGATGAAGCCGAGAAACAAAACAAGTTTTGAGATTATATATCCGGCCCAGCGTAGAAAGGCGATTCCGAGAGTCATCTCTTTTCCTGTTATGTCTATAACCTTAAGGCCGAGGAGCTTTTTCCCGGGTGTCTGACCGATGGTACCGTGAAAATAGGTGAAGTATGTCATGTTTAAAAGCACTGATATTCCGTAGTAGGGAAGAATGACCCCTATGAATATCTCGGGAGTCGTATTTGATAGAATAAAAAATTCGTGAGATTCGACCGGGGTGTGTGTAATAGTTATCCAAGTGGCAAAGAGTGCCGTAGAAAGGGTGTAGAGTATGGTGATGTCGATGAAAAACGCGAGACCCCTTCTCCAGAACCCTCCATAGTGTATATACATACCTCAGGCTCCCTGTTCCGCTTTGCCATGTATCCCTTTTTCATACTGCAATATGGAGAGGATGGCGAGGGGAGCTGTCTCGGTTCTCAAGATAAGAGTCCCCATCGTTGCAGAAATGAAATTGTGCGCGGTTGCTTTTTCTACCTCTTTCTTCGACAATCCTCCCTCCGGTCCCACTACGATGAAGAATTTTTCCAGAGGGCGGTATCTTTCATCTCTCAGTATTTCTTTGATGCCCCTTTCAGACTCATCCTCCCATAACAGGATGCCGAGACTTTCATCTTCTCTCATCGTGAGCATTTCTTCAAAGGTAACGATTCCGGTCACTTCGGGTATCTTCGCCCTGCCGCACTGCCGGGATGCCTCGATGGCGATTTTCCTCCATCTTTTGCACTTGGTCTCGGCCTTGGTTTCTGATAGTCGTGGAATTGATCGGGACGATATGAAGGGGATGATCCTGTCTGCGCCGAGTTCCGTCGATTTTTGAATAATAAAATCCATTTTGCCACCCTTTGGAAGGGACTGGGCTAAGGTGACGTTCAGATTTGAAACCCCGACTTGTATCTTTTCCCCTATCTTTAGGGATAGTCTTCCTTCTGAGAGATCAACAATAACGGCCTCATGTTCTGATCCCCTGCCGTCAAAGAGCGAAAGTTTGTCTCCTAGTCTCATTCTCAGGACATTCTTTATATACTGGGAGTTGCCCTTTTCTATTTCCAGTAATTTTCCTTCTCGCAGGGTTTCGGGGGAGAAGATCCGTGGAATTGTCACTTTCTGTTCCGTTTCTTAAAGGTATAGCAAAACCATTCCTGTTCGCTTTTTATGTCATGGATGGCCATATCTTCAGCTACAAAGTGCTTCTCAATAGCTTCCGTGTCCTGGTCTATAATTCCCGATGCAATCACATATCCTCCGGGAACGGTCATGTTCATGATTTGGGGTTTAAGCTGTATCAGCGTCTTTGCCGTCAGGTTGGCCACGATGAGATTGAATGTTCCCTTGCGGGTCGATATGCTGTCATTTATCAATTCTATCTTCTCGTCCACGCCGTTTATGACGACGTTTTTCGAGGCAATTTCTATCGCCTTTTCATCAATATCTACTGCTAAAACCCTGTCGGAGCCGAGCTTCGCACTGCATATCGCAAGTATGCCCGTGCCCGTTCCGATGTCGAGAACAGTCCATTTATCGAAGGACCTGTCTTTCAAAAGTAGCTCTTCGATTGCAACGATACAAAGCTGCGTTGAAGGGTGCTGGCCGGTCCCGAAGGCCATTCCCGGATCGATATCGATGACAATATCCCTGCCTCCCGTTTGATACCGTTCCCATGTGGGTTTGATGACAATATTTTTACTGACCCTGAGAGGTTTAAAATACTTTTTCCATTGTTCCCCCCAGTCAGGGTCGACGATTGTATGGGTAACAAATGCAGGCTTCTCCAGATCGGGGAACATCTCATGAAGACTATCCATATATACTTGTAATGAAGAGATCTTTTTTTCCGCTTCGGAACCGAAGGGTAGATATGCCTTGAGTTCTTCTTTGGCTTTGAGAGCGGGGGTGTCATTAAAGGAACTTTGCTCCGGTTCCTCCTGGGATACGCCCTGAGTGTCAAGTTCAACCATGAAGTTTGATAATGAATCGCTTAATTCCTCCGGTGTCGAAATGACAATTTCAATCCATTTTTCCTTTGTCTCAGGCATGGTTTATCTCCCTTTGGTGAAGCGACTGTCACTTCAAATCTATAACCCCTTTTTCATGAGAATTCAAGTAGCTTGAATTTTGCGAACCTTCGTGATAACCACCTTTTTTACCATATCTTTTTTGAGAAAGGATGTAATGTGAAATACTATCCCATCTATCTCGACGTTTCAGAGAAACGATGCGTGGTTGTCGGTGGCGGAGACGTTGCGGAGCGAAAGGTAATGAAACTGCTCGAGTGTGATGCCGAAGTCATCGTGGTAAGCAACGCCGTTACTCCCGGCCTTGCGGCGATGATAGAGGGGAACATCATAGATCACATTCCTGATGACTACGATAGCGGATACATAAAGGGGGCCTTTATCGTTGTCGGTGCAACGGACAGGGATGAAGTGAATGAGAAAATCTATAGAGATTCGCAAGATAGAGGAATCCTTGTCAATATCGTCGATGATCCGAAACGGTGCGATTTTATCGTTCCCTCAATAGTGAGGACGGGAGACCTTGCAATAGCCATATCGACAGGCGGGAAAAGTCCCATTATGGCAAGAAAGCTGAGGGAAGAAATCGAACAGGCCTATGGTCCCGAGTACGGTATCCTCCTCGACATTATGGGTGCCCTGAGAGAGAAGATGATAACCCGAGGGGAATCTCCGGAGGATAACAAGGAAGTGTTTGAGTCCGTTTTTGATTCGGGGATCATAAAGTATATAATGAAGGAAGAATGGGGGCGGGTAAAGGAGACACTCTTCGATCTTACCCGCGAAGAGGTGGATGTTGATGCCATTGTGGCTGATAAATGATCGGATGATATCGAATGCAGGTAAAGGGATGGTAAACGATGGGCAGTCTCTTCTTTAAGATAGCGCTCGTATTATATTTTCTGAGCATGCTCGGGTATATCACCTCTCTTGTTGTGAGGAGGGTGCAGGTCGCGAAGGTGTCCACATGGGTCCTTTTTTCTGCCTTTGCGGCTCATACCACCTCTATTATTTTCAGATGGGTTGAGACGGGACACAGCCCCGTTACAAACCTCTTTGAATCCCTTTCATTTATTGCCTGGGCGGTTTCGGGAATCTATCTCATTTTTCAGGTAAAGACAAAGACAAGAGTCCTCGGTGCCTTTGTTTCTCCCGTCGTCCTTGTAATGGCGATAACGGCGTCGGCCCGGTTGGTGGAGGATGCTGAAATTCCCGCCATATTAATGGGGTCCTGGGTTCCCATCCATGTGATGCTGACCCTCACAGGGAGTGCCCTCTTTGCTCTCGCCTGTCTTTCCGGCATCATGTATCTTGTTCAGGATGACCTTATCAGAAACAAGAAGGCCTACGGTTTCAGTCGCCTTCTTCCTTCCCTGAGGGAACTCGACAGGATTAACAACATCTGTATTGTCGCGGGATTTTTTCTCCTCACGTTGGGGATTATTGCGGGTTCCGTCTGGGCACGAAACGTGTGGGGGAGTCACTGGCAGTGGGATCCCAAACAGGTATCAACGCTGATATCGTGGATCATCTATGCCCTTTTACTGCATCAGAGATTCGCCATAGGCTGGAAGGGGAGGAAGGTCGCCGTTCTCTCTATTGTTGCCTTTGTTATCCTCCTTTTTACCTTTGTAGGGGTAAATATATTTTTTGTAACGGTCCACAATTTTATTTGAGATGGATATAATTCTTGTTGGAATGAATCATAAAACGGCGCCGTTGGAGATACGGGAGAAACTTTCTATTTCCTGCGATGACGATACGGCTACCTTTGAAAAGATAAAAAAAATCTCTTATATCAATGAAGCGTTGTACCTTTCTACCTGCAACAGGGTTGAAGTTCTGGCCCATGTCTTCGATGTTGCCGCGGCAGAGACTTATTTGAAAGACCTCGTTTTCTCCCATGGAAACCTTTCATCGGAAGAGATGGAACGATGTCTCTATATTTACCGGAATGACAGTGCTGTCAGGCATATTTTCAGGGTTGCCTCCAGTCTTGATTCAATGGTTATGGGTGAACCCCAGATTCTGGGTCAGGTCAAGGATGCCTATCGCCGGTCGGTGGAGCAGGAAGCTACCGGCGTCATGTTGAATAAATTGCTCCACTATGCCTTCAGGGTGGCAAAGAGGGTGAGGACGGAAACGGCCATTTCAAACAATGCCGTTTCGGTGAGCTCCACGGCCGTGGAACTCGCGAAAAAGATATTCGGAAATCTTCGGGGGAAAAATGCTCTTGTCATAGGCGCCGGGGAAATGGCAGCGCTTGCAGCAAAGCACCTGATAGGTAATGGGGTAAAAAAGGTGATTTTTACCAACAGAACTTATGAACGCGCTCTGACAATGGCGAATGACCTTCATGGCGATACGGTGAGTTTTGATCTTCTCGGCGAGGCTTTGAGTGATGTTGATATCATTATCAGTTCCACCGGCGCTCCCGGCTATATCATCGATGAAAAAATGGTTGCCGCGGCCCTCAGACGCCGAAAAAACCGCCTCCTTTTTATCATTGATATTGCCGTTCCCAGGGATGTCGATCCTGCCCTCGGAAAGACAGACAATGTCTACCTCTACAATATAGACAATCTCCAGAGTGTTGTGGACGATAACATGAAGAATCGCATCAATGAGGCGGAGAAAGCGGAGACGATCATTGATGAAGAGGTGGCAGAATTCTCCAGATGGCTCAAGCGCCTGCAGGTTGTCCCGACGATTGTCGATCTCAGGGGCAAAGTGGAGAGTATTATAAAGGGCGAGATGATGAGGGCCGGTTCGTGGATGAAAAATCTCGATGAAGGGGAGAGGGAAAATGTGGAGATCCTCGTCAATTCCATCATAAACAAGATATTGCATGATCCGGTAACGGGTCTCAAAGAGGAAAGTGAAAATGGCGGAGCCAATCCTTATGTGGCGGTCATCAAGAAACTCTTCAAACTGGATTAGCAGATGTACCGTTTGATTTAACGGCATTTTTTATATAACAATAACTTTTTTCTCGTTTACGTTGATGAACCGTAGCAGCAACACCTTTTCGCGCATCTCAGATGCTTTTTGATAAATCAAAGGCTTGCTACAGGCGATTCCAAAACTCGCCCTTGGGTTCGGACAATTGGAATCGCTCTTCTTCCGCTTCGCCAGGATTTATTTGCAAAAAACATCCTAATGATCGCTCAAAGGTTTTGATGCTCGAGAAGCTTTGCGAGGTGTAAAAATGTCATTCACCCTTCCCGAGTATAAAATCCCCGATTTCAAGCGGCCCGAATTTCTTGACGCGCCTCTTGTGACGTTCAAAAAGGTCGAAAAAGAGGGTGTGGCACCCGAAAATTATCATGCCACATCGGTATATCCGGAGTACTTTCATGTAGAGAAGGGGGACTGGCGTCTTCTTGATGATTCCCGGATGGACTGCGTTGTGGCGAGGACAGGAGGAGACTCTCTCCACGTGAAGGAATTTCGTCATCTTAAACCGGGTGATTTCGTCGCATGCGGGAGGGGCGAAAACGGAGAGGACGGGATATTTGTCCATACGAAGGCCTTTGACTTTCCGGAACATGCATCGGAGAAATTTGCCTTCCGCTCAAGAATAACAAGGGAAACGGCCTTTTCCATCGATTACGATGAGCTTTATGACCTTCTGGAGTTTGAAAGAAAACGAGGGTTCATCGTTTGGGTGCTGGGGCCTGCCGTTGTCTTTGACCGCGATGCACGAAATGCCTTTGCGGAACTGATACAAGGAGGGTATGTTCATGCCCTTCTCGCGGGGAACGCCCTCGCAACCCATGATATGGAGGCTGCCTTTTTTGCAACGGGTCTCGGGCAGGACATATACTCGAAGCAAACGGTGAGACTCGGCCACTACAATCATCTCGATGCGATAATAAGAATACGGGGTATCGGATCGATAAAAAAAGCAATTGATAAAGGTCTTGTTAGAGACGGGATTATGCGGGCGGCGATAATGAAAAGTGTTCCCTTTGTTCTTGCCGGTTCCATCAGAGATGACGGACCCCTTCCCGAGGTTATCGCCGATGTCTATGAAGCGCAGGACGCAATGAGAAACATAACAAGGCGGGCAACCACCGTTATTGCAATGGCCACGCAGCTTCACGCAATTGCCACGGGAAACATGGTCCCCTCCTATAAAGTGGAACAAAACGGTCTGGTGAGGCCTGTCTATTTCTATACCGTCGATATGTCTGAATTTGCCGTGAACAAGCTTGCAAACCGCGGTTCCCTTACGGCACGATCCATCCTCACGAATGTTCAGGATTTCGTTGTGACTGTTGAGAGGGGATTACGAAAGCGACTGAAATAAGATTTTACATCTCTTATCCCCGTATTATCTCAGTACCTCCCTTTCCCTCAATGGCGTCTTCGATTGTTGCAATCGAGGTGATAATTGACCTCTTTCCCCCTCCTTCCAGAAACTCGATGGCGGCTTCGATCTTCGGACCCATTGAACCTTCGGGGAAATGCCCCTCGTTGAGATATCTGGACGCCTCCGTAACGGTTATAGTGTTCAGATATTTCTGGTCGGGCCTGTCGTAATTCAGAAAGATGCCCCTCACGTCCGTTGCGATCAGAAAGATGTCAACATTTACCTCCTTCGCAAGTTTTGCGCTTGCAAGGTCTTTATCGATCACGGCGTCAACACCATAGAAGGAGCGGCCTTCGCGTATGACAGGGATTCCCCCACCTCCGCAGCAGACGACGATAAAATCCATGTCGATGAGCTTTGAGATTTCTCTTTTTTCCACGATCGTGATTGGCTTGGGTGAGGCAACGGCGCGACGGTATCCCTTTTTTGTCTTGATGGTAGGATGGGGAAGAGCGATTGCCTCATCTTCAGTCAGGATCGGACCGATTGGTTTTGTGGGATTTCGAAAGGCAGGTCCCTTTTCATCCACCACCACATAGCTGATGAGACTCACCAGGGGTCTCTGAGGAGTGATTCTCTGTTTCATGATCTCGCTGTCCAGGGTGGACTCAATCATATATCCGATCTGACCCTGTGTCTGTGCGACGAGGATCTCCAGCGGCAATTTTGGAACCCTGTCGCAGGACTCCTGTTTCAGAAGCAGGTTTCCCACCTGGGGACCGTTTCCGTGGGTGATAATAAGGCGGTACCTTTTTGAGAGTCGCGCGATCTGGCTTATAGGGACCCTCAGGTTTTCGAATTGCTCTTCGACGGTACCGGCTTGACCCTTTTTGATAAGCGCATTGCCGCCGAGGGCGACGAGCAGGATTTCCCTCTTTTCCTTTTCCATCCTCTTTTCCGCAGGCTATCAGTGTAGTTGTTGTAAATTCAATCTTTCGATAAGTATCTCCTCCAGTGCGGGACTTCCATGATCCTGATATTCATACCGTACGCGAATGGCCGGCTTTTCGATTGAGACAATTCGGGTAAGATGAATCGGTGTGGCAAAAAGGACAAGATCACAGTCAGCCCTGTTAATGGTAGTCTCAAGGTCCCGTATCTGATCGGCACTGTATCCCATTGCGGGGAGGACAGCTCCGGTGTGGGGATAGCGAAGGTAGGTTTCATGAATGGTACCCTCAGCGTATGGCCTCGGATCGACGATCTCGGCGGCATGAAATTCCTTTGCCGCAATAACGCCTGCACCATAGGGCATCTCGCCGTGGGTAAGGGTGGGGCCGTCTTCAACCACGAGAACCCGTTTTCCCTTTATGCGCTCGGGTCTGCTCACAATGACCGGTGATTCGGCGAGAACGATTTCGGCCTTTGCATTGTGAAGCTCTATATTTTTTCTCACCTGTTCCACCTGCGCAAGTGATGCCGTGTCCACCTTGTTGATGATTGCGATATCGGCCATGCGCATATTCGTTTCACCGGGAAAGTATGATAATTCGTGACCTGCACGATGGGGATCGAAAAGAACGATGTGTATATCGGGCCGGTAGAAGGGCGTGTCGTTATTTCCCCCGTCCCATACAATGATGTCTGCTTCCCTTTCCGCCTCCCTCAGAATCTTTTCGTAATCGACACCGGCATAGACGACGATCTTCTGATCAACGAGGGGTTCGTATTCTTCCAGCTCTTCGATGGTACACTTGTGCCGTTCGAAGTCATCGTAAGATGAAAAACGCTGAACTTCCTGAACTCTCAAATCTCCGTAAGGCATGGGGTGGCGAACCACCACGACTTTTTTGTTGAGATTCCTTAAAATGGAACAGACCTTTCTCGTTGTCTGTGACTTGCCGCAGCCCGTTCGTACCGCGCATACGGCTATAACCGGTCTTTGTGCCTTCAGCATGGTGTAGAACGCACCGATAATGATGAAATCGGCGCCGTGAGCCATGGCGAGAGAGGCCTTGTGCATGACCTCGGTGTGGGGGACATCGCTGTATGAAAAGACCACCAGATCTGTTGTAAATCTTTTGATGAGATCGGGCAGGTCGGCTTCGGGATATATGGGAATTCCTTCAGGATATTGGTTTCCTGCAAGTTCGGGAGGATAGAGACGCTCTTCGATATTCGGTATCTGGGCTGCCGTAAAGGCAACCACCTCATAGCGGGGATTGTTCCTGAAGTAGACATTGAAGTTGTGAAAATCCCGGCCGGCCGCCCCCATGATAATGACTTTTTCGACCATGACCCCCCCTCTGCCGAACGAAGAAACGAACGATCTTCTGTAATGTTATAAATGATATCATAAGTGACAGAGATTATATAGGGGATCTTTTCCCCTGTGAAATCAGGAAGCTTTTAAAAGTGCCTGTAAGTTGATGTTGAAATTATGCAGTAAATGGGATAGCTTTCGGGGGCGAGACGGGAAATCGAGCCTGTCATGTGGAAAAACCGATAAAGTTTGGAGGCATTCGCATCGAAACGATAAGGATTGGAACCAGGGGAAGCGAACTTGCGCTGGTTCAGGCACGTTGTATCGCCGAGAAGATTAAAGGCAAATATCGAGACATCTCCCTCGAGATCGTTCCCATAAAGACAAGGGGCGACAGAATGCAGAATATCTCCCTGGTCAAAATAGGGGGGAAAGGTGTCTTCGTAAAGGAGATAGAAGAGGCCCTTCTGCAAAAAGAGATACGAATTGCTGTACATAGCATGAAAGACGTTCCCGTTGAGCTTCCCGACGAGCTTGCGATTACAGCGGTTCCCGAGAGGGAGGACCCGAGAGACGTCTTGATATCGAAATATAACATGAAGATGGAGGAGCTTCCCAAGGGGGCGAGGATAGGTACGGGTTCTCTCAGGAGGAGGATGCAGCTCCTGAATTTTCTCCCCGATATCGAGGTAGTTCCCATACGGGGAAATCTCGGGACCAGGATAAAGAAGATAGAAACGGAGGGTCTTGAGGGAATTATTGCCGCGGCCGCAGGGATGAAGAGAATGGGGTGGGCGACGAAGGTGTCGCAGTATATCCCGGTTGAAACGATGCTCCCTTCGGCAGGGCAGGGTGTGCTCTGTATCGAGGTGAGAAAAGATGATGATGAAATAAGGGAGATGGTTTCCTTTTTAAATCACGGAGAAACCTTTACCGAGGTATCGGCCGAACGGGCCTTTCTCAGGACTCTCGGTGGGGGGTGTCAGGTGCCGATAGCATGTATCGGAAGAAAGCGGGGAGACATACTGATTCTCAAAGGGCTCGTGGGGAGTATCGACGGCAAAATCGTTATAGAAGATGAGGTAAGGGGAGCAATCGAAGACGGGGAGGAGTTGGGGAATTCCCTGGCTGAAACTATCCTCTCCAGGGGAGGCAGGGCAGTATTGGATTCGGTCTATGGGGAACTTTGCTGATATGAAGCAAAAAGGGAAGGTCTATATTATAGGTGCTGGCCCCGGTGACCCGGGGCTTCTGACCGTGAAGGCGGTGAGGTGTCTCGAAAAATCGGATGTTATAGTCTATGACTACCTTGTTGCTCCTGGTATCCTCGGTTATGCGCGAGCCGATGCACGCCTCGTCTATGTTGGGAAAAAGGGCGGTCATCATACCGTAGTTCAGGATGAAATCAACCGGATTCTGGTACGAGAGGCCTCGGAGGGCAATACCGTTGCTAGGCTGAAGGGGGGAGATCCCTTCATATTTGGAAGGGGTGGAGAGGAGGCGGAGTTCCTCTTCGAGGCGGGAATTCCTTTTGAGATAGTACCGGGAGTCACATCCGCCATTTCCGTTCCCGCCTATGCCGGGATACCGCTCACCCATCGTGAGCATACCTCCACCGTTGCCTTTGTTACAGGCCACGAAGACCCGAAAAAAGATGAAAGCAGGATTGACTGGGAGAAACTCTCAGGGATAGAAACCCTTGTCTTTCTGATGGGGGTCAAGAACCTGCCGCAGATCGTCGAGAGTCTTCTGGAAAACGGAAGAAGTCCCGATACGCCGGCTGCCATAATCAGATGGGGAACGACACACGATCAGTTTACCCTCTCGGGAGCGCTCGGTGATATACCGGATCTGGCGGAAGAAAAAAAGATGACCCCGCCAGCCATATTCGTTGTGGGTGAGGTAGCAAGGCTGAGAGAGAAATTGAACTGGTTTGAAACGAAACCCCTTTTCGGAAGGGGAATTGTTGTTACGAGACCGGAGAAACAATCCGGGGAACTCGCTTCCCTCCTTTCCGAGGAAGGGGTTCGTGTCATACATTTTCCTACGATTGAAATAGTCCCGCCCAAGAGTTTTGACGATCTCGACCGTGCTCTGGAACGAATCGAAGATTACGACTGGATCATCTTCACCAGCGCCAACGGCGTCAGATTTTTCTTCGATCGCCTCAACGTGGCGGGGAAAGATGTGCGTGATCTTAAAGGAATAAAAATCTGTACGATCGGTCCGGCCACGCAAGCGGCCATAGAAAAACGTGGAATTCCCGTGGATATCGTGCCCGAAGAATTCATTTCCGAGGGTGTCGTTGCGGCACTGAAAGGGCAGGATATGGAGGGTGCAAGGGTTCTCCTTCCGAGGGCCGAGGTTGCCCGTGATGTGATACCCGAGAGCCTGAAAAAACTGGGTGCCAGGATTGATGTTGCGGTTGCATACCGGACGGTGAGTTCCGGAAGAGACGGGAAGGAGCTTGAACAACTCATTGAAGAGGGAAAAGTTGAGGTGATTACCTTTACAAGTCCCTCGACGGTGAATAATTTTATGACAATAATGGGGGAAGGTTTAAATCTTCCCGAAAATATCAGGATTGCCTGTATCGGGCCGGTTACCGAAAAGGCGGCACAAAAGGCCGGCCTCAGGGTGGATATAGTTCAGGGCCCTTATGAGATAACGGGTCTCGTTTCTGCAATGAAAGAGTGGTTTGAGAAGAGACAATGATAGGAATTTCTAAATTATACTGTGGAGGGGTTGAGCCCTCAGACGTGCTTCGCTACGGTGCCGAGTCGGGGAAACTTCCCTCGCACCTCTTGCAATTTTCAAAGGATAAACGACCTGTCGTGGTCTGGAATGTGACGAGGCGATGTAACCTGAAATGCATTCACTGTTACTCCAGCTCTCAGAATATCCATTACGATGACGAGTTGACCACCGAAGAAGGAAAGGCTTTGATATCGGATCTTGCCGAGTTTGGCTCTCCTGTTCTTCTCTTTTCCGGCGGTGAACCCCTCATGAGAGCCGACCTGCCGGAGCTTGTGCAGTTTGCCGTCGACAGGGGAATGAGGGCGGTGATTTCTACCAACGGTACGCTGATTACCGAGGAAAAGGCCGAGATATTCAGCGAGATAGGACTTTCCTATGTCGGTGTGAGTCTTGACGGAATAGGGAAAATTAACGATCAGTTCAGGGGCGTTCCCGGTGCATTTGATGCGGCCATGAGGGGAATAAAAAACTGTAAGGCGAAGGGGATTAAGGTAGGACTCCGCTTTACCATAACGCGGAAGAATGCAGGCGAGATTCCCGCCGTTTTTGATCTTGTGGAGTGGGAAGATATCCCCCGGGTCTGTTTTTATCACCTGGTCTATTCGGGGCGCGGTTCAGCGCTTATGGAAGAGGATCTTTCCCATGAAGAGACGAAAAAAGTGGTCGATCTCATCATGGACAGGACGAAAGATCTCTTCGACAGGGGATTTGGGAAAGAGGTTCTCACCGTGGACAACCATGCAGATGGCCCCTATCTTTACATGCGACTCCTGAGGGAGGACCCGGAGCGTGCCGGAGAAGTGTTACGGCTTCTCCAAATGAATGAGGGGAACAATTCGGGCCGGGGGATCGGCTGTGTGAGCTGGGATGGCGAGGTCCATGCCGACCAGTTCTGGAGGAATATATCCTTCGGCAATATTCGAAAGCGTTCCTTCAGCGAAATATGGCAGGATACCTCCAATGAACTGATGGCTCAATTGAAGAATAAGAAGGCCCACGTTACGGGACGATGTGTCGATTGTCAGTGGCTCGACGTTTGTGGCGGAAATTTCAGGGCGCGGGGAGAGTCTGTTACCGGCGACATCTGGGGCCCCGATCCGGCATGCTATTTGACGGACGAAGAGATAAAAAATTCGGGTTGAACATTGAAGCTCCCCGCAATCCCGACTCGTCGGGATTAAGGAAAAATTTTTATTTTATATTCGCTCGCTGTTCAATTCAGCTCGAAAGGCGGACGAGAAGGAGTTGTCACATGAATTACCCTGAGTACCGACCCAGAAGATTAAGAAAGAACGAAAATTTCAGAAGAATGATCAGGGAGACGAGTCTCTCCGTCGATGACCTCGTCTATCCTCTTTTTGTGACCGCCGGAAAGAAGCTCAAAAAGCCGATTGACTCCATGCCCGGGAATTTTCAGATGTCTCTCGATTATCTGGTAAAGGAAGTAAAAATAACGAAAGATCTGGGCATACCTGCTGTGCTTCTCTTTGGAATTCCTGAAAAGAAGGATGAAGAGGGGTCCGGTGCCTATGACAGGGGAGGAATCATTCAGCGGGCGGTGCGGGAGATAAAGGATGCAGTTCCCGATATTCTCGTCATTACGGATGTCTGCCTCTGTGAGTATACAAGCCACGGACACTGCGGGCTTCTCGATGGTGATCACGTTGATAACGATTCGACACTGGAAATCCTTGCGGAAACTGCCGTATCCCATGCCGAGGCGGGCGCCGATATGGTTGCGCCTTCGGCAATGATGGATGGTCAGGTTCTTGCGATACGGGATGCCCTCGATGAAGACGGATTTGATGATCTGCCGATCATGGCCTATTCTGCGAAGTACGCCTCTTCTTTCTACGGTCCCTTTCGTGAGGCTGCAGAGGGTGCGCCCCAGTTCGGTGACAGAACAACCTACCAGATGGATCCTCCCAACAGTGATGAGGCGATGAGAGAAATTACCCTCGATGTCGAGGAAGGTGCCGATATTATCATGGTGAAGCCGGCACTGGTCTATCTCGACATTATAAGGAGAGCAAAAGAGGAGTTCGATCTCCCTCTGGCCGCCTATAATGTGAGCGGAGAGTTTTCCATGATAAAAGCGGCTGAAACCCTGGGATGGATTGATGGGACCCGCGCGATGATGGAGTGCCTCACATCGATAAAGAGGGCGGGGGCGGATATTATTATCACCTATTTTGCCAAGGAGGCGGCAGCGCTCTTGAAGGGATAGTAATCCCTTCTGGCATTTTTTCGAATTGGAAAGCGAGCGCATTCCCCGCTGCTTGCGGCGGGGTATGCGAGCGAATATAAGGTAAACATTTTCCTTAATCCCGACGAGTCGGGATTGCGGGGAGATTCAAAACCTTTAAGGTGGCGTGGATTTTCCTATGACCCCCAAAAAAAGTTTTCTCATTTTACCGAATACACTCCGAATGATTGCCTGGGAAGTGACGCGAATGTGCAATCTTTCCTGTCTCCACTGCCGCGCATCGTCCGAGCGCGGGCCTTATGAGGGTGAATTGACCACCGGTGAATGCTTCAGTCTTCTCGATGATATCGCATCGTTCAGCACGCCGGTCATCATACTTACCGGCGGTGAGCCCTATCTCCGTGAAGACATTTTCGAAATCGCGTCATATGGCGACAGAAAGGGTCTCCGTATGGTTTTGGCAACAAACGGGACGCTGGTTACCGATGAAATTGCTGAAAAAACGCGGGAGTCGGGGATAAAAAGAATAAGTATCAGCCTCGACGGTCCCGATGCCGACAGTCATGATTCCTTTCGTGGAGTTTCCGGCGCCTTTGAGGGGTCCCTGCAAGGGATCGAAAACCTTAAAAAGGCCGGTGTCGAATTTCAGATCAATACGACGATCACCCGCCTGAATCTCCATCAGATCGAAGATATTTACAATCTCGCTATTAGGCTTGGTGCGGCGGGACACCATATTTTTCTTCTCGTTCCCACGGGTCGTGCGCGGGAGATGGCAGATCAGGAGATTTCGTCCGAGGATTATGAACGGACGCTCAACTGGTTCTATGAAAAGAGCTTTACCTCTCCTCTTCAGCTCAAGGCCACCTGCGCCCCACAGTATTACCGTATTGTTCACCAGCGCAAAAAAGAAGAGAGGGGAAAAACGCAAAAAGAGGAAACCCCGCTTCATACGATGACGAGGGGATGTATGGGAGGGAGTTCCTTCTGCTTTATCTCCCACACCGGCCAGGTGCAGCCCTGCGGGTTTCTTGAGATCAACTGCGGCCAGCTGAAAGAAAAGGGTTTTCTGGATATCTGGAATAACTCTCCGGTATTCAGAGACCTTCGTGATTTGAGCCTCTTAGAGGGAAAATGCGGCAGATGCGAGTTTGTCAAGGTATGCGGCGGGTGCAGGGCCAGGGCCTATGAAATCGGGGGTAATTATCTGGCGGAAGAACCCTTCTGCGTTTACGAGCCGGGGGAAAAGAACTGAATTGGGAAACGAGCGCATTTTTCACTCATTGCCAAACCTCATTAATTGAGATGTTCTATGGATGAAACTGACAGGAAGATTTTAAACATGCTGCAGCGGGATTTCCCCATTGAAGCCGAACCCTTCAGGCGTATCGGCGAAAAAGTGGGTCTTTCGGAAGCGGAAGTCCTGAAGCGCGTAGAGAAGCTGAAAGATGAAGGTATCATCCGCCGAATAGGGGCGGTTTTCGTTACAAAGAAACTCGGTTATGCGAGTACCCTCTGTGCCGCAGAAGTTCCTGAAGAAACTATAGGCAATTTTATTGACGTCGTTAATTCTTATAAGGGCGTGACCCATAACTACCGCCGGAATCACCGATACAATATCTGGTTTACCCTGATTGCATCAAGCGACGATGAAATCGGAAAAATCCTCGGAGAGATTGAAGATAAGACGGGGATTTCCGGTATTCTCGATATGCGGGCGACAAAGCAATTCAAGATCGATGCCACATTCGACATGTAGGCTTCTCGAATTGAGAAGCGAGCATTCCCCGCTTCTTGGAGGGGTTAGCGAGCGAATAAAAACAAATATTCTCCTTAATCCCGACAATCGGGATTGCGGGGAGCTTCAAAGATTGACCGGGGGCGCACCCGCAAGCCCCACTTTGTAGGCGGAGAGCTTCACAATCAGGGAAGTTTCAAGATAAATATGTTGCAAAAAGGAAAATGAAGTCAAGCGTTCTGCATCTGCCAAAGTGGCTTTGGTGCAGTGTGGCGACGATTGAGAGGGAAGAAATGACAGAAGAGCTCAAAAAACCGACACTGTTTTTGATCGACGGGAGTAATTACATCTACCGTGCATTTTATGCCATACGGGAGCTCTCAAATTCGAAGGGATTTCCCACCAACGCCATTTACGGCTTTACAAATATGTTGATGAAGCTCTGCCGTGACCGGGAGCCCGACTACATAGTCGTGGTATTCGATTCGAAAGGCCCCACCTTTCGCCACGAGGCATACGGGGAATACAAGGCGAACAGAAAGGCTATGCCCGATGAACTGATCCCCCAGATACCGAAGATAAAGGAAGTTGTCCGTGGTTTTTCCATACCCGTTCTCGAAGAGGCCGGTATGGAGGCGGACGATATTATAGGAACGCTGGTGAAAAAATATAGTGGAGCGGATGTTACGACGGTTATCATCTCTGGTGACAAGGATCTCATGCAGCTCGTTTCCGAGGATGTCCTCATGCTGGACACGATGAAGGACAAAACCTACGATATCGAAGGGGTAAAAGAACGGTTCGGTGTCGGCCCGGAGAAGGTGGTGGATATACTCGGTCTTGCCGGAGACAGCTCTGACAATGTCCCCGGCGTTCCGGGAGTCGGCGAAAAAACGGCACAGAAACTCGTCAAGGAATTCGGTGGCCTGGAAGGGATTCTAAATAACCTTGACAAGGTAAAGGGAGCGAAACTGAAGGAAAATCTCACAGCCTATGCCGACCAGGCCCGTCTGAGCCGTGAGCTTGTAACCATCAGAACCGATGCCACAGTGGACGTGGGACTCGACAAAATGAAGCGAAGCTCGCCCGACACACCAGCCCTGAAAGAGCTCTTTAAAGAATTTGAATTTATGTCGTTCCTCCATGCACTCGATAGGGGAGGGAAAAAAGAAGAAATAGAATGCCGGGTCATTCTCTCCGAAAAGGAATTTGCCGGGCTTGTCGAAGAATTGAAGAGAACCAAAGCGTTCTCCTTCTGCATGGAACTCACCTCTCCGGAACCGATGAAGGCCGAGATCGTCGGCATATCGATTTGCCACACTGAAGGTGGGGGTTTTTATATCCCTTTAGCGCATGACTATGCGGATGCACCGAAGCAACTTCTCCTTGATGCAGTCCTCGCCGGAATTGCACCATTTCTGAGTAATGAAACGATAACGAAGCACGGCTATGACATGAAAAATGCCTCCATCGTTTGTTCCCGGAAGGGCATTTGGCTCAAAGGGATGGGAATCGACGTAATGGTGGCCTCCTATGTCCTGAATCCAACTCAGAGAGACTTCAGCCTGGAGGGGATCGCAGGGGGCAGTCTCGATCTGGAAATAAACTCAATTAAGGATGTTGTCGGAAGTGGTGCCAAGGCTATCTCCTTCGGCTCCGTTCCGGTTGAAAAGGCCGCTGAATTTTCCTGCGGGCGCGCCGATTGTGTCTGGCAACTCGCTCGGCACCTTTCGGCCTTGATTGAGAAAGAAGGATTTGGAGATCTCTTTTATAAAATAGAGATGCCGCTTATTTCCGTACTTGCCGATATGGAAAGAAAAGGGGTTCTCCTTGATATCGGGTTGCTTCACGAGATGTCGGAACATCTCGGAGAGATCATGTCGCTCTCGGAGGATAAGATTTACAAACTTGCGGGCGAGCAGTTCAATATCAATTCTCCCAAGCAGCTTCAGACAATTCTTTTCGACAAGCTCGGCCTCCCGAAGGGGAGAAAGACAAAGGGGGGCTATTCAACCGACGTGGAGGTCTTGACGTATCTGGCGCAGTCCTATGAATTGCCTGCCGAGATCCTTGCCTACCGGAGTTTTGCGAAATTGCGGTCCACCTATGTGGAAGCGCTCCCAGCCCTTCTTAACAGGGAGACGGGGAGGGTCCATACCTCCTACAATCAGACGGTTACGGCAACGGGGAGGCTTTCAAGCAGCAACCCCAACCTTCAGAATATTCCGATACGGACGATGGAGGGGAAGCGGATTCGTCAGGCATTTATAGTCCCCGAAGGGCATGAGATTGTCTCAGCGGACTACTCACAGATAGAACTCCGGGTCCTCGCGCATCTTTCGGAAGATGAAGAGTTGCTGAGAGCATTCGAATCGGGTGAGGATATTCACACAAGAACTGCCTCGAATATATTCGGAGTTTTCCCCGATATGGTCAACGAGGAGATGAGACGGCTCGCCAAGGTGATCAATTTCGGCATTATTTACGGAATGAGCCCCTTCGGTCTTTCTAAGGAACTTGGAATCACGCAGAAACTGGCAAAAACCTATATCGATGAATATTTTCATCGTTTTCATGGGGTCAAGCGATTTATCGAGACTCTCCTTGATGGGGCACGGAAAAATGGTTTTGTTACAACACTTCTGGGCCGTCGCCGTTATATCCCGGAGATCAACAGCAGAAATGTCACCGTTCGCCAGTTTGCCGAGAGAATGGCGATGAATGCCCCCATACAGGGGACTGCAGCCGATATAATAAAGATTGCCATGCTCGATATCGCGAGCTCTTTGAAGGAGAAGAACCTCTCGTCCTCCATGATTATGCAGGTTCACGACGAACTTGTATTTGAGGTCCCCGAAAGAGAGCGGCACGATGTAATAGATCTCGTCCGAAAGAGAATGGAGGGTGTAATAACATTGAAAGTTCCTCTTATCGTGGAAATCTACGCCGGAAAAAACTGGGATGAGGCGCATTGAGAAGGATCGGTGCAAATTAAATATCACTGATTGGGAAAAGGCATTTTTATTCTCGAAGAGATTACTGTAAAGAGGGAAGGTCAGAAATAGGGTTTGAAAGATAAAGCCATAAATGATACGTGTAGAAAAGTAGCTGGTTTTACGAAGCCTTATCATGAAAAATTGGGTGTAAAGAAACGAGAAAATATTTGCCGCTCAATTGCACGGGGTTGACGAGTCCGTAAAATCAGAAAATTTTCCCAGCAGTCGCAGGTTTCCGTGGCAAGGCTTTGGGATCCTCAATCCTTGTGTTATATGAATGAAAGAGGTTGCAAAATAGAATATCCCTGCCGATGGAAATATAAGGTCATCGGTTCCGATCAAGAGCGTATGGAGAGCGCCATTGCTGAAATAGTAAAGGAGCGAAAATATACGCTCAACCTTTCCCGGAGAAGCAAAGGGGGAAAATACCACGCGTTAAATCTTCAGATGAATATAGATAACGATAAAATCCGCGTGGAGATATATGAAGCATTAAGAAAACATCCGGCAATAAAATTCGTATTGTAGCGCAGACATGACGACTGGAATCGGTTAGGAAAATGAGCGATAAGCCCTTCACCCCCGTTAATTATTCAATCCCGGAAATTTATATGCCGCTCCTTCAGTTTATCGTTCGTTTGTCACTGGCAGCCCTGACGGTGATCTATTTTAACTGGTTGCCTCTCCCCGCCTTAATCTTAAATAAGCTACAGATATTTCTAATAATTAGTGCTTTCGTTGTTTTCCACCTGCTCTGGTGGTGGAACTATAAAATCAGGGGCGCGAGCTTGTTCGCGATACGTCTGGGGGCCTGGGTTGATCTGGGGGGTGCGGTGACGGGGACCCTTGTTGATCCCTTTCTCACTCCCCCGATGATACTGCTGATTCTCATTGCCGTTTTGGGTGACGGCATTCAGCATGGTCTTAAGATGTTTCTGGAAATGTTATTCGCTGCCCTGGTGTTAATCATAATCATATTTCCTCTTCGTCATTTCATGATCGGCGAGCCGCCACCTTATGGCCTTTTCTTTCTGATCTTTCTAATGGCGTTCGCTCTTTATTACGCATATATGCTGATCAGGCGGATAGAAAAAATGAAGAAAGAAGCGGAAGAAATGGGCGACCAGGATCCCCTCACCGGGTTGCTCAACCGTCGTGCCTTTTCAAAATCCGCGAAGTATCTGTTGTCGCTGCATGAGAGATCGAAGATGCCTCTGGTAGTGATGTTTGCCGATCTGGATGACTTCAAACAGGTAAACGATAACTTCGGGCACGAAATGGGTGACAGGGTGCTGCAATATTTCGCGAAACTGGTAAAGGAGAAATTGCGGAGGAGTGATATTTCGGCACGCTATGGAGGTGATGAATTCGTATTCATACTGACCGATATTTCGCTCGAAGGTTCTGAGTCGGTTGCGCTTCGCCTGCAGCGAGAATTTACAGACTGGGCGGGAAGCAGGGAAATGAAAGTTGGGGTCAGCTTCGGTCTGGGTGCGGTCCCGGAAGGAGGCATGGAGATTGAAGAGATACTTCACCATGTTGACTCAGCTCTCTACGATGCGAAACAGAAAAAGGGACAGGCAGGATCAATTTCCGTATTAACCATTGAGGCAGAGGGTAGTTACTAAGAAGCGGTGATGGCAGCAATACACTTGACATCTGTTCTAAATATGTGCAGATAAAAAGTAGTTGCTGATTCTTGGTATATGTGGGTCAATTCCGGGAATCTTTTTTTGGTATCCAATCGTTTTCATTGTGCTGAGTGGGGCTTAATTTGTAATAGGGGGAATTATGGAGACGATCAAAACGTATCTGGTCCGCAATTTTGAGCAGGTTTTCGTATTCCTGTCATTGGTGAGTATTGCCTATATTAATTATTATATTCCCTACAAACTCGCATTTCTCAGTTTCTATTTTATTCCTGTCCTGATAGCTGCCTATTACCTTGATTCCCGCAGGGCCGTCTATGGGGCTTTTTTCTGTGTTCTCCTCGTAAGTGTATACGTATACATGGACCCCGCTTCATTCTCTGTGGGTCCTGAACCTGTTAATCTTACCGTCACTATATTTATCTGGGCCTCTTTTTTGATACTCATGGGGGCTCTGGTAGGTAAACTTCAGGAAAAGTTAAAGCAGGAGATTATTCAAAAGGTGCTTCTGAAAGAGGAACTGACGGAGAGCAGGGATTCACTTACAAATGTTACGAGGGAATTGATAGACCACAATGAGCGACTTGAAGAGGAGGTCGCAAAAAGGACTGACCATTTACAGCGGGCAAAGACTGCTATTGAGGATCATAAGGAAAAGGTTGAAGAAACGTTGTATGCGACAATGGATCCTGCGGTGGCAAGATTGATAATAGAAAAGCGATTAAGGACGGAGAAGCGTACCTTAAGCATCATGTTTGCCGACCTGAAGGCCTTTACAGAATATTCTGAAAGCAGAATAGCGGATGCCGTTATCACGGAGCTCAATCGGTATTTTGGCATAATGGAACGGACGTTATTGGACTACCATGCTCATATCGATAAGTATATGGGGGATGGTATTCTGGTGGAGTTCGGTGCCCCCATGGACTACGAAATGCATGCATTGCTGTCGGTGATAGCCGGTTTGAAGATGCAGGAATCGGTCATTCAACATAAATTTCCCTGGCAGATGCGAATCGGTATCGCCACGGGTGAGGCGATTATAGGTTTGGTTGGCCATAACAGGCAGTCCTACACCGCTCTTGGTGATGTGGTAAATCTTGCGAATCGAGTTCAGGAGGTGTGTGCTCCGGGCGCCGTAACGATTGATGAAACGACATATCTCAGCGTAAAACAGTTCGTGAATGCGGAGATCAAGAGTGTCCAGAGCATTAACGCAGTAGAAAACCCCGTCATTGCCAAAGAAATTGACGAGTGTATGGAGATGCTTGAGAGGCGGCCTGATGACCTTGACGTGACGAAAAAAATCGGCCTTCTTCTCATGAAGGGGGATGATCCTGTTCAGGCTTATGATTATCTGAAGAAAGCCATTGAGATGAACCCCGAAGACAATAGCGCGAAGATTGCCTTTGCGGAGTGTTCGTTAACGCTTGAAGGGCTTCAATCCATACGCTTGAGGGGAAAGAAGCACAAGCTCCATCTCTATGAGGTGAGAGGGATAAAGAACTCCCTGGAGGACAGGAGCAAGATTCCTCAACGTTTGTATGATACCTATTATGACAGGGTTTCGCAGCTCGTATCCTATCCCGAAGATATTGTGCTTCCCGTTGAGGCCCTTGACGGAAGCATCGGTCATTCGAGGGTGGTGGGATTTCTTTCATTTGCTATCGCAGATGCCCTGGATCTCCCGGACAAGGATAAACAGGACATCCTCCTGGCCGGTTACTTTTGTGATATCGGGAAATCCATAATACCCCACCATTTACTCAATCGCACGGGCTCTTTGGCTAAAGATGAGTTTGAGGAGATCAAGAAGCATTGTAGAGAGACGGTTCGCCTGTTAAAAAAGATGGGATATGAGAATGAGGCTCTTTTCGAATCGGTACTTTTCCATCACGAGAATTATGATGGAAGCGGATATCCGGAAGGCTTATCGGGTGAAGATATTCCGATTGGTGCCCGCATAATATCCGTTGCCGACGCCTATGATGCGCTTACGTCGTGGCGTCCATACCGCAACCGCTGGGATTATGCATTTGCCGTTTCGCTGATGCAAAAGGATACTGAAAAAGGGAGATACGATCCCTCGATTGTGGAAACCCTGGTAAAGCTGATGAATAGTGAGAGATGAGACCTGAAAAAAGGTGGCTTTTGCCACCTTTTTTGATTCCCCTTTAATACTATCCTTGTGATAATTTCATTCCCACATCAAAGGCCGCGCAATTTATCTCAATCAGACTGGGTTTTACCCTGCCTGCGATTGCCTCCTCAAAGTTTTTCTTTTCGACGGGAAGCGTTCGAGACCCGCATATCGCGCCGAGCATGATTATATTTGCCAGAATCGGATTTCCCAGCCTCTGTGCCTCTTCAGTTGCATCGATAAAAATCGAGTCGGAAGCGAGTTTCGTCACCGATTTTTTGATCTCCTCGATTGAAGGGTACTTTTCCTCTCCCCTTATAACGGTAGCCGGATAGATAGGGCGGGTATTGCAGAGAATCTTGACGTCGGGATTGCCGTAGGGGGCGAGAACCCTGATTGCCTCTATCGGCTCAAGTGCCGCTATAATATCCGCCTTGTGCTCCGGTATCTGAGGGCTCCAGATCGATTTCCCGGAGATTCTCAGGTGACTCATGACGGATCCTCCGCGCTGGGATGGACCGAAGGTTTCGCCGATTGTGACGAAGTATCCTTTATCTGCCAGCATACTCCCCAAAACCCTTGAGGACATAACGTTTCCCTGTCCCCCCACGCCTGTGATTATTATATTATAGGGATCTCTCAACAGAGTTGCTTTTGCCACTATCTATTCGACCTCCTCTCTTGTTATAGCTCCTGCGGGGCAGATATCAGCGCATACGCCGCATCCGACACAGATCATGTCATCGATCCTGCTGACACCCTTTTCCGTATCCCAAACGATTCCGGGACAACCATAGATGCGTGTACAGAGACGGTTACAGCCGCAGTTTTCACCGAGGCATATTGCTTCATCGATATGCATCTCATATTTTTTCTTGTTTTTTCTTTCGGGGCTGAGAGCGCATGCCTGTCGCAGTATCAGAACCTTTGCTCCCTCATCGATTTCAATCAGCCGGTGGAATGTCTTTCGCGTTGCCTCCAGATTAAAGGGATCCTCTGTCTCGACGAGTGCCCCCATTGAACGGCATATTGCCTCGATGTCGAGTGCGGGTGCCGTCTCACCTAATACGTTTTCCGGCGAGCCGGGGTGGGGCTGAAATCCCGTCATCGCGGTGCCGCTGTTGTCGAGGATGACCATTGTGAAGGGAGATTTATGATGGACGGCATTTGCGAGTGCGGGCATTGCCGCATGAAAGAATGTTGAGTCACCGCAGACGGCGATTACGGGCTGGTCCATTCCGAACTGCTTGAGTTTTCCGAAGCCGCTCGCCACACCGGTCCCCGACCCCATGGAATGGAGAGTTTTTACCGTACTGAAACCACTCGGAAGCGTTCCCATCACGTAACAGCCAATGTCGCCACATACAAATCCCTTTCGGCCGTCAAGTTCCAGCGCGTTATGAATTGACCAGTAGGATGCGCGATGGGGACAGCCCGGGCAGAAGGTGAGCCCCCGATCGGGTGTGGCTCTTTCGGCAAGCTTTTTTGCCTCAGAGACGAAGGTTTCAGAAACGCTTTCATAGTTGATGTCGAGGATCGATGAGAGAGCTGCCACCACGAGATCAGGATTGAGTTCACCGACAGAGGGGAGATGGTCGGACCTTTTTCCATAAAAAATCTTTGCCCCTATTTCCGTCGCCATCTCTGCAGCCAGTATCTTGACCTGCCCTTCAAGAATGGGGAGCACTTCCTCTACTATGAGTATCTTGTCGGTACTTACAAGGTGTTTTTCTATCAGATTGGGGGGAAGCGGCCAGGTCGTGGCGAGTTTCAGTATTCCGACCCTTTTTTTAATGCCGAGAAGGTTTACTGCTTCTCTCGTGTAGAGATTGCAGGCACTGCTTGTGATTATAAGAAGTTCAGGTCTTTCCGGACCCGTGTAGTTATTAAAGGGACAATCTTCAAATATCCGGGCGGCTCTCTTTATCTTTTCCTGTTGCGGCCCGTGCTGAAGACTTGCTGCGCCTACAGCCATGCTTATCATGGGGCCCCGTTCAGGGTCGAAGAGCTGACCGTCACATTTGAAATCTGCATGTACCTCCGTATCTGGTAGCCCGCCATATTTCACGTTTCCACTTGCATGTGACATTCGCGTTACGCTGCGGACCATGACAATGTTTTGTATTTCTTCCGAGAGTTCGAAGGCCCATTTTATAATGTCTTTTGCCTCCTGAAAGTCCCCCGGTTCCAAAAGAGGTATTTCGACGAGATGGGCAAAAAGTCTTGATTCCCCCTCGTTGACACTGGAGAGGGCTCCTGGATCATCACAGGCCACAAGGAGCATTCCTCCCCTTATTCCTGAACTTGCAAGGTGAAGGAGGAAGTCGGAAGCAACATTTACTCCATTCTGCTTCATGGCACAGAGCGAGCGAAGACCTGCAAATGATGCCGCCGATGCAACTTCCAGGGCGACCTTTTCGTTTGTTGACCATTCGACATAGATATTGCGTTCCCTGGCGACCTTTGCGAGGGAGTCAACTATTTCCGAAGAGGGGGTTCCCGGGTATCCCGCGGCGACGTTTACCCCTGCTTCCAGGGCCCCTCTTACGATGGCCTCGTTTCCCATAAGCAGATGCTCTGCCCCTGCCTTATTATCAGTCAAATATGACATTGTGATACCTCCATGTCTCAAACATACTTGTATCTGATTTCCCTATTAATTTTGAACGCATGCGTATACCAGGACTGGCCTTAAAGGCCTCCTTCTGAGACGGAGATCTGATCGGGTACGCGCGGGGTCAATATCAAAAAACTTGCCATAATGAAACAGGTATTTGCTTTTCATTATGAGGTATTCCAGAATATTGATATATGTTTCTAGACTAAAAAATCAACTTTTTTTAGTAGTATTGCCATGCGATTATTGAGGACTATACACTATACAATGAAGATAAAACTGAAAAGAGAAAAGATAGAGGGGGCAGTGAGGAAGCTGACAGGAGTGGCGTGGTGCTTGAAGATGCCGAAGATGCCAGGGAGGCCTTGGACCTCATCGTTAAGAGAGCCGATTTCTCAGAAGAGATGTCGCGTGCAAGGCTTGATGATATCAAGGTGACTGCATTACGTGAACTGAGAAGCGAGCATATTTCCGCTTTCTGCGGCGGGGGAAGCGAGAATAAAAAATAAAATTCTTCCTTAATCCCGACAATCGAGATAAGAGCGTTAACGAATTTATTTTCTGCCAGAAAACACAGAAAATAAATTCTAACCTACTAAACAATCGGAGATTCCCCACAACGTGTTGCGGGGGGCTTCAATATGAGAATTCAGCCGTTGACTACCAAGTGCTATTCCTGCTTGAGTTTGTATGTGAGGCTGGTGCGTCCGCAGATCTTAAGATCTTATTTATTAAGAAATTTCAGGATTTTTTCGGCAATGCCTGAGTGGAGCTCGACAACTTGATAGCAATCCTCTGTCTATAGGCTCTCAATATCTTTTACTATTTCTAACTCTCCCTTCTCGATCATCAGGGTTTTTGTCTCCTCCAGCCAGAGCTGAAAGTATCTCTCCCCTTTCATCTGAAGTAAGGCAATTCTCAGAGCTTCCTTCTTCTCTTCCCAGTCTTTCTCGTCCAGTTTTTCTCGCTCCTTAAACTGAATAACAACGAAATTTCCATCGATATAAAATACATCGTCCGGGATCGTTTTTTTCTCCGACAGATCAAAGATGGCCTCTCCCAGTTCCTCTGAAAATCCTATTCCCGGTATGGTGGAGCCGGGAAGGAAAAAATCCGATTCCGAAATATCATAACCCTCTTTTGTGGATACCGTTACTAACGCTTTTCCTTTTTTCAATTGTTCCAGGATTGATTCAGCTCTTTCTTTCCCCAATTCTCGCGATGCGTCATCGATATATCGCGCTTTAACTTTATCTTTGACATCGCCGAGCTTGGGTATGTAGGAGTTTTCGATTGATACCACCCTGAAGACGCAGTGCCCCGTGTCATCGGAAAGGACGGGGAGTATCTCTCCCTCGGAGGAGTCGAATGCGTATTCACTCAGATCTTTAAGTTTGGCAAGTTGCGCCGGAAGCGGTCCTCCACCGTAAAATATATCCGCCCTCTTGATTGTGAGGTCATTCTTTTTCACATACTCTTCGAAATTTTCCTCCTGATAGATAGTGTCATGGGCCGTCTTGGCTCTGTCATGGGCAATATCCATGCCTTCTGCCAGTTTTAATTTCGGGAGAATTTTGTCCTTCACTTCTGAAAGAGGAGATACCGTTTCTTTATCATCGGTGAATTCATCCTGATGATAATTATAGTAATCCTCAACGTCATCGTCAGAGACCGTTGCCTCATCGGCAAAGTTCTTTCCTAAATAGGTTATGTATTCAAGTTTCGCCTTTTTCGGTATCCGAAATTCCTCTCCGTGTCCCTCGAGATATTCTTCCAGCTTTTCTTCCGTGGGTGTTACCTTGTCGGCGAAGTCCTTGACAGCGATCTTTATAAAATCCACTTTAATCTTCTGATTCTGAAGTCCGTATATGTCGAAGACCTCTCCCTCGGAGACCTTTGCCGATTCCTTGATGAGGCGCTCCAGTTTGTCTATCCTGAGCATTTTCTTCTGAAGGGCTTCGAAGTCTTCAGGAGTCAGTCTTTGAAAACTAAGTCTCTGCTCGTAGATTCTCCTGTCAAAAACGCCGTTTCTTTGAAATGCGGGGTAATTGACGATCGATTCCTTGAGTTCTTCCTCGCTCACATTCAAGTTGAATTCATCCGCCTTGGTAAGTATTACGGCCTTGTTTATCAGGTTATCAAAGGCCTGCTGCTTCGGGTTCAGTGCCTTTAAGAAATCGTCGGTGAGGTTGTTGCCAAATCGCTGACGGTACATATCGATGACATTATGATACTCCTTGACATATTCGGATCGAGATATGGGCGCCTTGTTTATTATGGCGATTGTTTCGGTCTGTCTCCTCCCCCTGAGAGAACCAAAATAGAAGACGAACACCACGATGATTAATCCCAGGACTACCTTCATCATCCAGTTTCTGGCATGTTTTCGCATTAATCGGAGCATCGTTTGTTTATATAATTCCTTTCTTGTATGGTTATGGATATTGCTGGGTGGTATTAGTAGTATAGACACCTGTAAAAAGCAATATTTTTTTAGTGCTATGGTATATAGGACTATCATTCTGGATTATAAAGGCATCTCTTTGGTACTAAGTGCGAAATGCCCACATTTTTAATTGATTAGGTCATTGAAATACTGTATAGGGTGTACTTGTTATCTTATGCTGAAGGAGGATAAGCTCTTGCTTTTCGATTACCTTTTGGGGTTATTTTCCAACGATCTGGCCATCGATCTGGGAACGGCAAACACCCTTGTCTGTGTAAGGGGGAAGGGGGTGGTGCTGAGTGAACCCTCGGTGGTGGCCGTTCATAGGGATTCGCGGGGAGTAAAAAAGGTGCTTGCCGTTGGAGAAGATGCAAAGAGGATGCTTGGCAAGACCCCGGGAAACATTGTGGCCATACGACCCATGAGAGATGGCGTCATTGCCGATTTCGAGATTACCGAGGCAATGCTTCGCCACTTTATACTGCGTATTCATAATAGGAAAACTCTTGTTCGTCCGAGGATCATAATATCTATACCCTCAGGCATTACGCCGGTTGAAAGACGAGCCGTCAAGGAAACGGCCGAATCGGCAGGCGCCAGGGAGGTCTATTTGATCGAAGAGCCCATGGCAGCGGCGATCGGTGCAGGTCTGCCCATAACAGAGCCGGTAAGTTCCATGGTTGTTGATATAGGGGGAGGGACTACGGAAGTTGCCGTGATTTCACTCGCCGGTATTGTTTACTCGAAATCGGTGAGGGTTGCCGGCGACAAGATAGATGAAACAATAGTTCAGTATATGAAGAGAAAATATAGCCTTCTTATCGGTGAAAGAACAGGTGAAATGATAAAAATGACTATCGGCTGCGCCTACCCCGAAAACGAAATCAGGACCGTGGACGTAAAAGGGAGAGATCTTATTTCCGGCATTCCGAAGATTGTAGAAATTAATTCCGAGGAAGTAAGGGAGGCCATGGCGGAACCGATAAGTGTAATCGTGGATACTATTAGAACTGCGCTGGAAAATGCTCCTCCCGAATTGGCTGCCGATATCGTCGACAGAGGCATCATATTGGCAGGCGGGGGAGCTCTTCTGAGGAACATCGACGTGCTCTTACGGGAGGAAACGGGGCTTCCCATTACGATAGCCGATGACCCGCTTTCAGCGGTTGCGAGAGGCGCGGGCAAGGCCCTGGACGAACTGGATATTCTCAAAGAGGTAACCATTCAGTTGTAAGAGTAAAACTTCCCGTAGGAAGGCTCCGGGGAGCCTCTGACCGGTAATGACGAATTTATTTTTTTATTCGCTCGTTTACCCCATCGTATAAAGAGGGGTGAGCGCTCGCTTTACAGTTCAAAAACAGCCCGGTTTCACCTTCACGCATAGCCTCTGCCGGCAATCGGTACGTGCTACTCCTTGGGTAGGAAATGTCATTTTTTAAGAGATATCAAACTATCATCACAGCCCTCATTCTTCTCTTTATTTCTGTTGTTGTCTTCACCCTGACATTGAAGTCGCCGAAGTCGGAGATGGTGATTTTCAGGAAGATAGTTTTGGAGACGATAGCTCCAGTTGAGGGGGCCATCAACGCTGCCTTTGAATATGTGGGGGGGCTATGGGAGAGGTATATTTTTCTTGTCGGGTTGGAAAAAGAAAACAGGGAGCTTACGTCGAGACTTTCCGCCCTCAAAGAAGAGTTAAACAGTTACCGTGAAATCAATCTTGAATATGAAAGACTGAGAAAATACATAGGACTTGAAAAGGACATAGACTATCCGACTATTGCTGCCAAGGTGGTGGGGAGAAATCGGCCATCGGTGTTCAAGACGATATTAATCAACAGGGGGACGAAAGATGGTGTGAGTATCGATTGTCCCGTTGTGGCTGCCGAGGGTATCGCCGGCAGGGTCATTGAGGTTTCCTGGAACGTCTCCAAGGTGCTTCTCCTTGTGGATTACAACAGTAATATCGATGCCCTTATACAGAGGAGCAGAGTGCAGGGAATCCTTCAGGGTGACAGGGAAGGCGAGTGTGATCTGAAGTATGTTGAAAGATCGGAAGAGGTGAAAGTGGGAGATGTTGTTGTATCTTCGGGCCTCGCAGGCATTTTTCCTAAAGGGCTGCTTCTCGGCAGGGTCAGGAACGTTCAAAAAGAGAAATCCGGACTGTTCCAGAGAATAAAGGTGTCAACCGAAGTTGATGTGACGAAGCTTGAAGAGATGCTGGTTATCCTCAAGGAGAAAGGAGGCAGCGGATGATATATTATCTGCTGTTGCCCTTTTTTTCGATTGTACTTCTTGCACTGCAGACGAGTCTTTTTGATCTTCTGTTTCTGGGAAAAATTGGAGTAGAGATCTCCCTTGTACTGGTTGTCTATGCCGGATTCAAATTGGATATGGTAAAAGGTGGCATACTTTCCTTTGTTCTTGGCTTCTTTCTCGATTGTATAACAAGTGTGGTTCCGGGGCTTTTCGTTTTTATCTACCTCTTTATTTTCTTTATATCGAAAATAGCTTCCTTCAGGATCTATGCGGAGGGGATACTCTTTATCATGGGCTTTACCTTCCTCTGTGCACTCGCCGAAGGAGCTATTATCGTTGTCGTTTATAAGACACTCTATGGAATAAACATCTTCCACGATATGTCGAGTATTTTTTTACCACAGGCACTGGTTGTTGGTATAATAAGCCCGGCCCTTTTTTCTCTATTTAACCGACTTGAGGTTTTTATAAATGCTGGAGAAACAAAATCGTCTGACCGATTATGATCCGGGCAAATTCAAGAGAAAGTTTAATGTGCTGCTGTGGCTTGTTTCATTCGCTCTTTTTCTTCTCATCTCACGGCTGTGGTATCTTCAGGTAATCAAAGGGGATGATCTCAGGCAGCGTTCAGAGAATAACAGGATTCGCATTCAGGAGGTAAAATCCCTGAGGGGTCTGATATTTGATACCAGGGGAACTATCCTCGTTGATAATCAACCTTCCTTTGATGTTTCGCTTATTCCTGAGGATACCAAAGATATTCAGGGTGTCATAAAAAGATTTGCCGGTCTCTGTGATCTGGATGGCGTGGACCTGGTAAAAAATCTGTCAGCTGCCAAATTCAGGAAACCTTTTGTTCCCATCAAAATTGACAGGGATATAGGGAGAGATAAGCTTGCCATAGTCGAGACAAATTCATTGAATCTCCCGGGTCTGGTGGTAGATGTCGTTCCTGTCAGAAAATATGTCTTCGGTGAAGAAATAGCCCATGTGCTCGGTTACGTCGGAGAGATCAGTGCGGGAGAATTGCGGGATGATTACTATAAAGATTACAGGTCTGATGACATAGTCGGTAAATACGGTATCGAACGATACCTCGACAGGTACCTGAAGGGCGTAAGTGGCGGAGAGCAGGTTGAGGTAAATGTACAGGGAAGAAAGCTGAGCGTACTGGGGAGGGTGGAACCGGTCCCCGGTTTGAATGTCACCCTCACTCTTGATGCACGTCTCCAGAAGATTTGCTGGGATGCCTTTACTGAAAAGGCAGGTACGGTGATTGTCATGGACCCCCGTGATGGTTCGCTTCTCTCGGTGGTCAGCAAACCATCTTTTGACCCCAATCTCTTCAACAGGGGGATCTCGGAAGAAATCTGGGAATCCTTATCAAGGGATGAGCTATGCCCCATGCAGAACAGATCAATTTCGGGGCAGTATCCACCAGGTTCCACCTATAAACCCTTTGTGGCCGCTGCAGCGCTTGAAGATGGATTGATAACAACAAATACAAAGATCGACTGCAACGGCACCTTCGATATGGGTAATCGAACCTTCAGATGCTGGAAAAGAACCGGCCATGGCGTGGTTGATTTGCACCGTGCAATTGTGGAATCCTGTGACGTTTATTTCTATCGCCTCGGGGAAATGATCGGCGTAGAAAAACTAGCGGATTATTCTAAACAATTTGGATTTGGTTCAAAGACCTTTATAGAGCTCCCCGGAGAAAAAAGTGGGTTAGTCCCCACAAAGCAGTGGAAGCGGAAAAGGTT
>JAFGBH010000095.1 GCA_016933215.1 Deltaproteobacteria bacterium | reverse complement strand
ACTGTATGCCACGATCTGGGCGCTTTTGATCGGGTATATCGCTACATACCTCCCTTACGGGATTCGACCGCTCACGAGTGCCTTTGTCCAAATCCACAGCCATCTGGAGGAATCGTCCAGGGTCTGCGGCGGGGGAACGCTCTATACGTTGCGCCGAATCATCATTCCATTACTGATTCCCGGTGTCGTATCGGGATGGATTCTGATGGCCACCATGTTTGTCCGGGAATTGACCCTCTCTGTCGTGCTCTCCAGACCGGGAACAGAGGTCCTGGCTGTGCAGATCTTACGGTTTGCCGAAGACGGTTTGTGGGGACAGCTCTCCGCTCTGGGAATCATGATGATTTTTATCTCGACAACCCTGGTCGTCATAGCTTCTTTGATCGGGGTGAAGCTGACAAAGGTGGAAACCGTCGGTCAATAGAGAACCTCGAATTGAAGCTCCCCATAGCAAGGTGCAAGATAGTCAAGATAGCCTACTGGGGACTGAGATGTTAATTTCTAAAGGTAATGCTTACATCTATCCCAGACAGAAAATTATTGATAGCTAGGTGAAGTCGAGAATCGACTTCCTGTTGAAGTCCCCATATATTAAATCGCAATACTTCAAATCATAATCGATAATTTACACGCTTAATTGATAATGAATATAGGCAAGCGTACTTAATCACCGACCTGAGTTGGCTTTCTTAAAATTCGCACGGTTCTTTTTAAATTGTATTTTACTATCAGTTTATAGGGAAATTAAAATTCTTTGACCGGGCCAGATGGTGTGTTCAGGTGTGATGCCGTTCTCTTTGCAGAGCTTGTTCAGCGGAAGACCATACCGTAATGATATTCGATAAAGATTTTCTCCCTTTTTGACAACATGGTACTGCCTTGCTACGGCAGCGGTATGGAATATTTCCTTGTCTTTCGTTTGAATTTCTTCTCTCTGATCCACCTTTCTCTGGATTTCTACTTTCTGAACTATTTCTTTCTGTGCCTCCTTCTTCTCAATTGCTACTTCCTGACTTGCTTCAAGTTTTTGTGTCAGTGTCTCATACCTTTCTTGAAGGGAAGCAAGTAATTCTTCCATTTCATCGAGCGATGCATTGAGTTCCTTCTCGCAATATTCGAGCCTGGTTACCCGGTCATAATTCAGATATTCTTGTACCTTCACCTCAACGACCATCTTCTGTGTACTGTAATCATTGGGAAATTCTTCTTCCGCATTGTGGAGCATTCTTTTCACTATTCGACTGGGAACCCCCTCGGGGGAATAATTCCTGAGATAGCAACAGTCCCTCGCCTGCGTTTCAATCAGATATTTCTGTGCACAATAGTTGGTAGGACACTCAAAGGCCGCACGTTCCTTAATCCCCGTGAGAATATCCCCGGGAACTTGTTCATTTGTGTAATGAGTCACCATGATATAGGCGCTTTTTTGCGACTCGATGACGCGCGTCTGTGAGTTTCGGTCATAGGGGAATTGAGCAATCGCTTTTTTTTCAATCAAATCAATAATGCTTCCGGGAATTTTATCGGCTGAAAAGGCATAGGAGGGAAAGAGAAAAATCATAGAGAATAGAGCTATGGCGATCACTTTCCTCCAACCAGATGTTGTTGTATCGTTGAACTGCTCTCTGAGAGATCTCTTTTTTTTGGCCGTGTTCATTGTATTTTCCTTTATCAGATGAAAATTTTTTGCATCCTTAAAGTAGCTCAGCATCGCGCGGGCTTCGCTGAGCTATAAAAAAACCCTGTCTCTCTAATGAAAAAGAGTGTTTTTGACAATCAGCACATGGTCACTCCGATAAAAAGCTCAAGTCAGGCTGTCAACACCGATAGAAAACAAAATTTCAATGTAATGGGAAATAGTTAGAAGGTATTTTAAAAGACCATACAAAAGATTACTATGAAAGGGCTCACACTCATAGTGTGAAAGTAGTCTCTCTGTTTTCCCTATATTTCTCTACCTCTATAATAAACGTTGCGTAAATGCAGACGCTTCTTTAATCTTGTCAAGGATATTTTTCATTATGAAAATATCGTTACCGAGTCTTTGTTTTTCCGCTGATTGGTATCGAAGATCGGCAAATGTGATATTTATTTTTTGCTCCTCACTGATTGTAATGTCTTGCAGGTTGAAGATTAAAAAATCACTTGTATAAAAAAACTCTCCCTGTTAAAAATTCCAGATACTACTTACGAGAGGACAGCTATGGATAACATTTCGGATGCCACGAAGGGATTTGTCGACCTGAGACGGCATATGTGGATGGAAGGTGTCGAGGTCGATCTTCGACGGCTTCTCTGGCAGATCGCCGTGACGGGAAAATACATTTCGGCAAAGATTGACGAATCAAACAGGAAACTGGCGGGACTGAAAAATATCTATGGCGAGGATCAGCTTGCCCTGGACAAAAGCTCGGACGAAATCCTGCTGAACCAGCTTAAATTTTCCGGTTTTGTGAGGGAATACGCCTCGGAAGAACAGGCAACGATCGTTCCTGTCGGAACGGGTGCTGAAAAGTATTTCGTCACCGCAGATCCCCTCGACGGCTCGTCGCTCGTCGATACCAATCTCGCCATCGGCACCATCATTGGAATCCACGATGAACCGGTCCTGGAGGGAGGGCGGGAGAACATGGTCGCCGCCATGTACATAACCTACGGCCCACTCATAACCATGGTCTATTCGGCAGGCAAAGGGACCCACGAATTCGTGCTGAATCGCGAGGGCGAGTATGTCCTTTCGGAAGAAAATATAGAGCTGAAGGAAAAGGGTTCCATTTACAGCATCGGCGGACTGCGCAAAGACTGGACGGCAGAACATACCGCATATATAGAATTTCTCGAAAAAGAGGGCTACAAATTACGCTACAGCGGGGGGTTCGTCCCCGATATCAACCAGATAATGATCAAAAAAGGCGGTGTCTTCACCTATCCCGCACTCAAGACGGCAGAGAGAGGAAAACTCAGGCTCATCTTCGAGCTCCAGCCGATGGCATTTCTGATGGAGCAGGCGGGGGGAATGGCCACCGACGGAAACAGGGACATTCTCTCCATTAAGCCCGAATCGCTCGATCAGCGGAACCCCATCTATATCGGGAGCCGTTACGAGATAGAAAAGGCGAAGGAGTTTTTAAACACATAACAACATTACCGGATTGAGGGAAATACCATGATTTACAACGACTACAATGCACTGAAGGATGGAATTTCCGGCACCCTCGCCATCGAGGGCGGGGATGTAACGGTCCTCGATAAGGAGACGCTGCGAGGCGGCCTGATCGATGATCTCATCTTTACGGCCGTTTTCAGCCCGGATTCCGAAACGAAGGAGGCCGCCCGATGGCTGATACGGAGGGCCGGTGCGGCACTGGGAATTATTGCGTCATCCATTCAGTCCTTCTACGACGCAATGGGGAAAAAAGAGCTGACGGGATTTACGGTACCCGCGATAAACCTGCGCGGTATTACCTACTACAGCGCTCAGGCAGTCTTTCGGGCCGCTCTCGCGGGGAATGTGGGACCAATCATCTTTGAAATCGCCCGATCTGAAATCGGCTACACTGATCAGCGACCGGCGGAATATACAACTGCAGTAACCGCTGCAGCGATCAAGACCGGTTTCAAGGGACCGCTTTTCATGCAAGGAGACCACTTCCAGATCAATGCGAAAAAATATGCCGGTGATCCGGCAAGGGAAACCGAAGCGATCAAAACCCTCATTCGTGAGGCGATTGAAGGTGGCTTTTACAACATCGATATCGACGCCTCCACCGTGGTGGACCTTTCAAAGCCAACGATAAAAGAGCAGCAGGAGGGCAACTACTCAATCACGGCGGATTTTACCGCCCTCATCCGCGAGATAGAGCCGGCAGGAATTACGATATCGGTAGGGGGCGAAATCGGCGAGGTCGGCACGAAAAACACCACCGTTGAAGAATTCGAAATCTTCATGGAGGGCTACCTCGAAGAGTTGAGAAAGAAGGGTAAAAATCTGAAGGGAATCAGCAAGATAAGCATTCAGACGGGGACAAGCCACGGCGGCGTTCCCCTGCCCGACGGCTCCATCGCGAAGGTAAAAATCGACTTCGATACCCTCGAGATGATCTCCGAGACTGCAAAATCGGGGTTCGGCCTCTCCGGGGCCGTTCAGCACGGTGCATCGACACTCCCCGACGAGGCCTTCGACAAGTTCCCGAAAACGGGGACCGCCGAGATCCATCTCGCCACGGGGTTTCAGAACATCATTTACGACAGCGCGAACTTCCCCGAAGAGGTGAAAAATACGATCTACGACTATATCAATGCCGAGTTGCGGGGCGAAAAGAAGGAGGCGGACACGGAGGAACAGTTCATCTACAAAACGAGAAAGAAGGGATTCGGCCCCTTCAAAGAGGCACTCTGGAACCTCCCGCCGGAGATTCTTGACAAAATCGGCGCCGAACTGGAGCGGAAGTTCGCCTTTCTCTTTGACAAACTGAACGTGAGAAAAACGAAAGACCTTGTCGACAAATATGTAAAACCGGTGGACGTTCCGCTGGCCTTACCCGAGATTCTCTCGAAATAATCGGGACCGACAATCTCATAAAAAGCCGGGTTTGCTACCCGGTTTTTTTATTGCCTCACACGCATATTATCCGTATTTGCCCAACAATAGTGAGCCTATATTTTCAATAATCAAAACAAAAAAATGGCTTGACTCCCATAATAACTGTTGTTATTGAATTGAATCAGGTTCAATATATGAATATGGTTATTTATTATAATTACATTAAACACGTATAGGGCGGACGGGCAATGGATATTATCGAAACAAGAATAGATACAAAATCCGACGAATACAAGAAAAATTACGAATCCATGGAGGCCCTGGTCTCGGAGATGAAGGAAGAGCTGCGAAAGGCCAGAGAAGACCGCTCCCAGAAGGCGAAGGACCGCCTCGCCTCGCAGGGAAAACTGCCGGTTCGCAAAAAACTGGACCTCCTCCTGGACAGAAACACCCCCTTTCTGGAGATCGCCCCCCTTGCGGGACAGGGCATGTATGATGGAAAAATCCACGGCGCCGGCCTCGTATCGGGAATCGGCATTGTGGGGGGAAAGGAAGTGTTGATCAGCAGCAATGACGCTACCATAAAGGGGGGGGCAACCTATCCGATGACGGTAAAGAAATCGCTTCGCTGCCAGACGATCGTCATGGAAAATCGTCTGCCCGCCATTACGCTCGTCGACTCGGCGGGAGGCTATCTGCCGCTCCAATCCGAGGTTTTTCCCGATATCGACGACGGGGGGAGAATTTTTTACAACCAGGCGATCATATCAAAAATGGGCATTCCCCAGATAACAGCCGTCATGGGGCTCTGTACCGCCGGCGGCGCCTACGTCCCCGCTATGTCCGACGAAACAGTCCATGTAAAGGGCACAGGGGCGATTTTTCTGGGCGGACCTCCCCTCGTAAAGGCCGCAACCGGCGAAGAGGTTACCGCCGACGAGCTTGGCGGTGCGGATGTGCACTGCCGGGAGTCGGGAGTTTCCGATTATTATGCCGAGGACGATGCCCACGCCATCGCAATTGTGCGTTCCATCGTGGAAAATCTGCCGCCCACCGAAAAGGCCCGCCTTCCCATGCATGAACCGGCACCGCCCCTCTATGACCCGAAAGAGGTCTACGGGATTGTCAGCCGGGAGTTAAAAGTGCCCTATGATGTGAGAGAAATAATCGCCCGTATGGTTGATAGAAGCGAGTTTCTTGAATTTAAGGAACTCTACGGCCCCACGCTGGTCTGCGGCTGGGCCTATATTCACGGGTATCCCGTGGGAATTTTGGGAAATAACGGCATTCTCTTTCCCGACAGCGCCCTGAAGGGGACGCAATTTATCCAGCTCTGCGACCGGCGCAAGATACCCCTCATCTTCCTTCAAAATATCAACGGTTTTATCATCGGAAGCGAGTATGAGCGGCTCGGTATTACGAAAAACGGCCATAAAATGGTCAATGCCGTATCTACCGCCACGGTACCGAAGTTTACCGTCATGGTGGGCGCTTCCTTCGGAGCGGGAAATTACGCCATGTGCGGCCGGGCCTATTCTCCGCGGTTTCTCTGGATGTGGCCCAATGCGGAAATTGCCGTCATGGGGGGCGAACAGGCCTCCGGTGTCCTGGTAACGATCAGAAACGACCAGCTTGCCAAGGAAGGGCTTCCCCCTATGTCTCCCGAGGAAGAAGAGGAGATCAGGGGACCCCTTATTGCGAGCGCGAAAAATGAAAGCAATGCCTTCTACAGCTCGTCCCAGCTGTGGGACGACGGCATTCTCGATCCCGTGGATACGAGGAACGTACTCGGCCTTGCCATATCGGCGGCGTTAAATGCACCCATACGCGACGACATCCTGGGATACGGCATTTTCAGAATGTAATCCTATAGACAGGTGTGAGTTGCGATATGAATACAAAAGAGAAGTTCAATGACAGGGGACAGGGCATGTTTAAGAAAATCCTTGTGGCCAACAGGGGAGAGATAGCGCGGCGCATCATGAATACCTGCCGGGAGATGGGGATTACCACAGTGGCCCTCTATTCCGATGCGGACCGGAATGCGGTCCATGTGCTGGAAGCCGATCAGGCCCTCTACCTGGGAGATGCCGAACCGGCAGCAAGTTACCTCAATATCGACAAGATAATAGCGGCCGCGAGGGAAACGGGAGCGGAAGCAATTCATCCCGGCTACGGATTCCTGGCGGAAAACCCCGACTTTGCCGAGAGATGCGAGCAGGAAGGCCTGGT
>JAFGBH010000022.1 GCA_016933215.1 Deltaproteobacteria bacterium | reverse complement strand
ACCTTTTTTGCCACATCGGCGGGCACCCAGGTCGTCCAGAGGTCTTCGTAATTCTTGAGGAACCAGAGGGCGGCATCGTCGGTACTTGCCTTTTCATCCTGCATATAGGCCAGAAACTTGTTTGCCATTGCCTGGGTAGTCTCATATTTCAAGAGAAATGCCACCACTTCGGGGGACTTCTTCTGAAGACCGGCGTTGACAAAGATGTTGACCTTCACAGAAGGATAGGCGCAGGCATAATTTTTGTTCCAGACGGCATCGCTGTAAGGGGGTTCCTCGAGCGGCGTCATATCGTATTTTCCCAGTACCCAGGTCGGCGCCCAGTAGTAGCCAAACCAGGGTTGCCCCTTCTTATAGGCGGCCGCCATGGAGCCAGAGAGCGCGGCATCGGAACCGGGGAGAAATATATTGTAGTATTTGTCGAGACCGTAGGACGCAAATTTCTTCTCGTTAATCTTTTGGCACTCCCATCCGGGGATGCAGGAGTAGAAACGTCCCTTTGAGGGATCCTCAGCATCTTTGAAGATCTCCCAGTACTTAGGCAGATCCTCGACCGATTTCAGATCGGGGGCCAGCGCTTTGATGCCACGCTTTGCATCACCCTTGATAACATAAGTGGGAACGAGCCACCCCTGCCAGCTGTCGGGGAAATTGGGCCCGAGATCAAGCACCGTTCCTGCAGCAAGGGCCTTATCGACAGCCTCCTGCTGATTTTCCACCCAGACCTCCATATTGATGTCAATATCTCCCCGTTCAGTACCGGCGAAGAGGGCAATGGTATTGCCGGGTACATACTCCAATATGTATCCATAGCCATTCTCGAGAATAAATCCGGCGATACGGTTATAAACCTGAACGCTGTCCCAGCTGAGATCGGCAATCTTGAGCACCCCCTTAGCCGCGGATGCATTCAGTGGCAGCAAAACCATTAGTACAAAGGACAATACAACAATGATTTTAGTTAGATATACACCTTTTCCTCTCATGTCAGACCTCCCTTCTTTTATTGATTCACCTAATAATTAATGTACAAACAAGACAATTACGGAGAAAACACAATGTTTTCGATATGACGAGCGCTAGAGCCACTCAACGAAGCAAAAAATCAAGTTAGGAGAATATGGTAGTAGGCCTTTCAGGTAAATAAGTGAGTCACCAATCTGGATTCGCCATGATGCATTACAGAATCCTCCTTCCTCGCTTGAAAAAGCTTAACATATAAAACACATTTTCTCATTTCTGTCAAATTTTCGGGGAAATTAGGTCCTATCTTCTTGAATATACGCAGTTATTTTTTGGCTGTTCTGTTACAGGTTATTCTCGGCACCCTTTCGGGTGAAAAAAGGGGGCCGATATAACACCGGCCCCCTTTTTTGTACCTCTCTACAGCCTTTTCTACAGGCACTCAACGTCAGTTCTTCTGCAGGGTTTCTCTCAGCTGATATTTCAGGACCTTCCCCGAAACATTTCTCGGCAGTTCGCCCACGATTTCAAGCCGTCTCGGAATCTTGTAATCGGCAATCCTGGTTTTCAGAAATTCCCGCAACTCCTCCATGGTAAGAGCGGCATCCTCATGGAGGCTTGCAACGGCAACCACCGTTTCTCCCCAGTCAGGATGAGGAACACCAACAATGACGGCCTCCTTTATCTTCGGATTTTCGTATATGGCGTCTTCCACTTCCTTACTGTAGACATTTTCTCCGCCGGTAATGATCATGTCCTTCTTTCTGTCCACCAGCGTAATGTATCCTTCGTCATCCATGACGCCCAGATCTCCCGAATGGACCCAGCCGTCTTTTATCGCCTCTTTCGTCGCCTCCGGGTCCTTGTAGTACCCCTTCATGATGGTTTCGCCCTTGATGACAAGTTCACCCACTACACCCGGCTCGGTAACGGTATTCCCCTCCATATTGACAAGACGGGATTCCATATTGACAACGTATTTTCCACCTGCGCCGGCCTTCCGTATCTGATCCTCGGGGAGGAGACCGATGCCGCCCGGACCCGCTTCGGTAAAGCCGCAGAGACAGAAAAAGTCCGTCGATTTGAATTTTTCCATCATCGCCTTTACCGATTCTGCCGCCATTGGGGCCGCTCCGTACCCATAATACCTGACGGAGGAAAGATCGTATTTATCAAAGTCGGGAACCATCATCATAAAGGTGAACATGATCGGCGCCCCAAAGAACTGGGTCACCTTTTCCTTTTCGATCAGTTCGAGAACCTTGTCGGGGATGAAATCTCTTATTATCACATGGGTGGACCCGAGGTATGTCCCGGGATTCAGATAGAGATTAAGCTCTGCCGAGTGAAAAAGCGGCGCAGCATGGAGGATTCTGTCTTTCGGGTGAATCCCCACAAGGGCGGCCATAGAGGTCACCAGAGTTATGTGGCTATGATGGACGAAGAGCGCGCCCTTCGGTCTTCCCGTTGTTCCCGACGTATAGAGGATTTCACTCTCATCAAACTCGTCCACTTTCACACCGGGTTCATCCGTATCGCCCGATGCGAGCACATCTTCGAGGGGATTGAGTCCCTCGAAACGCCCGCTTCCCGCGGAGTAGAAGGCTCCGATATTATTGAGATGCGGTTTCATCTCACGGACGACGGGCTCGAAGATGTCATCAAAGACCAGTGCCACGGCATCACAATTGTTGAAAATATATTCCGCCTCCGGGGGAGCAAGACGGAAGTTGACGGGAACTGCCACACCTCCCGCCTTTACAATACCGTAGAAGACAAAAACAAACATATCGGAATTGAACATCCAGAGGGCAACCTTATCCCCCTTTTTAAGTCCACCCTTTAAAAGGGCATTCGACACGGTGTTGACCTTTTCGTTTACCTCCTTCCAGGTATATCTCTTTTCACCATAAACGACTCCCTCCTTGTCGGGAATCATTCTGGCATTTCGCGCGACCAGACCACCAAGATCCATAATGCACCTCCATTCTGAAGTATGGGTGCATCTGAAATGATGCACCATCATTAATATGAAAAAACGGATTACTTAAGGAACCACCACCCCCTTCCCAATCATGTTTTATTTATTATTACAAATATCCGCAACGGATAGTGAAATCTTCGGATTAATTGCTAAACAGAATCAGACAAACCGTCGAAACCGATTTTTCTTAAGAGATTGAGCGTGTTTTTTGAAACGGGCAAGTTTTTTAATTCCTCCCAGTTCAACCAGCGCGCCTCCAGTGCATCGTCAGCACCGTGGGGCTCACCCGATACATACTCTGCCAGGAGGTCCACGACAACGTAGTGGAACCGGAGACCGCCCTCATCATCACGTTCCATAAAATCGAAGGCATAAATCGGATCTTTGGCCTCGATCGAAATCCCCGTTTCTTCCAGTATTTCTCTCTCGGCCGTTTCTTTCAGCGTTTCCCCTAGCTTCATGTTGCCGCCGGGAATGGCCCAGAGGCCCTTGCTGGGTTGTATGCCTCTCTTTACGAGGAGAACCCTTCTATTTTTGATCACCACTGCCCCGACACCGACACGGGGAAAATCGGGATACTCTTTCTTTCGCATATTCGCTTTAACCTATCGGTACGTTAATCTCAAAGTCAAATCTATTTTCGTCAAATTCCCCGGGTTCCCCATTAGAAACCCGCTCGACAAAGGTGGCCTCGCCACCCCTTTTCACCAGGATTATCGTGGAGGATCGAGTCCCGTACCCCTCCGTTTCAACGAAAATAGGCGAGAGAATCCTTTCCCATTCAATTCCAATTCCGGTATCCGGGAGCATCGAATCATCCGGTCGTGACCGGTCGGCAAGGACACCAAATATCGCCTCGAAAGAAGGCTCCTCGTCCTTTGAAAGTACCTGTCCCATCAGTTCTTTTCCCCTCTCAACCTTCGGCCAGGGGGTATCCAGAAAATGGTTGCTGAGGCCGTGCGCACCCTCGGGAATCTTTAAGATGGTAGCCTCCATATTTGAAAAGTAGTAAAGATCGTCCACCTGTCCCACGACGATATTAAACCCGCTGTAGGCGCCGGCGCGATCCCTGAGGTCCCGAAGATACTCCTCAGGACCATCATTCCCCAGAAGATAGTCTCCCACGAGATGCCCCCGTGACGGTGCATCCACTTTCAGGGCTCCAAGATCCCTGAAGTTCGTAATGGCGGCGATCTTGCCTCCCCTTGTAATTCCGAGCCAGGCGCCTCCTTCCTTGAGATCTCTCCCGGCGAGCACATCTGATCTCTCATCCCAGAACGCAGCCGCCTTCGTGGGCCTGTCGTAAAACTCGTCGCGATTCGCCGCCAGAATAAGGGGATAGCGAGGATGTGACTTATAGGCAATAAAAAGGAGGCACACGGTTTTCCTACTCCCTTTCCTTCACCTTTTCGATAATGGCGGACATGGTTTCTCCCGCACCTGCATTAATAAGAACCTCCGCCATATGATCGTAGGGTGTGGAACTGATAGTAATGATAACGAGGGAGGCACCGGCATCCTTGGCATATGAAGGCATAAAGGCCGCGGGCTGCACCACCAGTGAAGATCCCACGACGATGAAAAGATCGCAGTGTGATGCATGATACATTGCGGCGTCAACGGTGTCGGCGGGGAGTGACTCACCGAAGAAGACCACATCGGGTTTCAGCATGCCGCCGCACTTATCGCAGACCGGTTCTTCAACGCCCGCATTGAGGCTCTCCTTCACATGGTCCATCGGGTACTGCTCATTACAGTTCATGCACCTGATCCAGAGCATGTTGCCATGCAGTTCAAACACCTTTTCGCGGCTGTTTCCCGCCCTCTGGTGAAGATCGTCAATGTTCTGCGTAATGACACAGTCAAGTTTCCCCATACGTTCCATCTCGGCGATTGCGAGATGGGCCTTGTTGGGCGCTACCTCCTGAAAAAGCCCTTCATGAACGAGGATTTTCCACTGCTTTCTCCGTGTCTCGCTGCTCGTCCTGAATTTATGGATGGTAAAATCATCGGGATCGAACCTGGTCCATATCCCGCCGGGGCTTCTGAAATCTGGTATCCCCGATTCGGTACTGACGCCGGCCCCCGTGAAGACCACAATCCTTTCAGACTCCACAATCAGATCTGCCACTTTTTGAATTTTTGAATTCATCTCATCATCCGTCATAGCAATTTGCTCCTCCGGTATCGGACTTTCTTATAACACAAAAAAAAGGACGCAAAAATCTAATTCTCTCCGTTTCATCCCAGGGTATCCCCGGTAGTGCAAAAGAGCGTCCGTGCCGGCGGTCGAAAATGAAATGTCTGCCATCACATATCCTTGAATTTCTTTAAAATTGCAGATAGACTGTTTCATCCATTATCAGGGGTTGTCTTGTGACGGGCCATATTGACCGGTTTTCCATACCATTCGCGATTACCGCCCTCGGCATTTCTCATGTCATTACACAGATTACCGTGATCCGTGAATTTATCAATGTATTCGCCGGAAATGAGATCATCGTCGGGGTCCTCATTTCACTCTGGCTTCTTCTCACCGGATTCGGTGCCTATGCGGGACGATATATACGATCACATCTCCTTCAGTCTCTTATCTTCCGCGGTTCTCTTTTCGTCGTTGCGATACTCCCGATCATTCATATCGTCCTTATCCGGTCCCTGAAAAATCTCCTCTTCGCACGGGGAGAGCTTCCCGGACTGGAAGCACTGATACTTTGGTCGACAATGCTCCTCCTGCCATACTGCATCATTACCGGCGGTCTTCTGACGGTCGCCTGCACCATCATGCCGACAAAGGCTGGCCCGAGACGAAGCATAGGAACTGTTTACTTTTTCGATAATATCGGTGACATACTGGGCGGCGTCCTCTTCACCTTTCTTCTGGTGCACTATTTCAATAATCTCGAGATCCTTTACATTCCCTCACTTCTCTGCCTCGTTGCGTTCCTCCTCACGCAAAGGCGCGGTATGCACACATCCTTTCTGAGAATAACAGCGGTGGCGGCGATACTCGCTCTTTTCCTTGTCTTTCCCCTCGACACCGCCTCTCTCACATGGCTCTATCCGCATCAGGAAGTCGCTCAATATGACGAATCACCCTACGGGCGGCTCGTAGTAACAAAAGAACGGGGGCAGACCTCATTTTTCGAAAACGGAGAGCATCTCTTCTCCACACCGAACATTCGTGCCAGTGAGGAAATGGTCCATTTCGCCCTCCCACAGATTGAGAAAATCGATTCCGTCCTCCTCGTCTCCGGAGGAATCGCCGGCCTCATCGATGAGATACTGAAGTATGATGTGAAACGCATAGATTACGTTGAGATCGATCCCCGGATTATCCCGGCGGGTATCGAGAACCTCGATATCGGTTTTCCCGAAAAGGTTCATATCCATCTGGAAGACGGAAGAAAATTTATTCAGGAAACACCCGGCAGATACGATGCGGTCATCCTTAATCTTCCCGATCCCTTATCGCTACAGCTCAACCGGTTCTATACACTGGAATTCTTCCGGGAGGCAAAAGCGATTCTCCGCCCCGGTGGAGTTATCACCTTCGGCCTCAGGGGAGCCGAAAATTACATAAGCCATGATCAGGCACGCCTCCTTTCAACACTTTATAATTCGCTCAATGGCGTCTTCCGTCACGTGTTAATAATACCTGGCGAGAGAAATATCTTTATCGCCTCCGATCACTCGCTGACCGACGATATCGCATCTCTGGTTTCATCCAGGGGTATCCAAACGACCTACATCAATGAGGATTATCTTACGGGGTGGGTTACACCTGAAAGGGTCTCCTTTTTGAAGGAACATCTCATCGACGAAATACCCCCCAATTACGATTTTCATCCCGCGGCATATCTCTATACGATGCGTGTCTGGCTCAGCATGTTTCAGGATAGTTATCTCGTCCCTACCGCGGTACTCTTCCTTTTCCTGCTCTTCTTCTTTCTCCGTCTGGGAATGACCGAAAAGGTCATTTTTACCACGGGATTTACCGCCGCTTCGATGGAGGTCATCATACTCCTCGTCTACCAGATCCTGCACGGGAGCGTCTATACCGGGATCGGCATTATCATTGCCGCTTTCATGACAGGCCTCGCCCTGGGGAGCTACATGGCAAACAGGATCAACATGGTAAAAAGGGGAACGCTTCTTGCGACAGAAGGAGCGGTCATCATCTACCTTCTCATCTTCGTTTATACACTTTTTGCCGCAAAGAACCTTCTCGAACCTTTTGCCCTTGCCTTTTTGACCCTCCTTATGGGCACCCTCACGGGCGCGGAATTTCCCATAGCGGGAAGCCTTCTTTTCTCCTCACCGCGGGAGACCGGGGGGTCCCTCTATACGGCTGATCTTCTGGGGGGATCTCTGGGCGCCTTCGCCATCGGTATTGTTCTCGTTCCCCGCTTCGGTATCTATTCCGCCTGTTTTTTCCTGATCGCCCTTAAGGGATTGATTGCCTGCGGCTTCCTTGTTACAATGCTCAAAAAGGGCGTGAAATGAAGAAGAATATCCTCGAAGGGCTCAGCTTTTCATATCCCCTGACGAGGCGGGAGGTCATCAGGGCGGGTCTTACCTGCGCCTGCATCCTTTCCCCTGTCGACCTCTTCGCGAAGAACATCCTCGCCGGCGAAAAAAATATAAAAAAGATCATACCGAACGACGCTCCGGAGAAACTCTGGAAGTGGTCGAAAGAGGTCTATTTCAAGAAAGAGCTGGAAAAGGGCTATGTCCAGTGTCTGACCTGTCCCAATACATGCATCCTCCCCCCTGGTGCCAGGAGCCGCTGCAAATCCCATGTGAACATCGGCGGCAGGCTCTATACTCTGGTCTACGGCAATCCCTGCGCCATACACATCGATCCCGTTGAAAAGAAACCCCTCTATCACTTTCTCCCCGCAACAAGCGCCTTTTCCATCGCCACTACCGGGTGCAGTTTTCACTGTCTCAACTGTCAGAACTGGGAGATATCACAGGTCAGGCCCGAAGAAGTGAGGTTCTACGATATGTTTCCCCCTGCCGTTGTGGAGGCGGCAGCGGCAAAAAACTGCCGGTCCATTGCCTACACTTACGCCGAGGCAACGACATTTTACGAATATATGATCGATACTTCACGCCTCGCGAAAAAGAAGAACATAAAGAATATATGGGTCACGAACGGCTACATCAACGACCCACCCCTCCTGGAGTTGACAAAATTGATGGACGCTGCAAATGTCGATATAAAGAGTTTTTCCGAGGACCTCTATTCGAGGCTCAATGCGGGGCGCCTGAAACCGGTCCTGAATACACTCAAGGTACTGAAAGAGCGGGGTATCTGGTTCGAAATGACAGCCCTCATCGTTCCCACCTATGCGGACGACATGGAGATGATAAAGAAGATGTGCCACTGGATTGTGGAAAACCTTGGCCCTGACTACCCCCTGCATTTCTCGCGCTTTTCTCCGCGTTATAAACTGACCCACCTTCCCCCCACGCCAATCTCTTTTCTCGAAGAGGCGAGACGAGAGGCCATGAAAATAGGGCTCCATTATGTCTATGTGGGGAACATCCCCCCGTCGGAGTCGAGCAACACCTTCTGTCCCGCATGCGGCAAGAAACTCATTGACCGCAGGGGGTATCGGGTCAACGAAATCAATATCAGGGATGGAAAATGTCTCTACTGCGGTCAGATGATCGCCGGGGTATGGTCGTAGAAAAACGGGGCGTTATTCGGAAGTCCTCAGTCCTTGAGGCCGTATTTTTTCATTTTGTAACGCAGGGTCCGCTCGCTGATGCCTAGGATATCAGCTGCCCTTGTCTGGTTGTGGCCGGCATCGGAGAGGGCCTGCTCTATCAACTGAAATTCCAGTGTCTCGATTGAATCCTTCATGGTAGTTCCTTCCGCACTTACACTATAACCGTGATGGGAGGTGACTTCCTTGAAGGGAAGATCCCTGAGGGATATCACGGGATCTCTCGCGATCACCGCCGCCCTCTCGATGACATTTTCAAGCTCACGTACATTCCCGGGATAGTCATATTTGAGGAGAAGGTCCATCGCCTCGCTGCTCACGCCTCTGATCTCCTTCTTGTTTTCCGAAGAAAAGCTTTCGATAAAGTGTTGTATCAGAGAAGGGATGTCCTCCTTCCGTTCCCGAAGCGGCGGTATGTTCATCACGACCACATTGAGCCGGTAATAGAGGTCGTCCCGAAACCTGCCATCCTTGACCCTGTCTTCAAGGTTCCTGTTGGTTGCACTTATGATCCTGACGTCGGAACGGATTGTCTGGTTTCCACCGAGGCGCTGGAACTCCCTTTCCTGAATAAATCTGAGGAGTTTTACCTGCACGGGGAGCGAAAGTTCTCCGATCTCGTCGAGGAAGAGGGTCCCGCCGTCTGCCTCCTCGAATCTTCCCTTCCGCCGTGCCGTTGCCCCCGTAAATGCCCTTCTTTCATGACCGAAGAGTTCACTTTCCAAAAGGGTCTCCGGGAGAGCGCTGCAGTTTACCACGATCATCGGCTTCTCCGAACGAGGACTCATCTTATGAATCAGCCGGGCAAAGAGCTCCTTGCCGGTACCACTTTCACCCTGAATCAAAACAGTGGCACGACTTGCCGAGACCCGTGCCACCATATTGATTAATTCCTCCATTTTCGGATTCCGGTATATGATCTGATCGGTGGTAATCCCCTTTTTCCAGAGTTTTTCCCTGAGAATCTCGTTTTCCCTGATGAGCGTTTTCCGCTCGGATATTCTGTCGATGAGGATAAGGAGTTCGTCCAAGTCAACGGGCTTGGTAATATAATCGACAGCCCCCGCCTTCATCGTATCCACGGCAGTTTCTATTGTCCCGTAGGCGGTCATCATCACGATGTCGATTTCCGGATTGATTCTTTTGACCTTTTTGAGTACCTCCATACCATCCATGCCGGGCATCTTATAATCGAGAAGGATAAAGTCGAAATGGCCGCTTTGAACCTTTTCAATTGCCATCTCCCCGTTTTCCGCCTCTTCGATGCTATGGCCTTCCTGCTCAAGAAAATCGCGCAGCATCTCTCTCTGAGACTGCCCATCTTCAACGACGAGCATATTGAGCTTCTTCACCTGATATCCCCTTTATTTTTGAAGCTCCCCGCAATCCCGTATAAACGGAATCTCCGCTTTTGCTCCGACACGTTGCGGGGAATCTTCGATTGTTGGGTACATTAGAATTTATTTTCTGTGTTTTCTGGCAGAAAATAAATTCGTTAACTCACTTATCCCGATTGTCGGGATTAAGGAAAATGTTTGTT